>CAJOOI010000001.1 GCA_905236105.1 uncultured Acholeplasmatales bacterium
TCTTCTTTAATTTCTTCTTTAGGTGCTTCTCCAGTAACCATATTTGTTTTTTTAATTAATACTGTCTTTGAAATATAGTCACAAATTGATTTACCTTTAGTTAATACTAAAATCATACTAATAATTAAACCAATAAATGTACTATAAATTAATAAAGTACCGACATATTCTCTTACTAATAAATTAGATGCAGTAGCAACATTACCATTTGTTTTTACTACTTTTGTTCTTGAAGCAATCCTACCTAAAGTTTGGAAATTAGGTGCACACAAAGGTATTAATACTAAATAAATTGTAGCAACTAATACTTTCATAATTACGCTTCTTAATGTCTCTTTAGCATATAATACTAAAAAATCATATGCAGAAGAATATAAAGCATCTTGATTTGCTGAAGTTGGATTATTTAAATAAGCTCTAGCGTTATCTAGAAAAACTTTTTGTAATAATCCTCTTTGATTAGTATCATATTTTGTAAAATAATAAATTAATGTAACAAATAAGGATGCAACAACTGATACAAATGCAATATCAATTATATAAGCTACAAATCTTTGCCATTTTGTTGCATATAAAGTATTCATAAAAATCACTTCTTTCTTTTTTATTATACTCTTTTTATTAAATAAATATAACCAAAATCATCGCTTTATTAAGCTTTATTTTTGATTTCATCTAAAACATCTCTAACCTCAAGTCCTAAAAGTGATAAATCTATATTTGACTCTGGTGTAATCTTAATAGTTCTAATATTATTAACTGCATCTTCAACTAAAGGTGCAAAATCAAACATTTTTTCAAATAATTCTGCTTTATCTATTTTTGGATTTGTTGTTGGATTTTTAGGTACATATACTGTACAACAATCTTCAAATGGTCTAATTGAAATATCAAATGTTTTAAATTTTTGAGCATAAGCTATAATATCTACCTTATCAGTTGTACAAAGAGGCCTTATTACCGGTAAATTTGTAACATCATTTATTGTACGCATACTACCAAGAGTTTGAGATGCAACTTGCCCAACAGATTCACCAGAAATAAGACATAAATCTTCATTTTTAATAGCAAATTTAGAAGCTATGCGATACATCATACGCCTCATAATTGTTATCATATATGATTCTGGAATATTTTGTAATAATGCTTGATGGATTTCTTTAAATGGAACAAAATGAATTTTTATTTCATTATTTTGAGTATATTTTGCCATTATTTTAGCCAAATCTATTACTTTTTGAGCTGATTCAATTGAAGTAAGAGGTGTAGATTCAAAATGAATACATTCAACATCAATTCCTTGTCTCATTGCTAAAATACCAGCAACAGGCGAATCAATACCACCACTCATCAATAATAAACCTTTACCAGCAACTCCTACAGGAAAACCACCTAAAGCTCTTATTGATGAAATGAATAAATATGCATTTTTATCTCTAATTTCTATATGTAAACATAAATCAGGTTTATGCACATCAACTTTTAAACATTTAATTTGACTTAAAACAAATCCTGCAACATGTTGACTAACTTCTAATGATAACATCGGATAAGATTTATTTGCTCTTTTTGTATCAACTTTAAAAGTCTGACCATCTTTTGCTACTTCTTTTACTAACTTTAATGAATTTTCTTTAATATCATTTAAATCATCACTACATTTAATAACTAAAGAATATGAAGAAATACCTGAAACTAAATCAAGCCTTTCACATATATTTTTAATTTCTTCATTTTTAGGATCAATATAAATTCTATCGTGACGATATTCTATTTTTATATCTAAGCCAGTTAATTTCAAATTAATCAAATTATATAATCTTCTTAAAAATACATTTTGATTTTTTCCTTTTAAAGTTAAATCACCTAATCTAACTAAAATATAGTTATATAACATTTTTATCACCTTTTTTAACTAAATAATTATAACATTAAACACTGATACATTCTAGTATTTTGTTTTCACTAAATATTATTAACGTTAATAAAAGCTAATCAAAACAGATTAGCTTTTATAAGATAATTATTCATTAGTTTCTTTAACTAATTCTTTTTTAATATTTTTTATGATCTTTTTGCTTCTATTTTTACAAATTGAACATTCTTCATCAATACCATTAATTCGGTTATAAATGTATTTTCCAAATACTAACACAACTATCAATACTGCAGCTATACCTACAATTATCTCAAGTGCAAGCATTATTTAATCACACCAGCTTCTTTTAAATCTCGCTTCTGATTTATAAAATGAATACAGAATCCTAATAAAGTAGCTAAAGCTAAGAAGATAAATACAAACCACCATCTTGCTAAAACTAAATATACAACTGATGATGCGATATAAGATGTACATAACCAGAATAAAATAGTATTTCTGAATTTTTTCTTAGTTAATTCGCCTCTTGCTGTTGCAACTGCAGCAAAGCATGGGATAGTTGTCATGTTAAATACTATAAATGCAATCAATACTGGCCAACCTAAGAATCCAGAACCAGAAATATTAGTTGCTCTTGCAGTAGCTACAGCTGAACTTTGTCCACCTTCATCTAAAGCAATTAAATATACGTCCAAATAAGTTTCAGTATTTTCAATTGTATTAGTTGATACTGCTTGTGCTAAAACTGTAAATGTAGCAATAACATTTTCTTTGGCAATTAAACCAGTTATTGCTGAAACTCCATAAACCCAACCATTTTCATTAAGTTGTGAACCAAAGCCCATTGGAGTAAATACAGGTCTAATTAATTTACCAAATCCTGCTAAAATTGAATCTCCAGCATCTACATAATCTTTATCATCTACTATTTGTTTATATTCATTTAGTGCAGAACCAAAAATTTCATTTACTACTAATTCATATTTAGCAAGTGTAGCCTTATTTGTTTCTTCTTGATAATCTGTAACAAGTGTTGGAAGATCAACAACAACTTCTCCTTCTTCTACATATTCTTGATTAATTGCTTCAATTTTAATGATATTTGCTTGTTCTGTAACATAATCTTCATAAATACTATCAGCAATTTCGTTTGGATCAACTTGTTCAATAAATTTCCAATTAAATGTAAATGATTGTAAGAACCAAATTACAATTGTAGAAGCTAAAATAATTGTGAATGCTTTTTTAACAAATCCTTTTAATTTATCCCATAAAAGAATCATTAATGATTTAAATTGAGGTAAATGATATTGTGGTAATTCCATAATAAATGGAGGAGTTTTGCCACGCATAACAGTCTTCTTCATAATAATTATTGAAATAATTGCAACTGCTATACCAACAACATACATTAAATATGTAATTATATCAACATTAGGGAAACCAAATAATTCACAAATACAACCAGCTATCGCAATTAAAATAGGTAATTTAGCACCACATGAGAAGAATGGTATTACTCTAATTGTTGTAATTCTTTCTTCTTCTGCAGCTAATGTTCTTGTATTAATCATTGCTGGTACTGAACAACCAAAGCCCATAATCATAGGTAAGAAAGCTCTACCTGAAAGACCAAATTTCCTAAATATTCTATCTAAAATAAATGCAATACGTGCCATATATCCTGTATCTTCTAATATTGAGAAGAATAAGAATAATAACAATATTTGTGGCATAAATGATAATACACTAAACACACCTGCAAGAATACCATCAACAATTAAACCAGAAACCCAGCCAGGTGCCCCTGAAAGCCAACCTGCAACTACACCTGAAAACCAGTCAGTAATTGATACTACAAAATTCTGTAAAATTACACCTGGAGAATTAATTCCGGCATCTGTCCATATTAATCCTTCAAATATTGAACCTTCAAATGAAGGGGAAACATTTTTAAATAAACCACCAAAATAGAACAAATTTTCAGAGAAAGTTAGGTGGAAAATCAAAAATAAGATAACTAAGAAAATAGGAATACCCCAAATTCTATGAGTTAAAACTTTATCAATTTTATAAGATTGATTTTCTGCTTTAATATCTGTTACAGCTTTAGTTTTATGACATGAATAATGCTTAACAATATAATTATACCTTGCATCTGCTACTAAAGCTTCTAAGTCGTTGCCAAATGTTTCATCTTCTAATTTTTCTTTATAATTATTGACAAGTGCAGTTATTTTATCTGAATGTTCTTGTTCAATAAAATCGCCTTCAATAAATTTAATTGCATGATACATTGGAGAAGCTACATTTTCTTCTTCCAATTGTTTTGTGATTTCTAAAACAAAATCATATATTTTAGTTTCGGCTAAAACAGTTTGACCTTTTCTTGGTGTATTTGATGTTTTATATGCAACTTCCATTAATTCTTCAAGGTTTGTTTTCTTTTGAGCAGAAATTGCAACAACTGGAACACCAATTTCCTTTTCTAAAGCTTTAATATCAATTGTGTCACCATTTTTTTCAACAACATCCATCATGTTTAATGCAATTACAACTGGAACATCCATTTCTAATATTTGAGTTGTCAAATATAAATTTCTTTCCAAGTTTGTCGCATCAACGATGTTTATAACACAATCTGGCTTATCATCTACGATAAATTTTCTTGATATAATTTCTTCTGGTGTATAAGGTGATAAAGAATAAATACCAGGCAAATCTACTATTGAAATTAATTCATCTAATTTCTTGTAATCTCCTTCTCTTTTTTCAACTGTAACACCAGGCCAGTTTCCAACATGTGCATTAGAACCTGTAAGTGCGTTATATAATGTGGTCTTACCACAGTTAGGATTACCTGCTAGAGCGAAATGTTTCATTAATTATCACTCCCTTCATCCATTACACAAGTTACTAATTCAGCTTCTCCTTTTCTAAGTGTAAGTTCATAGCCTCTTAAAGTAACTTCAAGTGGATCACCTAGTGGAGCTTTTTTTCTTAATACTACTTGAGCTCCAGGAGTAATCCCCATATCGAAAAGTCTTCTTCTAACTCTTCCTTCTCCTGCTACAAATTTAATAATACCGGATTCTCGGTACTTAAATTCGCTTAATTTTTTTTCCATATTTCTCTCCAATTCTAAACTATACAAAAAATAATTAGTTAGTATGGCCTAACTAAATAATATTTTATACTATTTTTTTTTAATGTCAAGTTTTTTATATTTAATTATTGAAATAAAAAATAAAAAAA
>CAJOOI010000002.1 GCA_905236105.1 uncultured Acholeplasmatales bacterium
ATTTGATAATGTTGTTAATGTTTCACCTGCAGCATTAATAACTTTACCATTTTCTGCTCTAAATGTAATAGTATATTCTTCAACTGGCGCAACTTTCTCATTCCATTTAGCAACTAATGTTATATTTGATGTTATTGGAGTTGAAAAATCAAATCTAACATTATCTAATAACCAACAATCGAAATCATATCCTTCTTTTGTAGGATTAGTAGGTTGTGTTAAAGTTTTACCTTTGATAATTGTTTCACTATTTATATTTGAACCACCATTAGTATCAAATGTAATAACTACTAATTCTTCTTTCTGAGGATTTTCAAGCCACTTAGCATATAATGAAACATTATTTTTAACTAAGGCTTCATTATCAAATTCAGATGTTAATGCTTCATCATAATACCAGCCAGTAAATGAATATCCATCTTTTGTTGGATTTTCTGGTAGGTTGATTTTTGTAAGTGCATCAACTTCTATTGGATTTATTGTATTTCCACCATTAGTATTAAATGTAACATTAAATTTTTTAATTTTCCATTTAATACATAATTTGATGTTTGATAAAATTTGATCTTCTGTTAAATCAAATTCTTCATCTTCTCCTTCAATATACCAGTATTCAAAATCGTAAAATTCTTTTGAAGGAATTTTGTCTTTAGGAATATCAACTAAAGATTCACTTGTAACTGTTGTTTCATATAATAGATTATCACCATCATAAAAAGCAACAGAAAAGGATTTTCTAGTACATGCAACTAAAATGATAGCTGCAAACATAAAAACTAATAATCCTAAAAATAATTTTATGCCTTTCTTCATAAACTATTTTATGCATCTAAACTAAAAATGCATTACTCCTTTCCCCTAGCTCATTTTATAAGCATTTAATAAATTAAATACTTATAATGAAAGCGTTTTACATATTATACATAAAAAAAGATATATTTGTCAATGTTTGCTTGTAAATATATCTTTTAAATAATTTGTTTAAAATAAAATATTGTAGTTATTTTTTCCTTTTTTACATTGTATCTTGTTTTAATGCATCAGCTAAATTGATTTTTGATATTTTAAGTGATTCAAATAAATAAACTATCGCAAAAGAAATTACACCAATACCAAATATTACAATATATAAATATGGTGCGATATAAAAATCTAACCAGCCTTTCATCTTATATCTTAAGACGAAATCCCAAGCTATTTTTATAAATAATTGGGATATGAATGTAGATATAATAATTGATATTAATGTCACAATACCTGTTGCGACATTGTATATTTTGTTTATATCAATGGTATTATATCCAATTATTTTAAGCATAGATATTTGATTTTGATTTTTTTCTATAACTATTTTTGCAAGTAAAAAGATTAATAAAGTAAATAAGATAATAGATATAATAGTAAATAAAACAAATACCTTACCCATTGAATCAGTTAATTGATTGCTGATATTTACTAAATCATCTAATGTTATTGTTTTATAAATATATTCTTTATTTATATTTAATTCATTATTTGAAAAATAAGCTGTATTATATTCACTAAAATTTTCTTCAAATAATGAAATATCCATAAATATAATTAATGAACCACTAGTTTCATAATAATCTTCAATTTTAAATTCATATTGCTTATCTAAATATTTATCCTCTAATTTTATAACATCATTTTTAGATAAGCCATATTTAGATTTTAAATCTTTACAGATAATAACTTTATTTAAATCTTTAATATTAAGTTTAGATAAATATTTTGAATTATCTGCATAATTATTTAAACCATAAATCATTATTTCATCATTTTCGTAATTTAAAGTTGTAAAATAAAATTTTTCTCCTTCATCTAAATCAATATCATACTTAAGTATTGTTTGATATGGAGCTATTTGATTATCTATTATTTGTTTTTTGTAATGATCTAATAAAGGAGACATCATTAAACCAAATAATAAAATAATAGATGCGAGTAATGTTCCAAAGAATAAAGCTAAATATGTTCCTTTATTTTGGAATATTACTCTTAGTTGATATCTAGGGATAAATCTTATTTTGCTACTTAAATGTATTACTTTTTTATGCTTTGATTTTACTAATTGATTTTTAAGTAAATTAAGTGATGGTACGAATAATGTTTTTAATATGATTAAAACATTTATTAAAAGTACCATAGCAACTGGTATTATCGTAGTAAATATTAATGCATTTGCATTATAATATGTAACATAAGTAGGAAGAGAATATGAATGATAATATAATCCTACTAAATAATCTTTTAAAACTGTATAAGCTAATATATTACCGAATATTGCGGAAAGTATGGTAGTTATTAGTGGTAATATAAGATAATGAATTAATAATTCTGTATTCTTAAAGCCTAAAGCTTTAAGTGTACCTATACTTTTAGCTTCTTTTTCAATTTGGCTTTTAATTGATAAAGCGAAAACAAAAGCTAGGCCAAATACAATTAATAAACCAAATATTAACATCATTGTAAGGTCGCCTTCAATATCATCAATACTAAAATTGATGGCTTGATTAGCTTCTTTAGGTAACAATTCTACTAGATTATTATTATGAGCATATAAATAAGAATATAGATATTTGATTAAATCATTTGTTTTATCATTTGCTTCTTTTTCGTTTAATCTATTTGGATATAAATATGCATAATTATATACCAAATTATCATTTGATATTTCATTAAATTGATCATTTGTAACAAGTGATATGGAAAATTTTTTAGCATCAAACATTGAATCGGTATTATTTTTAAATAGTGTAGAATAATCCATAAGTGAAATTGATGAAACTATTTTATATTTTATATTTCCTATTTCATAATAATCACCTAAATTGATGTTATTATTTTCCATATATAGTCTATCTAGTGCTATTTCATTTTTATTAGTTGGAATATTTCCTTGATGAATGCACCATTTATTTATATTTAATCTATTTTCTAGATTATATATTCTAATTGTATGTGAAGATGTAGTTACTTCATTTTTATAAAATAATTTATATATAGTTAGATTATTATCTTCTTCTATTGTTTTAATATCTTCATCAGCAAGTTCATAATTTGTTGTTAAATGGCCATCTTCTAAAACATATTTTTCGATGCCTTCATTATAGCTTTTTATCATTGAATCATTGCCAATCATATAGCCTGAGCATAATCCAATAGGTAATGCTAAAAATAAAAACATAACAATATATTTAACAATATCATGGATAAATTCTTTTGGAATTCTTTTGTAAAGCGGGTTTCTCATAATTCTAATTCACTCGCTTTTATTTTATTTTTATTTTCTTCTATTGAAATGATACTACCATCTTTTAATCTAATTATTTTATCTGCCATTTTAGCGATATTTTCATTATGTGTAACCATAATTACTGATGTATTATATGTATCTTTTATTTTTTCAATTAATTCTAATATTTGCTTAGATGTATCGCTATCAAGGGCACCTGTTGGTTCATCACAAAGTAATAAATTAGGGTTTTTAATGATTGCTCTACCAATAGATGTCCTTTGTTGTTGACCACCCGAAAGTTGAGCCGGTATTTTGTTTTCATGCTTTTTTAGACCTAATATTTCAATTATTTCATCAATATTAAGGTGGTTTTTTGATAAATATGCACCAACTTCAATGTTTTCTTTTACAGTTAGATTTGGTATTAGATTATAACTTTGGAATATATATCCTAAATTTTTTCTTCTATAGGCGATTCTTTCTTTTTCGCCCATATTTTCAATATACATTCCATCAATTCCAACTCTACCGCTATCTAATGTATCTATTCCTCCAATAATATTTAATAATGTTGATTTACCTGAACCAGATGGCCCAAGTAATACTACCATTTCTCCTTTTTCTACTCCAAAAGAAACACCTTTTAAAGCATAGAAGAGATTTTCTCCTGTGCCATAACTTTTTTTAATATCACTAATTTCTATAAACATAAATAATTCTCCTCTTGTTTAGTTAGCAACAACTAACCTAATAAATTATAGCACTTTAGGAAGTTAGTGTAAACTAATTTTTTTGAAGAATTATCTTATTATAAGTTGTAAAATTTAAGGTTATAACAAAAAAAATAGACGAAACAATGTTCGTCTAAAAATTTTAAAGATGGTGAACCATATGCAATGATATGCGAACACCTATATGTATATAAAGATTATTTTTACTGGAAGTTCAATTTACATTGTAACAAAATCATCGATAATAGAAATCGTGGTTGTATAATCTCCTTCATACTTATCGCCTTCACAAGTTAAAATCTTTTTTTGTTGTTCAAGTTCTTTTAAAACTTCAAAAAACAAATCATGATCATAATCTATAATTTGATGCCTAATCATTTCAACATGTCTTCCATTACCAAAGAATAGTATTTCGCCAGTTCTATCAATAATTTTTACTGTAGGAATCTTAATTAAATCATCTTTATTAACATCTAAATAATCAACTCATTATATCATTTAAAATTAACTCACTTAAAGACCAAAATACTCAAAAACTATCAAAAATAACCATTGTCAGCACTTTTTTATGTTTCCGAGAACCGATGTGTTTGTAGCTTCAAATCTACGTTAAAACACTCTAATTTTGCAATTTTCAAGCATATAGGCAAAAAGAAAAAAGCCCGTAGATAAAGGAAAATCCCTTAACTAAAGGTTTTTTTTACTACTTTTTTGTAAGTACACATATAGTTTCAACGTGTGAGATTAAAGATTTTTAAAAGTGCTCCACTTTAATCAAATTCTTTTTGTAATTTTACATATTCTCTAAATCTCGGTAAAGCAAA
>CAJOOI010000003.1 GCA_905236105.1 uncultured Acholeplasmatales bacterium
AATAAAGGGATTGCGAGCTTTTTACATGATACAAAATTTTTGTATTTTTAAGCTAAAAAACCACTTTAGATACCTTTTAGATACCTTTTTTAGTGTATTTTTTAGAGCAAAATTAATAAAAAAGCAGATAATTATGATATAATAAAATAGGAGTGATACTTGTGGGATGGAGATTAAGAAAAAGCATAAATTTGGGCTTAGGTTTTCGAATTAATTTAAGTAAGTCAGGAATTGGATATAGTTGGGGATTTCCCGGATATAGAACTACAAAACTAGCTAATGGCGGAACGAGACAAACTTATTCTATACCAGGAACTGGAATATCTTATGTAGAACAACAAGGTAAAAGAAAGAATTATGGTGAAGGTAATGATCCACAATATGATAGTCAATCAAATTTAATTACTGGAGAAACTACTGTGTTTGAAAATACACCTATCGATGATATAACTAAAAATGATCCTATCTTAAAAGAAATAAATAGAGTAGTTTCATTCAATAGGTTTGCAAATATCTTATTAGTTTTTGGATTTCTTGTTTTTTTACATCCTGCATTTGTGCTTTCATTATTTGCTGGTATTATATTAAAAATAATAATAGCTACTTCTATGAAAATTAAATTATATTATGAATTTGATGAAGAAAATCGAAAAATGTACAATGCACTAAAAGAAATTTGGATTGCATTATCGAGATCAAGAAAACTATGGCAAGTTAATTCTTCAGTTAAAGTTTATAATAGAAAATATAATGCTGGTGCTGGTCATAACATAACCAGAACATCTGCATTTATTACAAATAAAACACCTAATTTTATAAAAACTAATATTGATATATATGGATTGAATTTGCAAAACCAAAAAATATATTTTACACCAGATAGAATATTAGTATTTAGACCTTTTAGAAAAGTTTTTGGATGTACATATAGAGATATGTTTTTAGGATTGGTATCATCTAGAATGATTGAACATGAAAGAGTTCCTCAAGATGCAGAAATAGTAGATTATACTTGGAGATATGCTAATGCCGATGGTTCTAGAGATTTGAGATTTTCGAATAATAGAAGATATCCTATTTGCAAATATGGTGAATTGACATTAAAATCACCTAATGGAATATATACAGTGATAGATTTTTCCAATCATGATATGGCAGAAGATATACAAAGTAAGCTTGTTCTTTTTGGTAATCAATTTAATAAAATATTAGAATTATCAAAATCTGGTGGTAAAGAAAAAGATGAACCAAAAAAAGAAGAAAAAGTAGTGCCAAAGAAAAGAATTTCTAATATAGATTCAATCGTAAAGGAAGGTATAGAGTTTGAACCATTATTTGAAGAAGTATTGGATTTTGCATTACAAACTGGTAAAATATCCGCATCATTAATACAAAGAAGGTTTAAATTAGGATATAATAGAGCAGCTAGACTAATTGATTATTTAGAAGAAAAAAATATAATAGGACCATCTAACGGATCAAGTCCAAGAGAAGTATTAATATCTAATGATGAGGATGGTGAGTAATTATGAAGTATTGTTTTTATTGTGGTAAGCAAGTAGATGAAAATGCTAAAGAATGTCCTCATTGTTTTGAAGATATCTCAAATAGTGAAGAAAATAAAAAATATAATGCATTTGTAGAATGTATAAAATGTGGTTCTTCTAATGTTGAATATAACATTGTTAAAAGAAATAAGCGTGGAATTGTTTATGAAGAAGAAGTTTATACATGTAAAGAATGCGGTAAGCAATTCAGAGATAGAAATAGATTAGGATATAGTTTTAATAATAATCCTCAAATAATATTGGGAGACAATTTAAAAAAGATAATAAAGTTTTTAATAACAGCTGGTATTGTAATATTCATATTAGTTAAACTTAATATTTTTGGTATGATATCAAGTTCTCAACCAACAACATACGATTATGTGCAAGATTGCAATGGGTTACAAACTGTTAAATTAGCAGATATATATCATGCTTACCAAGATAATAAGGATTCAGCTAAAGAAATGTATGTAGGTAAACCATTTATTTTTGAAGGTAAAATATTTAGAATTGATAGTGATAAAACAATGCTACAAATGGATTCTGAAGAAATATCACCCGATATTTATATTAACAAGAATGAAAAATATAAATTAGATAATTATAAAGCGGGAGATACTATTCGAGTATGTGGAATATTAAAAGATAAGAAAACAATTATAGCTGTTCCTATATTTGTTGAAAATGCAACAATAATTAATTAAATTCTAGATACCTTTTTAGATACATTTACAAAAGATAATTTTGAAAATTTTACAAAAATTTTGCATATCTTGCAAGAAAATTGCAAGATTATGCTGAAAAGTTGCAAGATCTTACACCATGTGGCAGTGGTAAAAAATATAAACAATGTTGTGGTAAATAGTCGTTTAAGCCAATAAATACAAGGGCTTTAGAAAAAATATCAATTTCAAAAAAGTTGCAATTTATTGCAATTTTTTTGTTTTAGATACAGTTTAGATACAGTAAAAACGTCTAAATTTACCATTGCCCCACAGATAAGGATAATTTTTTAAATAAAATCTAAAAAATATTGACATTTTTTTAAAATAAGTATAATATAGCATTTATTATTTCAATTTTTGTGAAAAAAACACAAAAATACAAAAAATAAGTTTACTTTTCGAACGGATGTAATATAATAATAGTAGGAGGAATGAAAAATGCTTATAGAATTTAGTGTTAAAAATTTTTTATCTTTCAAAGATAAAGTTACTTTATCAATGGAAAAAAGCATAGGCGATGAAAATCTTGATAATATTTTTAGCGTTGATGGAAATGAATTATTAAAAACTTGCTCAATATATGGGGCGAATGCCTCTGGTAAATCTAATTTACTAAAGGCAATGACTTGTGCAATAATGATGGTAAGACAGTCTAATATTATACCAGTTGGTATGAAATGGATGGCAGTGAAACAATTTATGTTTGATAATATGTCAATAAATGAACCATCAGAGTTTGAATTCCTAATTTTAGTAAATGGAATGAAGTATAAGTATACTTTTGCAGCAACTAATGAAAAAATAGCTTCTGAATCACTGGAGGCATATTATTCACAAAAAGCAACAACAATTTTTTCTAGAACAAATACTAGCAAATATAAATTTTATACACCTGATGAATCTAAACTGAAATCAATAGAAGGAAAAAATACTGATAACAAATTATTTTTAGCGACAGCCTCAAATTGGAATTATGATAAGACAAGAGATGTATACTTATGGTTTATGAATTCGATTGATACTTTTGAAGTATTCGATACTTTTAAAAAAGAAGATTTAATAGATTTAAGCAATGGAGAAGAAAAATTAAAAAAATTTACTTTAAAACTTTTAAAGGAAGCAGATATATTCATTAATGATTTTATTGTTGATTATGAGGAAAAAGATATGGACAGTTCTATGATAGAAATGTATATTCCACCAGCAGCAAGAGCAAATGGGATTCCAAAAATTTCTAGTCTTAAAATTGAGACATATCATGAAGTAGTAGATGAAAATAAAAATAAGAAGATATATACTTTAAACATGGATGATGAATCTTCTGGAACAAAAATTTTATTTGTATTGGCTCCATTTTTAAAAAAAGCATTTGAAACAACTAAAATAATAGTTGTAGATGAACTTGAAAAAAGTTTGCATCCAACATTAGTTGAATATTTAATCAAAATTTTTAATAATAAAAAAATAAATAAAGCAAATAGTCAGTTAATTTTTACCACCCATGCAGTAAACCTATTAAGTTTAGAATTATTTAGAAGAGATCAGATATACTTTGTAGAAAAAAATCCTAAAAATGGTGTTTCAGACTTATATTCATTAGATGATTTTTCTGTTCGAAAAGATGAAAATATACAAAAAGGATATATAAATGGTAGATATGGTGCCATACCATTTATTAAAGATATTGATTTATGGGAAGACAACGAAGATTAGACAAAAAGAGATGTCCTTTAATTGTTATATGTTATGAAGGAACAGGGGAAACATCTGAAAAAACATATTTTAAAAACTTTAAGAGCAGAAATCTACGAATCCAATTTACAACAGGTGGTAGTACCGATCCAGAAGGGATGCTTAATGATTTAAAAAATTATATACAAAACGCTGATTTAATAAATGAAGATGACTGTACTATATATATAGTCATAGATACAGATTTAAAGGAAGATAGAATAAAGAAAATTAGGCAGATGATAAAACAAGTTGAGGAATTCAAAAATTATAATATTCAAGTTATAACCAGTGCACCAACATTTGAAATATGGTATTTAATGCACTATAAAACAAGTGGTTTAAATTATAGGTCAAGTAATGACGCTAAAAAAGCCTTAATAAAAGAAACAAATGGAAAATATACAGAAAGCTTTAATCTTTATCCACTAATAAGTAAAAATCAGGGTATGGCTTACAATTGTGCAAAAAAACTAGAAGAAAGTGCTCTAAAAAATGGTGAGGACATTTTAAAAAGAAATCCACATAGTGAAATATATAAGATAATTGATAAAATCGAAGAAAAAAACCGCATGTAAAAATGTGGCTTTTTAATTAGAAAACTTTGTGGTCAACAAAAATATAAAATTTCATGATATAATAATTATAGGAGTTGATAGTATGGAAAATAATGAAAAACTATGGTTAAGAGAAGTTAGTGTTAATGATGATTATGAAGGATTAAGATTTTTACAAGAATTAGTTAATGAAGAAGGAATTATGGTAGCCCCAGCGCCAAAGGATATTGATGAAAATAGTTATGGTGATTGGTTAAAAACAAAAGTTGATGTAGCAAATGGAGTTAATATGCCAGAGGGATTTATTCCATGTACAACATACTGGGTAATGCTAGATAATAAAA
>CAJOOI010000004.1 GCA_905236105.1 uncultured Acholeplasmatales bacterium
GAAGGTAAAAAAGAAAATTATGAAGCAGCTTTAAATGAATCAAAAGGATATTTAAGAAGCGCTCTAGCTAAAAAAATCAAATTAAGAAAAATGCCTGATTTACAATTCATTTATGATGAATCATTAGCTTATGGTAATCATATATATGATGTAATTGACAAATTAAAAGGAGAAAATAAAGATGGCATGTAATCATAATTGCTCAAGCTGTGGCCAAAATTGTTCAAAAAACAAAGAAGTATTATTTCCAGCCAATCCTAATAATAATATTAAAAAAATAATTGGTGTAGTATCAGGAAAAGGCGGAGTAGGTAAATCAATGGTTACATCATTACTAGCTGTAAGCCTAGCTAAAATGGGTAAAAAAGTAGGTATATTAGATGCTGATATTACAGGGCCTTCAATTCCTAAAGCTTTTGGTATCAAACCTGGTATTGAAGGTACTGAAGAAATGTTATTTCCTAATAAATCAAAACTAGGTATTAAAGTGATGTCTATAAATTTATTACTTGATGATCCTGAGGCTCCAGTTTTATGGAGAGGTCCAGTTATTTCGAGTGCCTTAAGACAATTTTATAGTGATACTTTATGGGAAGAATTAGATTATTTGTTAATTGATATGCCTCCAGGTACTGCAGATGTTGCAATAACTATTTTCCAATCAATTCCAATTGATGGTGTTTTAATTGTTTCAACTCCACAAGATTTAGTAAAAATGATTATTGGTAAAGCAGTAGGTATGTGTAATCAAGTTGGCGTTAAAATCTTAGGCCTAGTTGAAAATATGGCATATATTACATGTCCATGCTGCAATAATCCAATTTATCCATTTGGTACATCAAAAGTTGTTGATGTTGCAAAACATTATAATATTGAACCATTAATTTCTTTACCAATGCTACCTAATTTAGCTACATTAGTAGATAATGGAGATATTGAAAAAGAAGATATAAACGAATTTATGGATTTGGCAAACAAATTAGATAAACTAGAATTATAATTTAAATTCTACTTTATTTTTATACGATTTTATGCTAATATCATAAATGGGAAAAGAATTGAATAAATAATGTATGGGTCTTACTCAATTGTAAGGCCTATTTTTTTTAGGAGGGAAATTGAAAAAAATTAATATTACATTATTTATTTTTATCTTTTTGGTTATATCTTTTAGTGCTTTAGAAGTACATGCAGTTAGTGATACAAATACTGAATATCAAACTTATGTAGAAATAATAATGCCTACAGGTAAATTACTTAAAGATTATACAAAAGAAGAATTTGAAGAATATTTTAATGAAGCAACTTCAGGAGTTCATTTTTATGATGTAGTAATATATCCTGTAAATAAGAATATTAAATCTACTTATATTACAAATACATTGTTTAGTGTTGATAATAAAAGTGCATCATCAGTAGATTATTCTTTTTCAATTCAAGTAGAAACAACAAATGTTGTATCATTTTCTTCATCTATTTCAACATCATCTTCAGCAAGTGGTAATATAAAAAAAGTTAAAGCTGAGGCGAGTGTTAAATCTAATATAGAATATTCAGAAAAAAACACAACAAGCATTAAAGAAAAACGTACTATGGATTTGAAAGTAGAACCTAATTCAAGGGCAATTATATATCTTATGGGTGATATTACAATTACAAATGGTGTTTTTGCAGTATATGAATTCTTTATTAATGTATTAAAGGGCGGATATGAATTTGCAGTACTAAATACTCAATATGCAAGATTAGAGAAGGCAACTATATGGTAAAATTAATAAAAAAAATAATTATAGTTGTTATACCTTTTATTTTATTTATTTCAATAATTATCTTGATTATTATTTCAAATAATAAACAAGTAAAAGATGATTATTATATGATATTAGAAAATAAAGGATATGTAATGAAAGATAATAGAAATATGTATTTTACTGTTTATTCTAAAAAAAGTGATACTTTAATTAATTATAAAGATGAAAATAGTTATACTTTATTATTAGATAATATGAATTTTACATTAGAAGTAGAAGATATATCAAAATTTGAATATAAAGATTATTATATTTATAAATTAAGAACCAATATGCCAATTTTTAATGAATCATTTTCATCTAAAGCAAAGCTTAAAATAACAAATACAAAATTCACTCTTATATTAGATATAGGTACTATCTCATTTTTAAATCCAAATGAATATAATTTGATATCTTTAGATTTATTATATGCATCATATTCATATATAAATGATGCTAAAATGTTAGTAGGAATTAATATTAAATTAACTGATGAATATAAATTCTTAAAAAATTTTAAAATCACTAATTATGCAAATGGCTTATTATCTAAAATGATATTTGATAATTCATACGATTATGAAATAGAAATAAATAAATTAGTTAGTGGATATAAAATATCATATATAGAAGATAATTATATAGTAGGGTTAAAATCAAATTCTTTTTTTGTACCAATAACTTATAAAGAAGCATATATGATTAAAGATTCTTACATAACATTTGAATTAGATGGTATTAAATATTATATAGATACATTTTCATTTATGGTTAATGATTTAAAATTAGAAGAATATCAAAAATTAATGACATTAGGTGAAATAAAATATGCTTGAAATTAAAAATTTGACTAAAAAATATGCCAAAAATGTCGTTATAGATAACCTTTCTTATAAATTTATAGAAGGAAATATATATATAATTAAAGGTGAAAATGGTAGTGGCAAATCAACATTATTTAAGATTTTAGCAGGTATTATAAATAAAAATAATGGTTATATATCATCAAATTTAAGAATAAATTTCTTGCCTGAAAGATATGCACTTCCAGAACTAATCAGTTCTAAAAATTTTTTAAACAATATAATTGATAATAATATTTCAATTATTATGGAAAAATATCAATTAAAAAATAAATTGATTTTTAGTTTATCAAAAGGTAATATTCAAAAAATTGGCATAATAAAAACCTTATATATGGATGCAGATGTATATATATTAGATGAATGCTTAGACGGAATAGATAAAGAAATAAAAGAAGTAGTAATATCAGATTTATTAAGAATAAAAAATGATAATAAAATAATTATATTGTCGCTTCATGAAAATATTGATTTAAATAAATTAATGCCTAAAATTCTATTTTTAAGGGATGGAAAATTATATGAAAATTAACATTTATAATTTATATTTTAGGTATTTATTTAATAAAATAATAATCGCAAGTATTTTTATTTCTTTTATGATATTAAATATTATTTTGATATTTACAATAAGAAATTCAAAACAATATCCAGATTATTTATATAATTCTTTAATAATACATCAAAATTATATAAATATATCTTATTTAATCATTAATATTTTTAATATTATAATAATTACTTTAATTTCGATTATTTATAATATTAAAGCCAATAATTTTGATATTTTATTTATATCAAGATTAAAAAAGACTAAAATATATATAACTAAATTAATTAATACAATATTTATTATCTTAATTATTTCTTTAATTGAATTTTTAAATATAAATTTAATTGGATTGTTATTTTATAAGGAATTTGTAATAGAATTAATAGACATTATGAATTTATTTCAAATATTTATGTCGATGTTATTGTTTTATTTAATTTCAATGCTTTTTACTTTATTAATAAATAATATAATAATTCCATTATTATTTATGTTTATATTAATATCGTTTAGAATTTTAATAAATAATATAGAAAAAATACAAAAAATTAGCATAAAAATATTACCTATAATCAATTATAAAGGAAATATATATGATCAAACTGGTACATTTTTATCATTAATATGGATTTTTTTACTTATAATTCTTACATTTTTAGTATATAATATAAAAGATTTGAAATATTTTTATTAATTTAAGCATAAATTTCATAAATATATAAATTTGTGCTTGACATTATGGGGTAAAACAAGTAGAATATCAATGTTGAAAAATTGTGGAAAGTTGAAACGCCCGTTTCACGCCTGATCGATTAGGTTGATAGGCAAATGTCACAAACTGTGAACTTTAATGAACTTTATGGGGCGTTTTGCCCCATTTTATTTTTTGGAGGTGGTATTATTAGCAACAATAATAATAAGAAAAATGATAGTTTTGTAAATGAAGACATCAAAGTAAAAGAAATGCTAGTCATTACTGACAAAGGTGAAAATTTAGGTGTTTTATCTAAAGCAAAAGCTCTTGATGAAGCTTATAACCGTGATCTTGATTTAGTTTTAGTTTCACCTGAAGCAAATCCACCAGTTGCAAAAATGATGGATTATTCAAGATTCCGTTTTGAACAACAAAAAAGAGCTAAAGATGCAAAGAAAAAACAAAAAGTTGTTGTTGTTCAAGAAATTCAAATATCACCTACAATCGACAAGCACGATTTTGATACAAAGGTTAAGAAAGCAAAAACAATCATGGTTGAAAAAGGAAACAAAGTTAAAGTTTCATGCCGTTTATATAGCCGTTTCTTAGCTAAAAAAGAAATTGGTTTTGAAAATGTTCAAAAATTTATTGAAGCTTTATCTGATGTTGCAACTGTTGAATCAGATGTAAAAATGGATGGAAAAATTGTTTTTGCTGTCGTAGCGCCTAAAAAAGATATTAAAAAAGGAGAATAAGTATTATGCCAAAACAAAAAACACATAGTGGTTTAAAGAAAAGAATTAAAATCACTGGAACAGGCAAGATTAAGCGTAGCCATGCTTATACTGGCCATTTAAAACAAAACAAAACACACAAACAAAACAAAAATTTATCAAAGAGCGGCTTAGTTCATGAAAGCGATGCTAAAAGAATTAAACCATTAATCTCTAACATGAAGTAGGAGGGATATTATGCCAAGAGTAAAAGGTGGATATACAACTAGAAGAAGACATAAAAAGGTCTTAAAATTAGCTAAAGGCTATGTTGGTTCAAAACATACAATATATAAAACAGCTCATGAACAAGTTATGCGTTCAATGGCTTATGCATTTAGAGATAGAAAAGCAAGAAAAAGAGATTTCAGAAGACTTTGGATTCAAAGAATCAATGCTGCTTGCAAATTAAATGGTATTAGCTATTCACGTTTCATTTATGGTCTTGCTCAAAAAGACGTTGAAGTTAACAGAAAAATGTTAGCTGATTTAGCTGTTCAAAATCCTGAAGCATTTGCAGAACTTGTAAAAGTAGCAAATGAAGGTATCGAAAAACCAAAAGCTAAAACAACAGAAAACGTAGTTGTTCTAAGAAAAGAAAAGAAAAATGCTTAATTTATGATAAAAGTGCTAGAAATTAGCACTTTTTTATTTTATATTTATTATTTTATCTTTTAAAATAAAAGATAAATGTGGTATAATTTACAAGAATGAGAGGTATATTATGCTTACTGATAAACAAAGAAAAATTGTTAAAATTTTAATGATAATAATAATGGTTATTACAATTGCCTTAATTGTTGAATTATTAGTTGAAATTTTTGCATTTAAAATGCGTGATAGTTCATACCAATTATCTTTTTTTGCTAATCATTTTACAATTGGAATCTGTTTATTCTTAATTGCAGTAATTGCATTTTTATTACCAATTATTACTAAAAGAAAATATAGTGATGAATCAAAAGATGGATTAATGATTATTGTTTCAGGCCTTCTTGTTTTAGCTGGTATTGTTGCGATAATATATTCATTTATTGCTGGTTCATTATTTTGATTAACATTAAACTTGATTAAATATTGATAATCATTTATAATAAAATTACTAGGAAGATGGCAGTGGAGCTCAAACATACATTAATTAAAGCTGAGAGTATTTATGTGCTGGATACTATTTGTTTAGGACCCTAATTATTTACTAAATAGAGGCTGAATCTTAGAAGAACTTAGTTCTTCACTTACCTTCCTAGTATTATTATTTTAAGTGGAATCAATCCACTTTTTATTTTTGAGGAAAACTTTTATGCGTATTACAGCAGGTAAATTTAGACATCGTATTATAAAAATGACTAATCTTGAAACAACACGTGAAACTCAAGATAAAGTTCGTATGGCTATTTTTAATATGCTAGGTCAATATTTTGATGGCGGTATGGCACTTGATTTATTTTCTGGAAGTGGTGCGATGGGACTTGAAGCTATTTCAAGAGGAATCGATTTTGTAACTTTTAATGATATAAATAAAGATGCCTTAAATATCGTAAAAGAAAATTTAGTATCATTAGATATTAAAAATTATGAATTATTTAATTTAGATTATAAAATGGCTTTAAAAAAAATAACAAAAAAATATGATTTAATTTTTTTAGACCCACCATATGCTCTAAATAATATTGATGAAATTTTAGATTTATCTTTTCAAGTTTTAAAAGATAATGGCTTAATTATTTTTGAAATGGCAAAAGAATCAAAATATAGTAATAGATATAAAGTATTAAAAGAAAAAAATTATGGTATAAAAAAAGTAGTTATCTTTGAGAGGATTTAATTTGAGCAATAATAAATATCATGATATATTACAAAAAATTAAATATTGGCTTATTGAATTAAAAGAAAATGAATATTCTGATTATTTTTACGATTTTTTACCAATTAACATCATAATAGATAATTTTAGTAATTATCTTACATTCGAAACTATTAATAATAGATTTGGGGTTAATTTTTATTTATATGATGAACAAATTAGATATTTAAATGACATAATATCATCATTTAGTTCTTTAATTCCTCCATTTGGATTCGAAAACTATTATAGAGTAGAATTAGTTGATGAAAAAGATATGTTAGATTATGAAAAGATTTTTTATAAAAAATGTCAAAAAATGAGAATAAATAAAACTGATAATATCATTTCATATACATACGAAATAGGAATTGATCCAGAGCCTATAAATTATTATCAGCTTACAATTATTGAAAATGTATTATCGCATTTTGTAAAAGCATTAAGAAAAAAGATTTCAGAAATATGTAATAATTTAAAAGATTCTAGACGCATATCTATTGTTTTTAATAAAAATAAAATAGAAAATATCATATATGATGGCTTCTTTTTCGAAGATATACCTGATCCTAGGAAAAAAAGATATAATAAAGAAATATATGAAGAATTTAAAGAACAAAAAACAACTGATGAAATATGTTATGTAATATCAAGGTTTTTACCGATTTCGAATGATGGAATTAAACCATTATTAGTATTTTTCATTTTTGAAAAATCTAAAAAAACTATTACAAAATATATTAATGACAATGTAATTCATCATGCAGATATTTTTATGGGAATACTTTATGATTTAATAAGTGATGAAGGACTTCCTAAAGAAATGAAATTTGATAATAGAATATTTTATTATGCATCATACACAACATTATCTAGATTAAATGTTAGTTTGGTATTAGATACACAAGAAGATTATGCAACAGAAAAATTTGAAGATACTATATCAGAAATATCTTTAATGGCTCAACAAGATAATTTAAAAATGGACGAATTATTTAATTTAATAATCGAAGGTGTAACATTAACTACTGCAAAATTAACTGAAGGTATTGAATATGCTGAACAAAAAGATCATTTTTTAGATGAATATTTACCTGAAGATAACTTAAATAAGGATAATAATTTATTAGATGATGAATTATTTTCTGATGATGAATATGAAGATGATACAAATGAAGATACGAATCAAGAAGATGAAGATGACATCTTAGATGATGATCAAACACAATAATAGGAGAAAATGTAATATGAATACAAAACCAAAAGGAACATATGATATTTTGCCGGAAGAAGTTGGTAAATGGCAAAAATTAGAAGATTTAATAAGAAAAGTATGTAAATTATATAATTACCAAGAAATAAGAACACCTATATTTGAATCTTTTGATGTTTTTCATAGAGATCAAAATGATTCATCAGATATGGTTACAAAAGAAACTTATGATTTTTTAGATCGTTCTGATAGGAAAATAACATTAAGACCTGAAGGTACTGCAGGAGTTATTAGAGCATATATTGAAAATAAATTATATGTTTCAAATCCAGTATCTAAATTGTATTATTTGGGGCCGATGTTTAGATATGAACGTCCTCAAAAAGGTAGATATCGTCAATTTCATCAATTTGGAATTGAAGCAATTGGATCTAAGTCTCCTTTAATTGATGTTGAAACTATTGCTTTAGCTAAATCAATACTTAGTGGTCTTGGAATTACTGATATTAAAGTTAAAATTAATTCTTTAGGTGATAGTGAATCAAGAGAAAATTATAAAAAAGTATTAGTAAATTATTTTTCTAATTATCAAGATTGTATGTGTGAAGATTGTAAAACAAGATTACAAAAGAATCCACTTAGAATTCTTGATTGTAAAATAGATAGAGGACAAGATTTTTTTATTAAAGCACCTAAAATAAAAGATTATTTAAATGAAGAATCTAAAAATCGTTTTAATGAAGTCTTAAAAGCACTTGATGGCCTTAATATCAATTATGAAGTTGATGATAATTTAGTTAGAGGGCTTGATTATTATTCACATACAGTATTTGAGATTGAAGCAAACATTACTGAATTAGGTAATCAAAATGTTTTATGCGCTGGTGGTAGATATGATTCATTAGTTAAAGATTTAGGAGGACCAGACACTCCAGGAATCGGACTTGCATTCGGCATTGAGCGTCTTTTGATTGCTACAGATTTAATTGGTAAAAAACTTAATAAATTAGAAAATAATCATGTATATTTAATTACTTTAGGCCCTAAAGCTCAACTTGAAGGATTTAAAATCTTAAATACATTAAGATTAGGTGGATTAAGATGTGAAATGGATTATTTAAATGGTTCATTAAAATCACAATTTAAAAAAGCAGATAATCTTAATTCATTATTTACTTGTATTTTAGGTGATGAAGAATTAGAAAACTTCAAAATAAATATTAAAGATAATACAACTGATGTACAAGAAACAATTGGATTATATGACGTATATAAATATGTTTTAAATAAATTAATGGCTAATAATAAATGTGCTAAATGTAAAGAAAGTGGTGACAAAAATGAGACTAATGATTAAAGATTTAAAACTAAATGAAGTAAATGAACTTGCTGGATTTGTTGAAAATATTAGAAACAAAAAATCAATGTGTTTTATTGTTTTAAGAGATGTATCAGGTAAATTACAACTAACTTTTGAAAAAGAAAAGCATCCTGAATTTGAAGAATTATTCAACAAAATTACAATTGATACAGTTATTAGAGTTAAAGGATTAGTTGTACCTAGCGAATATGTAAAATTAAATGGAATGGAAATGTATCCAGATGAACTTGAAATAGAAAGTGTTGCTGAAGCATCTCCAATTGTTGCTCCTAAAGGAGAAGAAACAAATATTGATTTAAGATTAGATTATCGCTGGATTGATTTAAGAACTGAAAAAAATACATTAATGTTTAAAGTTCAATCATTATTTGTTAATAAATGTAGAGAATTTTTAAATAATAAAGATTTTATTGAAATTCATACACCTAAATTAATTGGTGCAGAATCTGAATCAGGAGCTGGTGTATTTAAAGTTGATTATTTTGATAGAAATGCATTCTTAGCTCAATCTCCTCAATTTTATAAACAAATGGCTATGGCAGCTGGATTCGAACGTATTTATGAAACAGGTCCTGTATTTAGAGCTGAAAAATTTGCGTCTCGTAAACATGCAACTGAATTTACAGGCTTTGATTTAGAATTTTCATATATTAATTCTTATAAAGATGTTATGAAAATGGAAGAAGAAATGCTTGAATTCGCCATAAGAGGAATTAAAGAAAAATACGGTGATGAAGTAAAAAAAGTATTTGATGTTGATATCGTTATACCTACACTTCCATTCCCAGTTATGGATTTAAAAGATGTTTATAAAGAACTTGAAGCAAGATATGGTTATACAGTACCTGAAGAAGAAAAAGGTGATTTAGCAACTGAAGCTGAAAGATTAGTTGCTCGTTTATCTAAAGATATGTTTAATCATGAATTCTTATTTATCACTGGTTATTCTAAAGAAACTAGAGCTTTTTATCATATGAGAGATGAAAAAGGCGTACCATGTGGCTATGATTTAATTTGGAAAGGCTGTGAAATTACAACTGGTGCCCAAAGAGAACATAGATATGAAATCTTGAAAAAACAAGCTCAAGAAAAAGGGCTTGATGAAGATGTTAAATTCTATCTTGACTTCTTCAAATATGGTTGCCCTCCTCATGGTGGATTTGGTATCGGTGTTGATAGAATCACAATGTTAATATTCAATGTTGGTATTAAAGAAGCAATGTTTATCTTTAGAGGACCAGATCGTTTAAATCCTTAATTTTAGGAGGAATTAATAATGCATATATCATGGGATGAATATTTTATGGGTGTTGCCTTACTTTCAGCCAAAAGAAGTAAGGACCCTGCAACACAAGTTGGTGCATGTATTGTAAATGATGATAAAAGGATAATTGCTATCGGCTATAATGGTTTTCCAAGAGGCTGTGATGATGATAAATATCCTTGGGGTAAAGGAGATTCTAATTATCTTAATAATAAATACCCATATGTTGTTCATGCAGAAGCAAATGCGATTTTAAATAGTACAAAAGAATTAAAAGATTCAACATTATATGTTTCTTTATTCCCTTGTAATGAATGTGCAAAATTACTTATACAATCAGGTGTAAAAAAGATTATTTATATATCTGATAAAGATAATGGCACTGATATGAATATTGCTTCAAAAAGAATGCTAGATTCAGCTGGCGTTAAATATGAACAAATGAAAGAATTCAAAATTGAACTTGTATGAAATATTTAATAAAGAAATTTTGGTTACTCGCAACATTATTAATTATAATTTCTGTACCAATTATCATTATTTGTGCATATCGAACTGATAAATATTTGATATTAAAAGGCGCAACTATGCCTTTTACAAGTTGTGTTCAAATAGAAAATTCATATGATGAGTCAGGTTCTTTTTCGACTGTTTATGTTACTAATATGAATAAATCAACTATTTTTCAAAATTTAGTCACTAAAAACGATCCTCAAATTGAATCTGGTACATTATCATATGATGAAGTAGTTATTTCTGATTTTGATCATTATACTGCATCTAAAATTCAATATGATTCATCAATTGAAACTGCCTTAATATTAGCTTATAATGAGGCAGCTAAAACTGAAGAAAACATCAATTTAGATTATAAATTTGCGTCATATGATATCACTTATATGACAAGTACTTCATCTTTTCAGGTTGGAGATAAAATAATTGGTGTAAATGATGTTAATAATGATAATGAAGAATTATTATTAGATGCAATCCATAATATGAAAATCGGTGATATTTATAAAATTATGAGGAAAAATGTTTTAACTGAAATTGAAATTAAAAAAGGTGAAGGTATTTCATTTTATCCTCGTTTTACAATAAATATGGATAATACAACTCCTAAATTCAATATTGTTGGTAATTTAATTGGAGGACCTTCTGGTGGTTTGATGCAGGCACTTTCAATTTATAATAGAATTACTAAAGAAGATTTAACACACGGCTTAAAAATATGTGGTACTGGTACAATTTCAACAAAAGGAGAAGTTGGAATGATTGGAGGTATTAGAGAAAAAATACCTACAGCCATCAATGATGAAATAGATTTGTTTTTTTGTGTAAGTGGAAATTATAATGACGCACTTGAATCATATAATTCATCAATAAATAGAACTAGAATGAAATTAATAAAAGTAGATACATTTTATGATTGTGTTAATTATTTAAAAGAAGGATATAAAAATGACTTTAAGAACTTATCGTGAAATAAAAAATGAGTTTGATACTTATAAAGTTGATACTAAAAATGGTATAGGTATCATTCTTATTTCTATTTTTTTATCGCTTCTTATAATTGTATCTCCTACAGTTATATTAATAAATTTATTAATTTATAATGAATATAGAAGACTAATTTCATTTGGTTTTGCTACATTAATAGTTCTTTTTGCTCATTTCATTGAATTATTTTTTGATTTAGGCGTATCAAAAGGAAAAATTAAAGATATTTATGTTTTATCTTTTACACATACTATATTTAGATGTATTTTATTTTATGGCATATTATTATGCCTATTCTTATTTGAGGTGATCTAATATGTGGATTACGTTATTATTAGTTTTTATATTCTTGATGTTAGATCAAGGAAGTAAATATTTAACTGAAAAATTAATACCTTTAGGCGAAGAAGTAGAATTTATTCCAAATTTTTTATCTTTTAAAAAAGTATATAATACAGGTGCGGCATGGGGTATGATGAATAATGCTACATGGGTACTTGTTTTAATAAGTGCTTTAGGAAGTGTTATTTTTGGTTATTTTTTATTGAAAAATAATTGGAAAATTGCAAAATGGCGTTCTTTAGCTTTAGTTTTATGCTTTTCTGGTTGCTTTGGGAATTTAATTGATCGTTTTATTTCTATTACACCATTAAGTTCTGCAAGACCTGGTGTAGTAGATATGATTAGCTTTAAGCCTTTTGATAAATTGATGAGTATATTTGGACTTTCAGCATCAGTTTTTAATGTTGCAGATTTTATTTTAGTAACAGGTATTATAATGATATTAATTGATGTTATCTTTATTGAAGATAGGAGAAAAAAGAAAAATGCCAAGCCAAAAACTATTGATTTCGAGTGATTTAGTTAATATAAGATTAGATAAAGCTTTGGCAACTTTAATGCCTGAAAAAAGTCGTAATAATATATTATTATTAATTAAAGAAGGAAAAATTACAATCAATGGCAAAATTGAAAAGCCTTCATATTTAGTAAAAGTAAATGATGAAATAGAAATAGAAGAAATTTTAGCTAAACCACTAGATTTAAAAAGTGAAGATTTAAATCTTAATATTGTATATGAAGATGATTATGTAGCAGTAATAAATAAACCAAAAGGTATGGTAGTTCATCCAGGGGCAGGAATTAATGAACATACATTAGTTAATGGCTTGTTATATGAAATGGATGATTTATCTGAAATAAATGGCGTCTTGAGGCCAGGAATTGTTCATCGTATAGATAAAGATACAACTGGTTTATTAATGGTTGCTAAAAATGATATAGCTATGAAATCATTAACAGAACAATTGAAAGAACATAAATGTAAAAGAGAATATGTTGCTTTAGTTTATGGCAATTTTGAAAATAATTTAGGTAGAATTAATGCACCAATTAAACGTTCTAAATTAGATAGAAAGAAAATGGCTGTAGATAAGGATGGTAAAGTTGCTGTAACTAATTTTGAAGTATTAAAAAGATTTAAAGATTATACTTTAGTATCTTGCAGGTTAGAAACAGGTAGAACTCATCAAATTAGAGTTCATTTTGAATATATAGGACATCCGCTTGTTGGAGATAAAGTATATGGAAGAAGAAAAATAATAGGAGATCAAGGTCAATTTTTACATGCTAAAACGATTGGATTTTATCATCCAAAAGACAATAAATGGATGGAATTTGATTCAGAATTACCAAAATATTTTTCTGATTTTTTAAAGGAGCTTGAAAATGAGTGATTTATGGATTGTTTATTCATCAAAACATGATTCACCTAATAATCCTGCATCAAGAATGTTAGTTGAGGCTTTAAATCATCAAATTGATGCAGAATTAAAATTTTATGAATATTTTAATATAGAAGATAATAAATTATATTATTATGATAAATTAATTAATAATTTTCCTAAAATTGTATTTTTAAGATGTAATCATCCTGATTTTGCAAAATTTTTAGAAGATAAAAATGTAAGAGTCATTAATAAATCTAATGCTATAACTGTTGCAACAGATAAATTATTAGCTCATCAAGCGGTAAATGAACTTAATTTGCCTCAAATAAATGGTGAATTAGTTAAAGATTTAAGTTTTGAAGAAATTGAAGCAAAATATGGTAAACCATTTATTTTAAAAGATAGATTTGGACTTCAAGGTAATAATATCTATTTAATTAAATCTAAATGGAAATATAATCATGTACATAAAAAAATAGATACAGATAATTATTTAGTTCAAGAATATATTTCAGAATCAAGAGGAAAAGATGTTAGATTATATTTTTGCGGAGATAATTTAATCGGTAGTGTTTTAAGGCAAAATAATAAAAGCTTCTTATCAAATATCAATAAGGGTGGTCTTGCATATGATTTTAAAGCACCGAATGAATTAATTGATATGGCAAGAAAAATAAAAGACAAAATTCAAGGTGAAATAATTAGTGTTGATTTTGTCTTTAAAGGTGATGGATTTTTATTTTGTGAAGCAAATACAAATGCTGGCTTTCAAAGCTATGCATATTTAGGCTATGATGTTAGAAAAATATTTATGGATTATATAAAATCTCAACTAAATTAATACGAGCTGTAAAAAATAAAATTTAAAAAAGTATTTTTACAGCTTTTTTTATTGTAAATTTTTTTTCACTACATATGATAAAATGTAATAAATTGGAGATATTAATATGAATTTTTAATATATGAATTAAAAGATAATCAAAATGAGTCTTGAGGCATCTTTTACAATGACTTAAAAAAGCTTGTAGATGAAATATATTTATATAATGATGATACTGGTATCTAAAAAAACATTTAATAATGATTTAAATTTGGAAAATATTATAGATGAAAAAGAATTAAAAAAATCAGAATAATATTTTCTTATAAAAATAATAGGCTGTAAGAAAAAAATCCACAGCCTATTATTTAATTAGATTTAAATTATTCCTATTTTTAATTCTTGTTCAGCAAGTGTTAAAAATTCTTTTACTTTATATATAGATATTGCACATGAATATTCTTTATTATTTATTGTAACTGATGCAAAATTAACACCAACTAAATTTAAATTTGTATCTAATAATGCTCCACCAGAAGAACCACTTTGAATTTTTGCATCATGAGCAATAACTTTAAAATTAATATTTGATTGATGTACTGTTTCAGGTTCTGCAGAAAAATTATACCACATTTTAATACTACCATATGTAATTGTATTATTTTGGGCATGTGGTTCACCTATAGCTACTATTTCGGAATTTAAATAAACATTATCAGCTAAAGTAAGAATTTCAGGTACTTTTGAATAATTTTCTTTTTCAACTTCTAGTAAGGCTAAATCATAATCAACATCTTTATAAACAACTTTAACATTATCATATACTTGACCATAAGCATCTTCAATATTATATTTTGAATATTGAATATCGTATCCATCATCTGGATAAATAACATGATGGTTGGTTAACACATAATAATTATTAACTGTTGAATATATTACTTCTCCACTACCTATTGATTTTTTAGTAGTAGAAAAGACGCTTCTTTGATTAATGTGATTTACTTGAACATTTGCTTTAATTGTTTTAGTTGAAATAGCATTAGTCAATTGTTTATAATCAATATTATATTTTGCATATAGAATTGTATTTTGATTAATGCTTTTTGAAAAATCAAATTCTTTGGTTAATTCTTCATCTGTATACCAACCAACAAATTCTGCGTAGTTTTTAGTAGGATTTTCTGGTTTAGTAATTTTTGATTCAGTTAGTTGTTCAAATCTATTTCCATTATTACATTCAAATATAACATAATATTTACCATCTTGATTTGTATTTGTTGTAGTTGATGTTGAAAATTTTGATTTAGTTGTTGTATTTGGTGTTGGAGTTGTTTGACTAGTTGTAGGAGTTGTAGTAGTTGATCTTCTTATAATTAGAGGCTCAACAAGAGCGCAACTAGAAAGAGATAGCACAAAAGTAAACAACATCATTATTAACATTATTTTTTTCTTCAATTTATCACTACCTTGTAAAAAAACTTCTTATTAATTTTATCATATTAGTTTAATAAATTAAATGAAAAATTGGATTTTACATATTTTCACTTTTTTGCATGATAAATTTTATTTATCATAGTTGAAAAAAAGCGTTTTTTACTATATAATTTATATATGATAAGGAGAATATTATGAATTATTTAGAAAAAGCACAACAATGGAAAAATTTTAAAGGCTTAGATGCTAAATTAAAAAATGAATTAGATCATATGAGTGATGATGAATTAAAAGAAGCATTCACTAATGATTTAGAATTTGGTACTGGAGGACTTAGAGGTATTTTAGGTGCAGGTACAAATAGAATGAATATCTATATTGTAGAAAAAGCTACTTTAGGCTTTGGTAGATATTTATTAAAACAATCTAAAGTTGCACAATCTAGAGGTGTAGCAATCAGTCATGATAACCGTCACTTCTCAGTTGAATTTGCAAGAAAAAGTGCTGAAGTATTAACTTCACTAGGATTTAGAGTATTCTTATTCGATTCATTAAGACCTACACCTGAACTTTCTTACGCAGTAAGAAACTTTAATTGTATTGGTGGTATAATGATTACAGCAAGCCACAACCCTAAAGAATATAATGGATATAAAATTTACGATGAAACAGGTTGCCAATTAGTTCCTGCAATGGCAGAACAAGTTATTGATGAAATCAATAAAATTGATGATATGTTCAACATTGAAACAGGCTTAAATCATGAATTAATTTATTATATTGGAAAAGATGTTGATGAAAAATATATCAATGATGTTAAAAAAATTATTTTGAGGCCTAATTTAAAGAAAGATTTTAAAGTAGTATATACTCCACTTCATGGTACAGGACAAGTTTTTGCACCAGATGTATTAAAGAGTGTAGGATATAATGTATTACCATTACCTTGTCAAATGACTAACGATCCAGATTTTTCAGGTGTAAAAACATCAAATCCTGAAAATAAAGAAGCATATGATGAAGCGATTGCTTTAGCAAAAGCATGGGATGCTGATATCGTATTAGCTACTGACCCAGATGCAGATAGATTAGGTATAGCTGTAAGACATAATGGAGAATTTGTATTATTTACAGGTAACCAAACTGCAACATTAGAAGTAGATTATATTTTAAGAACAAGAAAAGAATTTAATACTCTTCCTAAAGATGGATATATTTTTACTACTAATGTTTCATCAACATTACCTGAAATTATTGCTAAAAAATATGGCTTAAAAGTAGAAATAACTTTAACAGGTTTCAAATTCATTGGTGAAAAAGCTCGTGAAATGGAACAAACTGGTCGTGGAACATATGTATTTGGATTTGAAGAATCATATGGTTCACTTGTTTCTCCTATGGTAAGAGACAAAGATTCTATTCAAGCAATTCTAATTTTATGTGAACTTGCAGCTTATTGGAGAGAAAAAGGACTTGATTTAGTTGAAGCATTAGATAAGATTTATCAAGAATATGGATATTTCAAAGAAGATATTACTAATGTTGCATTAGCTGGTCTTGCTGGAAAAGCTAAAATTGAAAAAATAATGGATTATTTTAGAAATAATGAAATAAAATTAAAAGGATTTAATATTTTAGCTAAAGATGACGTTAAATTAAGCGTTCATACAGATAATAAGGGTAATAAAACTGAAATTAAATTACCTAAATCAAATGTAATTAAATATTATCTTAATGATGATATGTGGTTTGTATTAAGACCTAGTGGAACTGAACCAAAATTAAAAATTTATTATGGCGTAAATGGTAAATCACAAGAAGAATCTGATAATAAATTACAAGATTTAAAGAAACAAGTATTAGATATATTTAATTCAATAGAATAATATAATTAAAATTAAGAGCCTAGTGTGCGCTAGGCTCTTATTTCAATTTTATAACTTTCTTAGATTAATATATTAAAATAGAATAATTATGAAAGGAGAAGTATAATTTTAAATTATACAAATTTAGTATGATAAATATTTGGCATGATATAGATAATGACCGTATTACAAAAGATGAATTCATAGCATGTATTGAAATACCTAAGGGAAGTAAGAAAAAATATGAATTGGATAAAGAAACTGGTTTAATCATTTTGGATCGTATTTTGTATACATCAACTCATTATCCAGCAAATTATGGTTTTATTCCAAGAACTTATTCTGATGATAAAGACCCACTTGATGTCTTGGTATTATGTGATGAATCATTTGATCCACTTGTACTTGTTAGATGTAAGCCAATAGGTGTAGTTAAGATGATTGATGATGAAGCAATTGACGAAAAAATTATTTCAGTTTGTGTCAATGACCCATCTATGAACATTTATAATGATATCGATGAACTTCCTGCTCATATGTTTGATGAAATAAGACACTTTTTTACTGTTTATAAGCAATTAGAAGGTAAAACAACAGTAGTAAGTGAAGTTTTAGGTATGGAAGAAGCTAAAAAAACAATACAAAAATCAATAAACGCATATAAGAATTTATATATTAAGTAGGTGAAATAATATGGCTTTAAAAGCTGGTATAGTTGGCCTTCCTAATGTTGGAAAGTCAACTCTTTTTAATGCAATAACAAAATCAAATGCTCTTGCAGCAAATTATCCTTTTGCTACAATTGAACCAAATGTTGGTATGGTTGAGGTACCTGATGATAGATTAGATGTATTAGTAAATATGTATAATCCAAAACGTAGAGTTCCAGCTCTATGTGAATTTACTGATATTGCCGGTTTAGTAAAAGGTGCTTCAAAGGGCGAAGGATTAGGAAATCAATTTTTGGGTAACATTAGAAATTGTAATGCGATAATTGAAGTAGTTAGATGCTTTGATTCATCTAATATAGTTCATGTTGAAGGTAGTGTTGATCCTATTAGGGATATTGAAACTATTGAACTTGAATTATCTTTATCAGATTTAGATGTTATTGAAAAAAGAATGGTAAAAATCGAGAAAAAAGCTCAATCTAAAGTGGATGATGCTGAATTTGAATTTAAATTATTAAAAAAAATAAAAAATGCATTATTAAATGGTACATCAATTAGAAATGTTGAATTTTCTGAAGAAGAAGAAAAATATGTTAATGAATATGCATTATTAACTGATAAACCTCTAATGTATGTATGCAATATCAAAGAAGATGATATTAGTAATCTAGATAATGCAAAATATTATCAACAAGTCTTAGAATATGCTAAGAAAAATAATGTTTTATGCATTCCTATCTCAGCTCAAATAGAAGCTGAATTATCTGAACTAGATGATGAAGAAAAACAAATGTTTTTAGAAGAATATGGCTTAAAAGAAGCAGGATTGAATTTATTAATTAGATCAACATATCATCTTTTAGGTTATAAAACATTTTTTACAGTTGGTCCTGATGAATGTAGAGCGTGGACATATAAAGATGGGATGCTTGCACCACAATGTGCCGGAATAATTCACTCTGATTTTGAAAGAGGCTTTATCAGAGCTGAAACAACAGCTTATGATGACTTAATTAATAGTGGATCAATGTTAAAAGCACGTGAGAAGGGCTTAGTAAGACAAGAAGGAAAAGAATATAAAGTTAAAGATGGTGACATCTTATTATTCAAATTTAATGTCTAATTAAATCTGCAAAAAAATTGCAGATTTTTTTTGTTTTATTTCCATTCTTTCATTGATATTATTTATTTATTTTGTTAAAATAAATAATAGAGATTTTTTTTAAAAAGGATGTGAATTTATGGATATATTTGATATCGTGCCAGATAATTTTTTTACATTTTTATCATCAAAAAATAAAAAGATTTATCTAGCAAGTTTACTTCAAGTATTTAAAATATATGAGACCGGTTCAATTTTAGGTATCGATAAAAAAATTGTTGTTGATGATCTAACATTATTTTTAGAAAATCATTCAAAATATCTATTCCAAGAAGAAGATGAAGAAAAAGAAGAAGCTCCTAAAAGCAAAAGAGAAATTGCTTTATTCATCCTAAGAAGAATGGAAGAATGTGGCTGGATATATGTGGATGTAACTAATGATTATGTTGAGGTATTGAATTTTTCTGATGTTGCAATCACGTTATGTGAAGCATTACTAAATGCTTATCCTCAACTTGATTATGATTCAGAATTACCTGAAGATTATGTTAATCCAACTGAATATCATGGTTATATTTATTCTATTTATTCATTGTTGAATCAAAAAGATAATGTCGATTATTCATTAACATTCAGTTTAGTATATTCTGATACAAGACAACTGATTAGAGCAATTAGACGTCTTGATGTAAGAATGAAAGATTATATTCAATCTGTTATTGATAATACAGATATAAAATCATTAATGGAAAAACTTGTAAATTATAAAACAGATATTTATGATACAAGTTACACTAAATTAAAAATAACAGATAATATTGATAGATATAGACTTGATATTATTTCTAGATTAGAAGAATTCTTAACTGATGAAACAATACTTTCAGCAATATCAATGAATTATCTTGCTGTAACAAAATCAAAAGAAGATGCCGTCTTAAAAGCAATCAAGAATATTGATGAAGTAATTGATGCATTTAGCGCATTAAAAGAATTTATTGATGAAATAGATAATAAAAATAGAAATTATATTAATTCTACAATTGGTAAGATTAAATTCTTATTAAGTGAAGAAGATAATGTAGTTGGTAAAATAAATAGAATTTTAAAATATGTAAAAGATTCTAATTCTGAAGGTAAATTAGATAAAGCAATGAATAAAATCAATTCTTTATATTATTTACCACGTCTTAAATTATTTGAAATGGAGAAATCTTTATATCAACCACGTGGCTCTTACCAAAGAAATCTTAATCAATTCTTAGATGAATCTGGTATATCAGGATTAGAATTAAATGATGATTTCTTAAATGGATTTAAAAATTCATATAATGAAAGAGAAATCTTATATTTTATGGATATGAATTCTAAAGATGGAGTCTTTGATGCATCAACAATTATCAATAATGATTGTGATGATAATACATTTATGAAAGTAGTTTATAGCGTCATTATCGCTGTTGAAAAAAGATATACTATTGAGCTTAAAGATGAAATTATTGAAAATAAAACTTATTCAATTAGAAACTTTATTATTAGAAAGACTTTATAGGGGGAATATATGTTACAAGCATTAGAAACAATGACACAAACTCAAAAGAATCAGTTTAAAGATACAGCTAATAAATTACTTTCTTCTACCTTCCTTTCAAGAGATAAAAGAGATAATAAAGAAGCTTACTATTTTTTAATGAGTTATAAAGAAGTATTTGATGAATTTTTTGAAATATTAGGTTATGAAATTACACTTGATGTACCACAAGGTGCAGTTATGCTATCTGGTGGTAATAATTCAAATATATTAAAGCTTAAAAGAGATGAATCATTAATCTTATTAATATTAAGACTTTTATATCATGAAAAGATGAAAGAAACATCATTAAACGAAAATGTTGTTTGTTCAATTTCTGATATTCATGAAAAATATGATTATCTACAAATAAAAAGAAAGCTAAATAAAACAGATTTAGAAAACGCAATAAGAATATTTAGAAGATATAATTTAATTGAAACAACAGGTGATTTAAAAACTTTATCTACTAAAATAGTTATTTTACCTACAATTCTTATGGCAATTAATTCTGAAGATATAAATGAAGTTTATAATACAATTATTAAAATTGGACATGATGAGGAGGCAGATAAATGAAAAAATTAACAAAAGTTAGAGTAATAAACTGGCATTATCTTAATAATGAAACAGTAGAAATAAATGGTAATACCTTACTTACAGGTCCTAATGGAACAGGTAAATCTACATTACTAGATGCCATCACATATGTTTTAACTGCAGGAGATACTGTGTTTAACCTTGCAGCTAACGAAAAAGGTAAACGTGATTTAAAAAGCTATGTAAAATGTAAATTAGGTATCGATGATAAAGAATATTTAAGAAATGGTGATGTTTCAGCTCATATCGCCTTAGAATTCTTAGATGAAAAAACAGGTAATTATTTTACAGTTGGTGCAGTAATTGATGCATTTGGTGATTTAGCACCTGTAAAATCAATTTTTTATAAAGCAGAACAAAGAATAAATGATTCTATGTTTATTTCAGATGAATCAACAATTTATTCTACAGTTGAATTTAGAAAACATAATCCAACTTTTGAATATTATTTAGTAAAAAAAGAAGCTAAAAAAGGATTTAGAAACGCATTTGGATCAATCAATGAAGATTTTTATCGTTTAATTCCTAAAGCTTTAGCATTTAAACCAATCGCTGATGTTAAAGAATTTATTTATCAAAATATCCTTGAAGAAAAAACAATCGATGTTTCTGCAATTCAAGATTCTATTAGAGCATATAAAGAATTAGAAAATACTTTAAGATTAATTCAATCTAAAATTAGTGATTTAAAAGAAATAGATGTTATTTTCCAAGAAATTCTTAAAATAGAAGAAAATAAAGACTATATCGAATATTTAATGAAATTATTTGATGTAGAAAAAATTAGAAATACAATTAGTGATTCAAAAATTAAAATTGCTAAATATGAAGAAGTAAAAAAGATAAGAGAACAAGAATTAAGAGAATTAGATTTAGAAAATCAAGCATTACAAGAACGTGCAAGAGACATATACAATATGCTTTCATCTAATGATGAATATAAAGCAGACGAATATGTAAAAAGAGAAATATTAAGAACTAAATCAGAAATTGAAATGCTTGAAGGCAATAATCAATCTTTCTTAAGAAGAGTTAGCGGCTTTAAAGATGTTGTTAATGAATTAAGAAGAATATCAACTGAAGGCTTATATAATGAAGCTTCAGCAATTAATTTAAGCTTAATTAATAGTAAGGAAGTAGAAGATACAAAAATTAGATTAACTGATTTTAACAATCGCTTAAAACAATTAAGAGATAAGAAAAATCAAAATTTAGGTCAACTTCAATCTCAAATGAGCAAATTAATTGAACAAATTAATGAAATTTCTGTTACAGTTAGAAATTTTGGTCAAAATAAATTAAATTATAGGCCTGAATTATTAGCTTTAAGAAATGAAATTCAAGAAGGCTTAAAGCGTGTATATAATTATGATGTAAATGTCCATATTTTTGCTGAATTATGTGAAATCACAGATCCATCATGGCAAGATACAATTGAAATATTTTTAGGTAATAGAAGGTTTAATTTTATCGTAGAACCAAGATATTTTGATCAAGCCTTACAAATATTTTCAAGAATTAAAGATAAATATCGTATTTATGGTATTGGTTTAATTAATACAAAACAAATTTCAAAATATACACAATATGATAAAAAATCATTAGCTTCTATCATTGATTCAGAAAATGAAGATGCAAGATGTTATATCAATTATTCATGTGGTAATGTTATTATGGTTGAAAATGCCTTAGAACTTGAACATTATCCAACATCAATTACAAAAGATGGTTTAATTTATCGTGGATTTACTGTATCTAGCTTAAATCCTAATATCGATAAACCATTTATGGGTAAAAATGCAGTTGCTAAAGCTTTAGAAGAATGGACTATTAAAGCTGAAGCAGCTAAGAAAGAATATGTATCATTAAATACTAAATTAGAATCAATTCAAAAAGAAGTTGAATTATTAGATCAATTAGATGTAAGACCATTATTAAATGATTTAGATAATGCCTTAGAGCTTGAAAAACAAAAAGGTATTCTTGCAGATTTAGAAAATCATTCTAAACGTGCTAGAAATTCAACTCCTTCAGAACTTGAAGATGATTATATTAAAATTACAGAAACAATTAAAGGTAATGATAATAAGAAGATTTCTTTATCTATGGAAATTGGTTCAATTGATGCAAATATTAAATCTGTATATTTAAGTATTGAAGAAAATAATAATCATCTAGAAGGTTTAAATAAAGAATTAAAAGCTTTAGCTAAAGATAATCCATTAATTGTTGAAAGAGCTAAAAATGAATATGAAAGAGCTATTTCTGATGGTTCAAAAGGCGCACTTGATGCTTATATAGCTAGATTTAAAGAAGAAGAAAGTGTATATGAAACATTAGTTGATAGCTTAACTCAAAAACAATATGCCTATATTAATAAATATAATTCAACATTATCAATTGGTGTTACTGAAGTTAAGTCATTCTTAGCTGAATTAAATAAATTAGAAAAGAGCGAACTTGTAACTTATGAAAAGAAAGTAAGACAAGCAAGAGAATCAGCTGAAGTTGTATTTAAAGAAGATTTCATTGCTAAATTGAGATATAACATTTTAGCAGCCGAAAAAGAAATTGAAAAAGTAAATGAAACATTATCATCAATTCAATTTGGTGGCGATAAATATGAATTTATTTTCCCAAGATCTAGTGAATATGCTAAATTCTATGAAATGGTTACATCAGATTTAGCAGATATAAATAAAGGCTTATTTACTTTTGAATTCCAAGCTAAATATGATGAACAAATTACAGAATTATTTGAATCATTATCTCAAGATGAATTAAATAGTAATGGAGCTTTAAATAAATTTACTGATTATCGTACATATATGGATTATGATATTAGAATCACTAACCAAGATGGCGATACAAAAACTTTCTCTAAAATTTCAAAAGTTACATCCGGTGGTGAAACTCAAGTTCCATTCTATGTTGCAATTATCGCTTCATTTGTAAGAGTATATCAAAAAACTAATTCACTTGCAGGAGATCCTATTGGACTTGTATTATTCGACGAAGTATTTGATAAGATGGATGGTAATAGAATTAGAGCTATGATGGATTTTATTACATCTATGCCACTTCAAATCATTATTGCATGTCCACCTGATAAAGTAGATTCACTTCAAACTCATGTACAAACAACATTAATTACTATTAAACAAGGTAATAAAGCTCAAATTATTAATGTTAAGAGGAAATAATTATGTTTGGAAAGAATAAAAATAAAGAAGAATCTTTATCTTTAGCAAAAGATCGTATCTGTTTTGCTGTTATGAAAGATGATGATAATTTTGCCAAAGAATTAGTATATAAATTAAAAGATGGTTCTCCACTTGTTATAAATTTTGAAGAAATAAATGAAAGTGCAACCAATAAATTCTTAGCATTTTTTAGTGGTGCTGCCGTAGCATTTGAAGGAAAAATAATATTTGTTAAAACAAATGTTTATTTATTTGCTAGAAAAGAAGATTTCTTAGATGGCAGTTTAAAAGAATTTTTAAACAGTAGAACAAGAAAATAGTTTTAGGTGTAATATTATGAGAAAACAACTTTTAATAAAATTTAAAGAATCTGTTTTTTCTGTTTTGCCAATTACAATTATTGTTTTAATTTTATCATTTACACCTCTAGCTAGATTAGATGCGAAAAGTCAAATAACATTTGGAATATCAGCACTATTTTTAATCATAGGTATAACTTTCTTTAATATAGGTGCTGATATTGCAATGTCACCTATGGGAGAACAAATTGGTTCTACATTAGCTAAATCTAAAAAAATTTGGTTAATTTTAGGAATTTGTTTTTTGATGGGGCTTTTTATTACGATTGCTGAACCGGATTTAACAGTTTTAGCAGGTCAGATAAAAAATATTATATCTGATATGGTATTAATTATAACTGTTGGAATAGGCGTTGGTTTATTTTTAGTATTGGCGATTATAAAAATAATATTTAAAGTAAATCTAAATTTAATGTTGATGTTTTTCTATATGATGCTTTTTGCTTTTACTGCACTTGTGGCATTTAAAGGTAATAGTGCATTTTTGCCGTTATCGTTTGATTCAGGCGGAGTTACAACAGGCCCTATTACAGTACCATTTATTATGGCTTTAGGCTTAGGTATTGCATCAACTATCGGTGGTAGAGGTGCAAAAGAAAATTCATTTGGCCTTATTTCACTATGTTCAATTGGCCCTATTTTAATAGTATTATTAGTAGGATATTCAATTAATCCTGATACATTAAGGCAAACATCACAACAATTAAATCAAACAACTGCATATAATATGCCAGATAATATTGGAATGGCTATTTTACATGCAATATTAGCTAATATGAAAAATGTTTCAATTGCCTTAGGGCTTATTGTGGCTTTTTTCTTAGTGATAAATTTAATATTTATAAAATTACCATTTAGAAAACTTATTCAAATATTTGTAGGGATTTTATATGCTTATTTTGGATTAGTTATATTCTTAAGTGCTGCTGAAATTGGATTTTTACCAATTGGATATCAAATTGGTATGAAATTAAGTGAAATTTCACATGCTGCATTAATAATATTCGGATTTATTTTAGGATTTGTAGTAGTTTTAGCAGAACCTGCAGTTCATGTTTTAACTAAACAAGTAGAAGAAATTACTACAGGTGGTGTTTCTAAAAAAACAATGTTAATAGCTTTATGTATTGGTGTTGGTATATCTATTGGACTTTCAATGATAAGAATAGTATTTAATTTCTCAATATTATTTTATTTAATACCAGGTTATTTAATTTCACTTGGTTTATCATTTTTTGTGCCTAAAATATATACAGCAATCGCCTTTGATTCAGGTGGCGTTGCATCAGGTCCCCTAACTTCAAGCTTTATTTTGCCTCTTGCAATAGGTGCTACAGTTTCATGTGGTACGGGTGTACTTGAAAATGGATTTGGTATTGTTGCGATGGTTGCTATGACACCTCTTATTACTATCCAAATTTTAGGTTTTAGATCTGTTATTTCATTAAAACTTAAAGAAAGTAGAAGAATGAAGAGAATAATAACTGCTGATGATGAGCAAATTATTAATTTCATTTAGGTGAATTTATGGAAACAAAGAAAAAAACAGTTTCAAAAACTTCAAAAGATTTAATAAATAAAAAAGATAAACCTAAAGCTACAAAAGCTAATTTGGAAGCTCCAATTAAATTAAAAATATTAGTAACAATTATTGATAGAAAAAAAGTGGATTTTTATTTATCAGCCCTTGAAGGCTTTGATGTAAATTTGCAGTCAGTTGTATATGCTAAAGGTACAGCACCAAAAGAAGTTTTAAATCAATTTGGTTTAACAAATGATAAAGCAGTTATTTTTAGTGCAGTAAGAGAAGATAGAATAAAAGAAATACTAATAGCTTATGAAGATAAATATTTTAAAACAAAAAATGGTAAAGGGGTTGCCTATACCATTCCAATTAAATCATTAATTGGTGTTTTAATTTACCAATTCTTAGCTAATATTGAGGTATAAATATGAGTGGATTTGAAGTTATTTTATGTATTGTAAATCAAGGCTTTTCAGAAGAAGTAATGGAGGCTGCAAGAAGCTGTGGCGCAAGAGGTGGTACAGTTTTGAATGCTAGAGGTACTGCTAAAGAAGAAGCAGAAAAAAGATTTAATATTACTGTTACACCTGAAAAGGAAATAGTAATGATTCTATCTCAAGTAGATATAAAAGAAGCAATTTTACATGCGATATATACAAAATGTGGACTTAATACACCAGGACAAGGTATTGCATTTACTGTTCCAGTAGATGATGTTGTAGGTCTTGGTGCACCAATTTTAAAAGTAGAAAATTTAAAAGAAGATAAAAAAGAAATAAAAACTAATGATGAAGAATAATTATATTGGGTAAAATATGGATACTTTAAAAAGATTAAATGAATTAAAAGATATATTAAATAAAGCAAGCGAAGCATATTATGTAAATGATAATCCTATTATGGAAGATTATGAATATGATATGCTTATGAATGAGCTTATAAAAATTGAAGAAGAATATCCAGAATTAAAAACTATTGATTCACCTACTAATAGAATTGGCGGAGAAGTTTTAAAAAGCTTTAAAAAAGTTAAACATAATTCAAAGATGGCTTCCCTTGCTGATGCGTTTAATTTTGATGAATTAATTGATTTTGATAATAAAATTAGGGCTATTACGCCAGATGCAACATATATTTGTGAACTAAAAATAGATGGATTATCTGTTTCATTAAAATATGATAATGGCATTTTAATTTTAGGTGCTACAAGAGGTAATGGTTTAGTAGGTGAAGATATAACACATAATGTTAAAACAATTAAAAGTATCCCTTTAAAGCTTAAAGAAGCACTTACTTTAGAAGTAAGAGGCGAAATATATATGCCAAAAGCTTCATTTCATAAACTTAATTTAGAAAGAGAAGAAAATGAAGAAGAATTATTCGCTAACCCAAGGAATGCAGCTGCTGGTTCAGTTCGTCAACTTGATTCTAGTATAGCTGCAAAAAGAAATCTAGATGCTTTTTTATATTATTATATGGATGATAAAATAAAATATCAGGAAGAAGCATTAATAAAAATGAAGGACTTAGGATTTAAAGTAAATCCACTTTATCGTTTATGTAAAAATATAAATGAAGTTATTGATTATATTAATGAAATGGGACAAAAGCGTCCTAATTTAGAATATGATATTGATGGAATAGTTATTAAAGTAAATGAAATTGATAAGCATTCTTTAATAGGTGAAACTGCAAAATATCCTAAATGGGCAATTGCTTATAAATTTCCTCCAGAAGAAGTATTAACAACTTTAAATGAAATTACATTTCAAGTAGGAAGAAGTGGTGTAATAACACCTGTTGCTAATTTTAAACCAGTATTTGTTCAAGGCTCATTAATACAACGGGCAACATTACATAATGAAGATTATATCAAACAAAAAAATATATCTGTTGGTGATATAATTGTCGTTCATAAAGCTGGAGATATAATTCCTGAAGTTGTAAGAGTTCATGATAAAATTAATAATTTACCATTTGAAATGATTAAAAATTGTCCATGTTGTGGCTCAAAATTAATTAAATTTGAAGATTCAGTAGATTATTATTGCTCTAATATTGATTGTAGTGAAAAGAAGATTAACCAAATCATTCATTTTGCATCTAAGCCAGCATATAATATTGATTCCTTAGGCGATAAATTATGTGAATTATTATTTAATTTAGGCTATATTAAAAATATTGTTGATATTTTTAGATTAAAAGAGCATTATGATGATTTAATTAAAATTGATGGTTTAGGTGAAAAATCAGTTAATTATTTACTTGATATGATTGAAAAATCTAAACAAAATAATTTAGATCAATTATTATTTGGTTTAGGTATCAAGCATATTGGTGCTAAAGTATCTAAATTAATATGTCAAAAATATAAAAATATAGATAATATAATTAATGCTAAATTAGAAGATATATCAAATATTCCTGATGTAGGAGAAAAAATAGCTTTTGAATTAATAAATTTTATGTCTAAAGAAGAAAACATAAATTTAATTAATGAATTAAAACTATTCGGCCTAAATATGGAATATAATATGGGTGATATCAAAGAAAACTTTTTTACAAATAAAAAATGTGTTATCACCGGTACTTTATCTTTTGTCACTAGAAATGATGCTAAAAAATTTATTGAATCAAGTGGTGGTAAAGTAATAGAATCTGTAAGTAAAAATACAGATTTACTTATTTTAGGTGAAAATCCAGGTTCAAAATACGATAAAGCAAAAGCTTTAGGTATTAGAATAATGGAAGAAGCTGAATTTAAAGAAAAATTTGAAGAATAATATTTTTAAAAATATTAAAAGAAATATAGGTTTTATGGATAAAATAATTATAAAAGGTGCTAGAGAAAACAATTTAAAAAATGTAAATCTAGAACTTCCAAAAAATAAATTAATAGTAATGAGTGGTGTGTCTGGTTGTGGTAAATCATCCCTTGCTTTTGATACAATATATCAAGAAGGCCAAAGAAGATTTATTGAATCATTATCTTCATTTGCACGCCAATTTATTGGTTCAAATGAAAAACCGGATGTAGATTCAATTGATGGACTATCACCTGCAATTTCTATCGATCAAAAATCAACATCACATAACCCAAGATCAACTGTAGGTACAGTTACTGAAATATTTGATTATTTAAGAGTAATTTTTTCTCGTATAGGTACACCATATTGTCCTAATCATAATATTCCTATTTCATCTTTATCAATTGATGAAATTGTTGATAAAATTATGAATAGAAAAATAGGTGAAAGATTGTATATTACTGCCCCTGTTATATTTAGAGAAAAAGGTGAACATAAAGCTATTTTTGAAAAATATCTTAAATTGGGTTATGTAAGAGCATTTATTGATGGGAATCTTTATGAAATAGATCAAGCACCTTCATTAGAAAGAACAAAAAAACATAATATTTATATAGTAATTGAACGTTTAAAGATGAAAGAAGATATTCGTAGTAGAATATTTGAAGCATGTGAAACTTCAATTAAAGAATCAGATGGTTATGTTGTTTTATTTGATGAAGAAGGAAATGAAGAATTTTATTCAACTCATCATGCTTGTCCTCATTGTGGTTATTCAATTGCAAATCTAGAACCACGCTTATTTTCATTCAATTCACCACTTGGAGCATGTCCTGATTGTAATGGATTAGGAAAAAAACTTACAATTAGTGAAGATTTAATTATTGATAAAGAAAAATCATTAAATGATAATGCTATAATACCATATAAAAATCAAGATGCTGATAATTTAAATAAAGGTATTCTTGAACAAACTTGTAAATTTTACAAGATTGATATGAATAAAAAATGGAAAGATTTAACAAGAAAAGAACAAGAAATTATTTTATTTGGTTCAAAAGATGTTATTTCATATAAATTAACTTCAACTAGTGGTAGAAATCATGATAGAAATGATTATTTTGAAGGAATTATAAATTCATTCCAAAGAAGATACAATGAAACTGCATCTGATTGGATTAGAGATTGGATTGAAAACTTCATGGTTGAAAATGTATGTAAAACATGTGAAGGAAAAAGACTTAATCCTGGTGTTTTAAATATCTTTATAAATGGAAAAAATATCGCAGATATATGTGCGATGTCAATAGAAGATTCTTATAGATGGTTTGATGAATTAAAATTATCTGAAGAAAAAATGACAATTGGTAAATTAGCTATTAAAGAAGTTAAAGATAGATTAAGATTCTTAATTAATGTAGGACTTGAATATTTAACTTTAGCAAGAAGTGCAGATACATTATCTGGTGGTGAAGCTCAGCGTATTAGACTTGCAACCCAAATTGGAAGTCAATTAACAGGCGTTTTATATGTTCTTGATGAACCATCAATTGGACTACATCAAAAAGATAATGCTAAATTGATTTCAACTTTAAAAGAAATGCGTGATTTAGGCAATACTTTAATTGTTGTAGAACATGATGATGAAACAATGAATTCTGCTGACTATTTAGTAGATATTGGTCCTGGTGCAGGTATTCATGGTGGCGAGGTTGTGGCTGTAGGTACTCCTGATGAAGTTAAAGAAAATCCAAATTCAATTACAGGCAAATATTTATCAGGTAGATTAAAGATAGAATTGCCAAAACAAAGAAGAAAATTAACAAATAAATATATAACAATTAAAGGTGCAAGCCAAAATAATTTAAAAAATATCAATGTGAAAATACCACTAGGTGTAATTACATGTATAACAGGCGTATCAGGCTCTGGTAAATCTTCATTAATCAATGAATGTTTATATAAGAATGCTTATATGAAGCTTTATGGAACTAAAAAAATAATTCCAGGTAAGATTTCTAAAATAGAAGGATTAGAAAATATTGAAAAAATAATTCATATATCTCAACAACCTATAGGTAGAACTCCACGTTCAAATCCAGCAACATATACAGGTGTTTTTGATGATATAAGAGAATTATTTAGCCAAACAACTGATGCTAAAATAAAAGGATATGATAAATCCAAGTTCTCTTTTAATGTCAAAGGTGGAAGATGTGAAGCTTGTTGGGGTGATGGTGTAAAACGTATTTCTATGCAATTTTTACCTGATGTTTATGTTCCATGTGAAGTATGTAAAGGTAAAAGATTTACATCTGAAACACTAGAAATTAAATTTAAAGATAAAAATATTTATGATGTTTTAGAAATGCGTGTAGAAGAAGCTTTAGAATTCTTTTCAGCTTTTCCTAAAATTAAATCTCACCTACAAACATTATATGATGTAGGCTTAGGCTATATAAAATTAGGTCAATCTTCAACAACTATTTCAGGTGGAGAAGCTCAAAGAGTTAAGCTTGCTACAGAATTACATTCTAAAATAACACCTAAGAATTTATATATATTAGATGAACCAACAACAGGCTTACATACTGATGATATTAAAAAATTAATGAATGTAATATCTAGAATCGCTGATATGGGGGCAACTGTCCTAATTATTGAACACAATTTAGATGTCATAAAATTAGCTGATTATATCATTGATTTAGGGCCAGATGGTGGAAATAAAGGTGGTCAAGTAGTATTTGCAGGAAGACCTGAAGATTTAATAAAAGTAGAAAATTCATATACTGCCAAATATTTAAAACCATTAATAGAACAAAAATAAATTAGAAAGATAGAGGATATTATGTTAAAAAAATTTATACCAACATATGTTGCAAAGTCTGTATTTGACTTGAATTTTGAAGAATTATATAAAAATAATATCCGTCTTATCTTAACAGATTTAGATAATACTTTAATTAGTTATAATGATACACTTCCAACTAATGAATTATTTGAGCTGAAAAAGAAAATAGAAGATATGGGCTTTGAATTTATCTTAGTATCTAATTCAAGAAAAGGTAGAGTAGATAAATTTTCTAAAGAATTTAATATCAGATGCCAAAAATTTTCTAAAAAGCCATTAAAATTTGGCATCAAAAAAGCCATTAAAATGGCAAATAAAAATTATGATAAAGATCAAATACTTTTGATGGGAGATCAATTAATGACTGATATATTAGGAGCAAATAGATGTAAAATTAAATCTTGTCTTATTTATCCAATTGATAAATCAAGTGAACATAAAGGTACTAGATTTAATCGTAAATTTGAACAATTTTTCTTAAATAGATTGAAAAAAAGATATCCAAAAATCTATGAAGAAAAACTTAAGGAGTTTGATTTACTTTGAAAAAAATATGTATAGGCTGCGGGGCAACACTTCAAGATGAAAATAAAAATCTAGTAGGATATTCGCCTAATATTTTAGAAAATTTATATTGCCAAAGATGTTTTAGAATTAAAAATTATAATGAACTTCCTAAAATAGTTGCTGAAAATAAAGATTATGAAAAAGTAATTGATGAAGTTATTAAAAAAAATGGTTTAATAATATTTGTTGTAGATATTTTTCAATTCAAATCTACTTTTAATAAAAAAATGCTTGAAAAACTTAAAAATAAAGATGTAATTTTAGTTGCTAATAAATTTGACTTATTTCCAAAATCAACTAAAGTAGAAAAAGTAGTTGAATGGTTATCTAAAGAATGCGAAAAATTTTCTTTTAAAGTTCTTGCAATATCTGTTGTATCATCAAAAAAAGGATATTATATTGATGAATTTGTTAATTTAATTGATATGGCAAGAAAAGATAGAGATGTATATTTTTTAGGAGTAGCTAATGTTGGAAAATCATCATTAATAAATGCAGTATTAAAAAGGTTTACTGATAGAGTAGATGATTTAATTTCTGAAAGTATGATACCTGGTACAACATTAGATCAAATAAAAATAATGTTTTTTAATGATGGAAAATATTTAATTGATACACCAGGGTTAATTAATGAAGGTGATATTTTAACTAAATTATTACCACAAAGTTATAAAAAAATTATACCTACATCTGAAATTAAGCCTAAAACATTTCAAATATATTCAGATAATGCAATTATGCTTGCGGGTCTTGCATCAATTAGAATAAAATCCGATGATGTAATATCACTTATTGTATATACATCAAATGATTTATATATTCATAGATGTAAAGGTACTAATTTAAATAAATTATATAACGAACAATTAGGAAAATTATTAAATCCACCTTCATATGAAGAAATAAAAAACATTGAATATGAAATAAAAAATATAAAATTAGATGGAATTAAAAAGAAAACTATTTGGTTTTCTGGATTTGGATTTGTATCAGTAGTTGGCAAATGTGAACTTGAAATTAAATATGTTAAAAATACTGATATTTATATTACAAATTCAATTTAGGAGGTAATTTATGACATCAGAAGAAGCTAGAATGATTATAATAGATAAATATAGTAATGGCTCATATTTAGATAGATTAACACATACATTTGGCGTTGCAGAAATGGCTTCATATCTTGCTGATATCTATAAAATAGATAAAGAACAAGCTTTAATTGCAGCCTATTTACATGATTTTTCAAAATATGATCCAGAAACTGACGCAATTGGGGTATTTACTGATAGTGAAATAACGGAATGCAATAAATACCCATTCTTATATCATGCATATCTTTCAGCTTACAATTATAAAAAGCTTGGTGGCGATGATAATGAAATATTTAATGCAATCAAATATCATGTTTTTGGTAGACCTCATATGAGTAAGTTAGAAGAAATAATAATGATATCTGATTACACAGAAAAAAATAGAAGATATAAAGCTTGTATTGAATGTAGAGAGATACTTTTAAGTGGTAACATGGATTTGGCTATAATGAAATCACTTGAGGCAACAATAAATCATTGTATGAAAAAAGGTGATGAAGTTCACCCAGTTCAACTTGAAGTATATAAAGAATATAAGGAGAAATTAGGCTTATGAAATTAGTTGATTTAGTTATAGATGCTTTAGAAAAAGCAAAAGCATCTGATATTATCAAATATGATTTAGAGGGAGCTTCACCATTTTTTGATCATATTATTTTAGCAACAGCTGAAACAACAACAAGAGCTATGGGTGCATTATCATATTTAGAAGATAATTTAAAAGATACTGAATATAAAATTAGAGGAATCGAAGGAGAATATACTGAATGGCTTTTAATAGATTTAAATGATGTAGTAGTATCTATTTTAAGTAAAAAAGAACGTGAAAACTTCGAATTAGAAAAATTATATTCAATATATAAAAATCAACGCATCGAAAATAAATAAAAAAAGATATTAAAATAAATTTAATATCTCATAATATATCTATAAATTTTTTTCATCAGGAATATTAAATAATTTCCTGATTTTTTTATCATTATTATAAAATAAATAATCGTTTATATCTGATATTATTTTCAAAACTTCTTTTTTTATTTCATTTATATATTCTTCTAAACTTAATTCATAAGTTTTATCATTTATTTCAAATTTGTTTCGTTGTAAATTTATTAATTTAGTATCAATTTTATCATTATAAAAATAAAATTTAGTATTAATTTTATAAATTCTTGAAAATAATTTAAATAATATTTTTCTAATTCCTACCCTAGATTTAGTACAAAAGCTATAAAATTTTTCTTTATTTTTATATGATTTTTTAAAATAATTATATGAATTAAATATATTATAATTTTTTAAAAGTGGTTTATGTATTAATTCTTCCATATAATCAAAATAATTATAACCATTTAAGAAAAATAGTCTTAAATTAGTTTTTTTAAGATTTATATCATCATTTTTATTCGCAAAATAAAAATCTAGCATATTATATGCTTCATCTAAAGTAGTTGTGCTATTTTTAGTTTTTAAAATATATTCTTTTAAATTATTAGTTAAATAATAATTAGTATAAATGCCATAAGAAAACAATAATTTATATGGATTTAAATCTTTTTTTAATTCAATTAATAGATCCACATAAAATGAATCAAATGATTTATCATATATTTTATTAAATAATTGATATTTATCTTTCTTTTTGTTCACTTTCTTATAAAAATAAGAAGTAGAATTAAAATTTGCAAAATTAAAAATTAAATCCTTTGATATTTCTTTATTAAATTCTATATTTTTAGGTAATTTATCAACTATTTGTTTTAAAAAATAATAATTTGTTAATAATGCATGCACAATAACACCTCATTTAAATTATAAAATATTTATTTAAATTTTTATATATTTATTTATTTTTTTTCATAAATATTGTA
>CAJOOI010000005.1 GCA_905236105.1 uncultured Acholeplasmatales bacterium
CTTGGCATGAAGCTTGAAAATGATTTAGAATTAGTAGCATTATGGAAAGAACTTCCACAAGAAGATGAAACTGAAGAAGATGATGAAGATGAAGAAGCATCAGAATCAGATGAATCAAATGAAGGCGAAGCAGTTGGCACAACTTCTGTTGAATACGATGAAGTAACTAACCAATATAAAGTTACAAGAGTTAAGAAAACTTATGAATGTAAAATGTCATTACTTGAAGATAATGTAAAAGATTATTACAATCAAGTAAAAAATAAATTATTATCATATGGCTTAAAACATAAAGCTACAAAATCTATTGAAAAATTTAGATTAGGTAAAGATGTAGTTGCTCAACTTAAACCTGCTGGAAAATCACTTGCATTATATTTAGCTTTAGATCCAAATAAATTTGTAGAAAGTAAATATGTAGGAAAAGATGTTTCTGATAAGAAAGCATATCAAACAACACCATTCTTATATAAAGCAAGAACAGATAGAAAAGCTAAATGGATGTTAGAATTAGTTGATCAATTAATTCAAGAAAAAAACTTAGAATTAGTTGAAGAACAAAATGTTGATTATACAAAAGATTATCCAAGACTTACAGAAGAAGAATTAACAGAACGTGGTTGGTTAACTAAAACAGTAGTAGTAACTACTGAAAAACCAAAAGGATTTGTAAAAGTTGAAGAATTAGAACCAATTGTTGAAAGAAAAATAGAAACAGTTGAACCTACAGAACAAGATAATAAAGACGAAGAATAAAATAAAGTAAAGCATTAGATGTTTCTAATGCTTTTTCTTACTCAAAACCTAAAAAGGAGGCTTAAAAAAATGGAAGATAGAGTTTATTTTGTAATAGATATGAAATCTTTTTTTGCCTCTGTAGAATGTGCTGAACGTGGCCTTGATTCAATGGTAACTAATTTAGTTGTTGCTGATGCATCAAGAACTGATAAAACGATTTGTCTTGCAGTAAGTCCAGCAATGAAAAAATTAGGTGTAAAAAATCGTTGTAGGCTATTTCAAATACCTAAGAATATCAATTATATAATTGCAAAGCCTAGAATGAAAAAATATATTGAATATAATGCTAAAATTTATAGCATTTATTTAAAATATTTTGATAAAAAAGATCTTTTTGTTTATTCAATTGATGAATGTATAATTGATGTTACAGATTATTTAAAATTATATAATACAAGAGCTAAACCATTTGCTTTAAAGCTAATAAAAGAAATAAAAGAAAAAATCCATATTCCAGCTACATGTGGGATTGGTACTAATATGTATTTAGCCAAAATAGCTTTAGGAATTACAGCCAAAAAAGCTAAAGATGGAATTGGTTGGCTAACTCAAGAAAAATTCATTAAAGAATTATCACATCATAGACCTTTATCTGATTTTTGGGGCATTTCAAGAGGAATAGAAAACCATCTTGCACGACTAGGAATTTATGATATGGCAGGTATTTCAAGCTTTGATGAGAATATTTTATATGAAGAATTTGGTGTTAATGCTGAGCTTTTAATTGATCACTCTAAAGGAATAGAACCAGTTAGAATTGAAGATGTTAAAAATTATAAAAATAAATCTAAATCAATATCTTCAGCTCAAATATTGCCTAAAGATTATAATTATGAAGATGCATTAATTTCATTAAAAGAAATGGTACTTTCTGGATGTTATAATCTTAGTGAACAAAATTTGGTTGCAACCACAATTGGAATTGGAGTTGTTTATGCAGGCTATAAAGAAGGAATATCAGTTTCTTCGAAAATGCTTGTTGCTACTAATTTAAATAGCTTTATTTCAAAAGAAGTTGAAAGATTATATGTTGAAAATGTAGATAAAACAAAAATGATTAGAAGGCTAGCATTTGGCTTTAGTGGGCTTTTGCCGATGGAAAATGAACAATATAATTTATTTACTGATTTAAAGCAGGTAGAAAAAGAAAAAAAATTACAAGATAGCATTGTGAAAATAAGAGATAGATTTGGCAAAAATTCATTGCTTAAAGCAATGGATTTAGGGGAAAATGCTACTGCAATTTTAAGAAATAAACAAATAGGAGGACATAATAGCGATGAATAAAATGTCATTAAATGATAGAGCTAGACAATTTCTTCCATTTGATGCTCAAAAAGGCCTTAAAGAGGCAATAAGATTAAAAGAAATAGAATATGAACGAATTAAAAGACGTGATATTGATGAAGATAAATGCGCTAAAATATCAGATACATTATTGAATGTAGAAAAAAATGAATTAGTTGAAGTAACCTATTTTGAAGAAGGATATTATAATACTATTACAGGAAAAATAAAAATAAAAATTGAAGAAGAATCAATTTTAGTTGATAAGAAAATAATAAAATTATTTGATTTATATGATATTAAAATATTAAAAGATAAATAAAATAGGGCTACTGATGACTAATAATTATTTTAATGAAAAAGTTGAAATATCAAATAAAAATTTAAAAACTGCGACTACTTATAGCGGAATATACTTTTACAACTAACATATGCTTAAAAGATACAATTTTTTCTTGTAATAATTATTAAGTTATGCTAGAATATGCAAGTAGACTTTCTATGACTGTTTTTTGTCATGGCGGAAGGAGTGAAATAGCGTGAAAAAAGGAATACATCCAAATTATCAAACTATCACAGTAACATGTACAACTTGTGGAAATACATTCCAAACTGGTTCTGTATTAAAAGAAATGAGAGTTGATACTTGTTCAAATTGTCATCCATTCTATACAGGAAAACAAACATTTGCACAAGCTGATGGTAGAGTTGAAAGATTCAATAAGCGTTATGGCTTAAAGAACGAATAAAAAATACTGGCTCAAATGAGCCTGTTTTTTTTAGAAAAAAGAGAGGATATAATGAAATATTACGAAAATCAAAAAGGCTGGATTGAAGCCATAGTTGGACCTATGTTTGCAGGTAAAACTGAAGAATTAATTAGAAGAGTTAAAAGAATGGAATATGCTCATAAAAATTATCTAATTTTTAAACCTTCAATTGATAATAGATATTCTATAGGAGAAATAGTATCACATAATAAAAAAGCTTTAAGTGCAATTAATATAGAACATTCTAAAGATATCAAAAAATGTCTTAAACCAGAAACACAAGCAGTTGTAATTGATGAAGTACAGTTTTTTGATGATGATATTGTTGATGTCATAAAAAATCTTGCAGAAGAAGGATATAGAGTTATTTGTGGTGGCTTAGATTGTGATTTTAGAGGTGAACCATTTATGATAGTTGCTAATATCTTAGCTTTAAGTGAGGATGTCACAAAATTAACTGCAATCTGTCAAGTTTGTGGTGCTTTAGCAACTAAAACTCAAAGAATAATCAATGGTAAAGCAGCATATTATGATGATCCAATTATTTTAGTTGGTGAGAAAGAAGCATATGAAGCTAGATGCAGAAATTGCCATACAGTGTTGAAACATGAATAAGACAAATGAATATTATATGAAAGAAGCCTTAAAAGAGGCTAAAAAGGCATATGAATTAAATGAAATTCCTATTGGTGCTATAATAGTTTATAATGATAAAATTATTGCAAGAGCACATAATTTAAAAGAAACTAAGAAAGAAGCAACTGCACATGCTGAAATTTTAGCAATAAAAAAAGCTAGTAAAAAAATAGGAGATTATCGTTTAAATGGTGCAAAATTATATGTGACGCTAGAACCTTGCGTTATGTGTGCTGGAGCTATTATTGCATCAAGAATTGATGAAGTATACTATGCTGCAAAAGATTTAAGATATGGTGCTCATAAAAGCTTTATTAATGTATTTGATTATAATTTTAATCATAAAGTAAAAATAAATAGTGGCTTATTAGAAGAAGAAGCTTCAAATTTAATAAAAACCTTCTTTAAAAAATTAAGAAGCGAATCCTAGCTTTGAAAAAATACTTGAATATATTAATTAATTGTGTTAATATATCACTTGTCCTTAATCAATTGCAAGTGGCGAACCAGGTCAGGACCGGAAGGTAGCAGCCTTAAACTTATTTGTGATGTGGTTAAGGCGCTTTTTTTATATAAAAGAAAAACAGAATCAAATTAATGGTTCTGTTTTCTTTTTTTGTTTATTTATTTAATTATTTAATTGTCTTAAGACAAATTTAGGCAAGCTTAGTTAATACAAAACGAGAATAATTATTAGCAACATATGTATCTGAATTAGCTGATGTAAATATTTCTTCGATTTCCACATCTAAACTTGTAAGTAATGAATCTAAATACTTTATTGCAGAACTATAATGTCTAAAATGTTTAGTCTTAATAGGATTTGCATTGAAAGTACCTTTTATTTCATATAAGTAACTCATAATTTACCTCCTTTTCCTTTTCAGCTAATATCATACACTCATTTTATATAATGTCAATTTGAAAAACGCTTGCAATGATTTATGGAAATGTTTACATAGCTTTATTATTATTTTCATACATGTTTTTTTCCTAATATAAATTAAAAAAATGGCTTTATAAAAGAAAAAAGGAAGAATAGTAAATTATTCTTCCATAGATTTTAATGAAAACACTTTTATATTGAATCTAGAAATTATTATTGATGATATTGCAAGAATTATTTGGATAATTAAGAAGGATAACCATATGCCTTTTGTATTTAAAAAAATTGTTAAAATAAAAAGAAATATTGGAGTAATAATTGGTTCAATTAAAACAATTATATTTGCTTTTGCTTCTTCATTAGTTGAATAAAATCTTGAAGCATATATTCTTACAGTACCTATAAAGATAAAAGCCCATACAAAATAATAAAAACTTTCTATGAAATAATCTTTAGCTTTTCCATTTACATTAAATAAATTTGCAAGTGGTCTTGGTATGAAATTAAAAATTAAAGATAAAATAAGAAGTAATGAAACTAAAATAGCTAATGTTTTATAAAAATATTTATTTAAATTTTTATCATTTATTGAATAATGATATGTAAGTATTGGTTGTATTCCATCACTTATACCGATTGAAATATATTGTGCAACATAGACAATATAAGCAACAACAGTATAAGCTGCAACTGCCTCATTACCACCATGATTATAACAAAATAAATTATATAATATTATAATGAATGAAGCAGAATATGTTAATATAAAAGGGGCAATTCCTTTTAATAATATCTTAAATATTAATTTTATATCAAATGATTTTGAGAATTTAAGATTCTTATATATTATTAATATGATTAAAGATGATATAATAGTTACAATTTGTGAAATTATAGATGCTAGGGCAGCACCAAATAAATTTAATGGAAGTACTATTATAAATAAATAATCTAATAAAAAATTAACAAGTGTACTTGTTAATAAAATTATTGCAGTACTTTTATAATGAGTAAAATTCCTCATTATACCTACAATCATACCAGACGCAATTTCAATTATAGATGAATATATAATCATTGTTATATATTCTTTAGCAAGTGGTAATGTATCTTCACTTCCACCAATCAATATTAATAAATTTTCTTTATAAAAAATTATCGACATTGAAATTAGTGTGAAAAACAATAATACAAATATGCTATTTGTTAATATTTTTTTTATTTTTTCTTGATCATTTTTACCTCGATAATAGGATATAAAAATACCACTTGCTGTACCTAATGCTACACCTAATGACTGAATAAAGGCAGCGATTGGCCAGGCAATATTGATTGCAGCAAGTCCTAATTCACCCATTTTTTGGCCAATAAATAAGCCATCTATAATGATATAAATCCCTGTAAATAAAGTAGTTATTGAGGTTGGAATAATTGCTTTTAATATTTCTTTAATCATAATAAATTACCTGAAGTATATTCTATAAAGAAACAATTAAATTTTCAAGAAAATTTTAAAATAAAAAAGCTGAAATCAATAAACTTTAATTGATATTTCAGCTTCCTTTATTTATTATTCTTGTTTATTTTCTTTAGCTTTTAATTCATCCCTAATTTCTTGAAGTAATGCAACAACTGGATCAACTTTAACTTCTTCAGCAGGAGCTTCTTCAACTGGGCTTTCTTCAGCAGGAGCTTCAGCTTCATCATTTGTTTTTGTAAGTTTATCTTTAGCTTTAGCTTTTAATTCAGCATTTTTCTTAGAGATATACATAGCTACCTTTAAGATAATGAATAATGTTAATGCGATAAAGAAGAAATTGATTACTGCATCAATGAAGGCTGACCAGTCTATGAAGAAAAGTCTTGAATAAGCTAGTCCATCTGGTCCTGTAATAGCTGTTCCTTCAACAACTTGTTGGGCAGTTGCCAATTCAGAATGGAATAAGATTGTATATAGACCATCACCATTAGTAATATATGATAATACCGCATTGATGATAGGCATTAAGATTTTGTTTGTGAACGCAGAAACAACTGCTGAGAATGCACCACCGATGATAACGCCGACTGCCATATCTAGAATATTACCTCTAGTAATGAAAGCTTTAAATTCACTAATGAATTTTTTCATCTGATATTATATCCTCCTTTCTGCCAAATATACGAATATTATAATTTTAAAATGATACTTTTTCAATATGTTTTTTCTTTTCCAATAGTTAAATATTATAAAATGTATTATAATAATACATAATATTTTAAATTAATGAAGGTGGATTATGATAGATACACATTCACATATGTATTCAAATGAATATTTAGATATTGATGATGCATTAATAAGATGCAAAGAAAATGGAATTGAAAAGATTATTTTAGTTGGTTTTAATAATGAAACAAATAACCAAGCTTTTTTAGATGCTCAAAAATATGATATATTTTATCCGACTGCTGGAGTCCATCCTGATCAAGCAGATCAAAATTATTTAACAAAAATAGAAGAACTAAAAGCTTTTATTAAAAACCATAAAATTTATGCAATTGGAGAATGTGGCCTAGATTATTATTGGGATATAACTTATAAAGAAGAACAAAAAAAATTATTTTATCTTCAATGTGAATTAGCATCTAACCTAAATCTTCCAATTATTATACATTCTAGGGATGCCATATCAGATACTTTTAATATTGTAAAAGAATTTAAAGGAAGATTAAAAGGTGTAATGCATTGTTATTCATCATCAGTTGAAATGGCTCAAGAATTTATTAAATTAGGTTTTTATATTTCATTAGGTGGTCCTGTAACATTTAAAAACAGTGTTACACCAAAAGAAGTTGCAAAAACAATTGATATAAATAGATTATTAATTGAAACTGATTCTCCATATTTAACACCAGTACCATATAGAGGAAAAAGAAATGAATCATCTTATGTTAAATATGTTTTAGAAGAAATTGCTAAATTAAGAAATATGGATAAAGATGAATTAGATAAAATAACTACTAATAACGCAATGAATTTATTTAATTTGGTGAAATAAAATGGTTAATTTATTAAGAAGATTATTTATTAAAGATTATGATAATGTTTTGAATAAAGATGTAAGGCTTGCTCATGGTATTTTAGCAAGTAGTTTAGGTATTTTTTCTAACTTTTTAGTTTTTTTATCTAAATTAATTATAGGTATTATTTCTTTTAGTATATCTATTATTTCAGATGCAATTAATAACTTATCAGATATGGCAACAAGTATTGTTTCTTTAATCGGATTTAGATTATCAAAAAAAAAGCCAGATAAAGAACATCCTTTTGGCCATGAAAGAATAGAATATTTATCTGGTTTAATTGTATCAATGATTATTATAATAATAGGTATTGTATTACTTATAACATCTATTTATAAGATGGTTAAATATGAACCAGAAGAAATAAGTACTGTAATGTTTATTATCAATATTGCTATTTTATCTTGTGCAATATTGATTAAGTTTTGGCAAGCTATTGTCTATTTAAAGATATCTAAATTAATTTCATCTATTAGCTTAAAAGCTAATTTTAAAGATTCTTTAAATGATACTATAACAACATTTGCAATTTTAATTTCATTAATTGTATCTTATATATTACAAATTAATAATGTTATAATACCATTTTCATTAGATGGTTTATTAGGCTCTTTAGTATCAGTTCTTATTATTTATACTGGTATCTCATTGTTAAAAGAAGAATCAAATCCATTAATTGGTACAAGTTTTAATAAAATATATATTGATGAAGTTATAGAAGAAGTAAAAAAACATAAAGAAATATTAAATTTTCATGATATTATGTGCCATACTTATGGTGAGACTAAATGTTATATGACAATTCATCTAGAAGTAGATAAAAACTCCAAATTAGCTGAAATTCATGAAATTGTCGATGAAATTGAATATAATATAAAGAAAAAATATGATATTGAATTAACTTGCCATTTAGATCCTGTAGATTTAGATGATGAAGAATTAAAAGATATAAAACAAAAAATAAATGAATATTTGAAAGAAAAATATCCTAGCTTATCAATTCATGATATTAGATTAGTAAGACGAGGAAATAAACATTTAGTTGTTTTTGAATTAGTTACACCATATGAGTTTAATAAAAACATAAATGAAGAAATAAATACATTATTTGAAAACAAATATGAATTTGAAATAAGCGTTGAACATCCTTATTATTAATGTTAGGTAAATATATGAAAATACAAATAATAGGTTATTCAGGAAGTGGTAAAACAACACTTGCTGAAGTATTAAGTAAAATATATAAAATAGATAATGTGTTACATTTAGATTCTTTACAATTTAATGATAATTGGGAATTAAATGAAAAAAATGATTTTATCAATAAATTAACAAATTTCATTAAATTAGATGATTGGATTATTGAAGGAAATTATTTTTCAAAAGTAAGTCAAAGATTTGAAATTTGTGATTTATTAATATTTTTAAATTATAATCGTTTCTTTTGCTTAAAATCTGTATTTAGTAGGCATAAGAGATTAAAAAATGAAAATTATGAACGCTTTGAAATACCAGGATGCAAAGATAAAATAGATTTGGAATTTATTAATTGGGTTTTATTTAAAGGAAGAAATAGAAATAAAAGAAAAAAATATAAAGAATTAATTCAAAATGCTAAATCAGCATTAGTTTTTAAAAATAGAAATGAATTATTAAATTATATCGAAGAATTAAATGAAAAAAATAATGTAGAAAATATTTGGTGAGAAAAAAATTGAGTTTTCCCAAAATTAAATAAAGGGGCAAAAACCACGTAATACTTTCAGCTAATGTAAGAAATAGTGGTAATGAAAGAGTAAAAAACATTTGAAATCATAATAATATTATGATATAATCACTTTCGCATTTGGCAAAAAACCTTGTTCAACTCAATGAAGTTGAACCATAGACCATAAGGAGGAAGAAAAATGAAAAAATATGAAGTAATGTTCATTCTTCGTTCAAATATCGAGAATGAAGCAATTAAAGTAGTTGTTGAAAAACTATCTAATGTATTTACATCTAATAATGGTAAAGTTTTAGAATGTAAAGAATGGGGTTTTAGAGAACTTGCCTACGAAATAGATCATAATAAAAGAGGCTATTATGTATGGCTTTTAGTTGAAGCACCTGTTCAAGCTGTTAATGAATTTAAGCGTGTTGCTCGTATTAATGAAGATGTCATTAGAGATATCGTTGTTAATTACGAAGGATAGTGTGAATTTATGAACAAAGTTATCTTAATTGGTAGGATTGTAAAAGATCCAGAAATTAGATACAATACATCAGGCACATCAAGTGTACTTAATTTTACACTTGCAGTTGACAAACAAACAAGAGATGCTCAAGGAAATAGAAGTGCTGATTTTATTAATTGTGTTGCTTGGAATCAACCTGCAGATTTCATTTCTAGATTCGTAAAAAAAGGCTATTTACTTTGTGTAAGTGGTAGAATCCAAAATAGAAACTATCAGGGACAAGATGGTCAAATGCGTTATGTTACAGAAGTTGTTGTTGAAACTGTTGAGAATTTAACTCCAAGAGATAATTATCAACAACCAACAAATCAAAATTTCCAAGGTAATCAATTTAATGATAATCATCAACCATCATTTGGTGGCCAATATCAAGCACAACAACAGCCTAAAGAAGATCCATATCAAGGCTTTGCAAATCCAGTTTATGGTGAAGCAACAAAGGATGTTCAAGCACCAGATACATTTGTCAATTTAGATGATGATGATACTGAATTACCATTTTAATTAAAATATATTAGGAGGATATTATGCAACAAAGAAATAATCGTGGCGATAGACGCGGTAAGAAAAAAGTTTGTTATTTCAAAACAAACCATATCGAACACATTGATTTTAAAGATGTTGATTTATTAAAGAGATTCATTACTGAAAGAGGTAAAATTTTACCTAGAAGAGTAACTGGTACATCTGCAAAATATCAAAGAAAACTTGCAATTGCAATCAAACGTGCTCGTCATATGGCATTATTACCATTCGTAAAAGAATAATCAAGCTTAAAATAAAACATAAATATAAAATGGCCTTGTCAATAAATGATAAGGTCTTTTATTTTTATACAAGTTTTTTCACTTAAAATAATAAATATATTTACTTAAATAAAATAAACGTATATAATTAAGAAAAATTAGGAGGGAATATAATGGAACAAGAAGTAAGTAAAAACGTTGAAGAAAAATCTTATTTTGATGGAGGCTTATTACAAAATATAGGGTGGCATATTCTAGGATTTTTAGTTACAGTAATAACAATTGGTATTTGTTATCCATGGGCTGTATGTATGATTCAAAATTGGGAAGTAAAACATACAGTTATTGAAGGAAGAAGATTAGAATTTGATGGTCATGCAATTCAATTATTAGGACATTGGATTAAATGGTTATTATTATCAATCATTACTCTTGGAATTTATGGACTATGGGTAAAAATCAAAATGAAAAAATGGGTTGTTAAACATACTCATTTTGCTGCTTAATTTTTAAAAAGCCAAATTAAAAAGCTGCATAAAACTTTGAAAATTTCATTGTTTTATACAGCTTTTTCTTATGCCATTTGCAATACAGCAATACTATTTTTTCCTGTTCTTTTAGCTTTATATAATAAATCATCAGCATTCTTTAGCATATTTTTTATTTCTTCTTTTGAATTAGGATTTCCATTAATAAGCCCTGCAGATAATTTGGTATTGATATTTATATCTAAAATCATAAGCTCTGCCACTTTTGTTTTAAAATCTTCATATTTCATTTTGAAATTTTCAAGTTCCATATTTGGAATTACGATTACAAATTCGTCTCCTCCAAATCTATAACATGAATCATTTCCAAAATAATTAGACATTAATTTTGCAACATTTATTAATACTTCATCGCCTATTTCATGTCCATAAATGTCATTAATCTTTTTGAAGTCATCAA
>CAJOOI010000006.1 GCA_905236105.1 uncultured Acholeplasmatales bacterium
TTTTCAGTTAATGCATATTTCTTACATATATCATTAATCTCGTAATATATTATATCGTTAAAATTATTAAAAAATGATACTTGAAATAATAGAATGTAATTGGGTGATTTTCTATGAGAGCTGAAGAATTGAATGAATTAAGGCCTTGGAAAGTTAAAAAACATTTTGATATATAATTATTATAGTTATATAATTAAAAAGAACTCGTGTGAAAAAGAAGCAAACTGGAATATATAATTTAGAATTATATAGTTTTATAGATTTTACAGAACGGTAAAATAGTTTTAGAATGAAGATTAGAGAAGAATAGACAATTCTAATACAAAAGCAAAAGATGTTGCTAAAATAATTAAAGAAAAATTTAATTTATGAAATTAAGTGCTTTTTCAATTAAAATTTGTTATAATACATAAGCAAAATAATAAAAGGAAGTATAATTCTATGAATAAAGTTAAGATTATTGCTGACTCTACTTGTGATATTTCTAAGGAAAAATTGGCTGAGTTAGATATTGATATGATACCTTTATATGTAGTCATAAAAGGCAAACAATATTTGGATTTAGAAGAAATAAAATGGGATGAAGTTATTCAAAAAGTAAAAGAAAATAATGAATTACCAAAGACTGCAGCAATCAATATTGAAACATTTGTTGAAAAATTTAGACATTATGTTGATTTAGGATATGATGTAATATTTTTAAGCCTTGGTTCTAAATTCTCATCTAATTATAATAATGCAAGACTTGCTGCAAAAGAATTTGAAGATGGAAGAATATATGTTCTTGATTCACAAAATTTATCTTCAGCTATTGGTTTAATGCTGATGAAGATGGCTATTTTTAGAGATAAAGGCTTAAGTGCACAACAAATAGTTGAAGAAATGGAAAAGATAATTCCGCTTACTCAAACTGAAACAGCATTAGAAACTATGTCTTATTTATATAAAGGTGGAAGATGTGGCGCTTTAAAATATTTAGTAGGTAGCTTATTAAAATTTTATCCTATAGTTAAAGTAAATGATGGGGTTATAAATGTACATAAATTAGGTAAATTAACATTTAAAAATGCTTTAAATATTATAGCTACAGATTTTAGAAAAGATGTTGAACAAGGTAATGTTGATGAAGATTTTATAATCATTAGTACAGTAGGCAATGAAAAAGCAAGACAATACTTATATGAAAAAGTATCACAATTTTTTCCTAAAGAGAAAATATTCTTATTTGAAGCCGGTTGTGTTGTTTCAACACATTGTGGTCCAGGTACAACAGGATTTTTCTATATAAGAAAAAATAAAGTGGAAGATGAAGTTGTAAAAAGATAAAGTACCCACTGGGTATTTTTCTTTTGCAAAAATAATATCAATATTATTTTCAACTTAACTTGCTAAAAAAGACTAAAAGTATTATAATTTTTCGGGGAAGGGTTGTGATTTTACTTGCGAATTATTATTGTTGGAATTGGTAAAATGGGAAAAGCTATTTTAAGACACGTTTGCCAAGAAAATCATGAAGTTATTGCGATAGATAATTCTGAAGAAGTCATTGCAGAAACAATAAATAATTACGACGTTAAAGGTGTCTGTGGTAATGGTATTTTATATGAAGTACAAATGACTGCAGGTGTTGATAAGGCCGATTTTTTTATTGCAGTTTCAGCATCTGATGAAGCTAATATGCTTGCTTGTATGATTGCTAAAACAATAGGTGCTAAAAATACAATTGCGCGTGTTAGAGAAGTAGAATTTACAAAACAAATAGAATTGATGCAAGGTGTATTAGGGATTACTAAAACAATTAATCCTGAACTTGAATCAGCAAAAGAAATATTAAGAATAATCAATTTCCCTGAGGCTTTGAAAGTTGAATCATTTGCCCATGGGAATGCTGATATAACTGAATTTTATATTTCACCAAATTCTCCACTTGTTGGAATGTCTTTGATGCAAATTAATTCAAAATTAGGAACATCTGTTTTGGTGTGTGCAGTTAAAAGAGGGAATGAAGTTATTATTCCAAATGGTCAATTCGTTTTTAAAGGTGGAGAAAGAATCAGTATTATTTCTTCACAAGAAGAATCTAAAGCATTTATATCTAAATTGGGCTTATCCTCTTTAAAAATAAAAAATATATTAATAATAGGTGCATCAAAAATTGCATTTTATTTGGCTGAAGTTTTAGTAAAGGGGAAATATAATGTAAAAGTTATAGAGGTAAACCCTGATAAAGCTAAAGAGCTTGCTCAAGCTAACAGCAAAATTAATGTTGTTGTTGGTGATGGATCTAGCCAGACATTATTAAAGCAAGAAGGATTAGAAAATTTTGATGCTGTTGTATGTTTAACTGGTATTGATGAAGAAAACATTATTATTTCATTATATGCAAATAAATTACAAATTAGTAAAATTGTTACAAAAGTTAATAAAGCTTCATTTGCTGACTTATTAGAATCTATTCAAATGGGTTCAGTTATTTTTCCACAAGAAATTGCTGCAAATAAAATAGTATCTGATATTAGAAGCAGCTCTAATACTAGAGGAAATAATATAGTTACTTTATATAAGATAGTAGATAATCAAATTGAAGCATCTGAATTTATAGCATCTAAAAATTCAAATGTAATTAATATAGCTTTAAAGAATTTAAAATTAAAACAAAATATATTAATTGGTGGAATAATTAGAGGAGGTCAAATAATAATACCTTCTGGTACTACTGTTATTAAAGAGGAGGATTCTGTCATTGTTGTTTCAAAAGGTATCCTTTTAAATGACTTAGATGATATTTTAGAATAATGAACTTTAATATTATTAGAAACTATATCGGTAAGATTTTAGTTTTAGTTGGATTATTGATGTTTGTTCCTCTTGTTACAGCTTTAATTTACCGTGAGTCAATTCTTAATATAATTGCATATATAATACCTATGGTATCTTTATTTGCTATAGGTGGTTTTTTGGGTTATTTTAAACCAGCTAAAAACAAATATATGGGGGCAAGAGAAGGTTTTGTTATCGTAAGTGTTTCCTGGCTTTTGATGGCATTATTTGGTTGTCTTCCACTTTTGATTTCAGATTATGTTGATGATTTTTTTACTGCATTTTTTGAAATGACATCAGGCTTTACAACAACTGGTGCATCGGCTTTAACTGGCGCCCAATTAGAAAACATGCTTACTAATGGTGGTCATTCATTTTTGATGTGGCGTAGTTTTTCTCATTGGATAGGTGGTATGGGAATATTAGTATTCATTTTAGCTTTCATTATGGAATCAAATGAAGGCTCATCTATTAGTGTGCTTAGAGCTGAGTCACCTGGCCCGCAAGTTGGTAAAATAGTATCGAAAATGAAGCTTTCTTCAAGAATAATGTATTTAATTTATATTGGCTTAACTATACTTGAATTAGGTGCATTAAATTTTTGTCATATTTGGGATCCTAATATGACATTCTTTGATTCACTTATTATGACATTTGGTACAGCAGGTACTGGCGGATTTTCATTAACGACTGCAAGCTGTGCAATATATGCGCCATGTTCACAATATGTTATAGCTTCGTTTATGTTGATCTTTGGTGTGAATTTCAGTATCTATTTTTGGCTTATCGCCAGAAATTTTAAAGAGATATTAAAAAATGAAGAATTAAGATGGTATATATTTATTGTCATAATTTCAGTTTTAGTTATTACACTTCAAATTTATAGATTATATAGTAGCTTTGAAGAAGGATTTAGACATGCATTCTTTCAGGTTGCATCTATTATATCTACAACAGGCTATTCAACTACTGATTATTGGAGTGGTTCACAAGGCGCTTGGCCTGCCTTATCGCTTGGATTTATTATTTTCTTAATGTTATGTGGTGCATGTGCTGGTTCAACTGCTGGCGGATTAAAACAATCAAGAGTTTTGATATTAGGAAAATATATCAAAACTAGAATTAAATTAATGATTTCACCAAGAAAAGTTGAAATTATAAGATTAGATGGAAAACCAATTGATAAAGAGGTTGTTGATTCAACAATTGCTTTTTTCATTCTTTATATTGTTGTTATTGGTGCATCAGCATTATTAATTTCTATTTGGAATCCTGCAATGTCACAAGCAGATTCTAATCCGATAACGATGTTTACGGCTTCTTTATCATGCATATCTAATATCGGACCTGGTTTAGGTGCTGTTGGTCCTGCAGGAGGATTTAGTGATTTTTCTTGGTTCTCTAAATTAGTTTTATCGCTAGAGATGATTGCCGGACGTTTGGAATTGTATCCAATTTTAATTTTCTTTACTAGGGCAACTTGGAAAAAGAGTACATAAAATATTTAAAGCTTCAAAGAATTAATATTATCTTTGAAGCTTTTTGAAAAATAAAATAAAGGTAAAAAATATGAATAAAAAATGTTTAATAGCTTCTTTAATAATGAATTTGTTTAATTTTATTGCAGTATTAATTTGTTCAATAACTGTATTAATTAAAGGTCCTACATTTATAAAAATGTTTACTGTTCAATCTAATATTATTTGTGGTATTGTTGGGTTAATTGTAGGTATATATGATTTGTTAATTTTATTAAAGAAAAAAGAAGAATTACCTATGTGGCTTAAAATAACAAAAATGGTTACAACAACTGCGGTTGCATTAACATTTTTTACTGTAGTTTTTTATTTGGGATTTGTTGCCGTAGCACAAGGACAAAGCTATTTTAGTTTGTTTAAAGATGAAACATTTATTATGCATTTTTTAACCCCTGTTTTAGCTATAATTTCATTTATATTTTTTGATAGTGGAAAAGAAATTAATTTTAAATTTAGCTTTTTAAATTTAATTCATATGTTACTTTATACAATTTATTATTCTATTAATATTTTTGTTCATTTAGATAATGGCAAAGTAGATAAAAAATATGACTGGTATTCATTTGTGATAGGTGATTTTTGGACAATAGGTGTTGTATTTATTGTTATAGTAGGAATAACTTATGGTACTGGTTTTGGATTATGGATTTTAAATAAAAAATTTAATAAAGCATTGAATAATAATGCATAAATTGGAGTATTTATATGTTGATTATATTAGTTGGTGCTTCAGCTACTGGTAAAACTGAAGTAGGTAAAATTTTAAAATCTAAATATGGTTATAATAAGATTGTGACTTATACAACAAGAGATATAAGAATTGGTGAGACAAAAGATATTGATTATCATTTTGTAACTAAAGAAGAATTTGAAAAAATGGCTAAAGAAGGCAAATTTTTCGAATATACAGCCTATAATGATAATTATTATGGTACATCTTTTGAATCATTATATCATAATGGGTATTTGATATTAGAACCAATCGGATATAATAAATATTTTAAATCTAATATTAAATACAAATCTTTTTATCTAAATACTTCAAATGAAATTAAGTATCAAAGAATGATTCAAAGAGGCGATGGGGAAGAACAAGCTTTAAAAAGAATTAGAATCGATAATGAATTATTTAATGATGAAATAAAAGAAAAATTTGATTTTGTTATAAGAACAGATAATTTATCAATTGAAGAAACTGCAGATTTAATTATTTCATATTTAAAAGAAGAATAAACAAAAGCTAGCAGCATAAAAATATATTGCTATCTTGCAAAATAATATGATATAATTATCAAGCAGTATTATTAATTATTAATAATAAACAATAAAAATATGAGTTAAATTTTAAAAAACTAAAGAAAGGTTACACATAATTTTTAGATGATTATGTAGGGTGAAAAAATGAAAGTAAATCCAAAGTTATTTACAGCAGCCGATGGTAATGTTGAACCAATAGAAGTTCAAGAATTTGACGGCAGAAAAGTAGAATTATATTTAATGAGCCAAGTTGAGGGCGTAAAAGATGAATTCTTAATGAATAAAGGCCAATTTGCTGTATGGTCAAGTGCTGATGGCGTAAATTATAAAGTATTTTTAGAAGATGGCTATTATAACGAAGTTAGTGAATTATATTCACAACCAATCAATAAAGTATGGGTGGATTTTTGGGATAGAACAGATAAAATCTCTAAAAAATTCTCTATGTTCTTTATTTATCCACTAATGGGTATAGCAATTGTATTATGTATTTTATCAATCGCACTTCAAAAAGTTATCGGAAGTGTCGGTTCATATGTTATTCTAGGCGTATTAGTTGCTATGTTCATTGGTCTAATTTTTGTTAATATGTACACAAAGAAAAAAATTGTATTTGAAAGCAATAAATCTAGAGAAGAAATTCAAAAGCTTTTAGGTGAAGATAGATATGAAGCTTTAATTAATGCTCAAAAAGCATATATGGATCAATATTTTGATTCTTTAAATCCAACCGAAGAAAATGCAGAAGAAAATGCTGAAGCAAACCCTGAAAATAATGAAAATGGGGATACAGCAGTAATTGCTGCACCAGCTGAAGAAAATGCTCAAGTAGAAGAAGAAAATGCTTTAGCACAAGAAGCAGAAGTAGTTGAGGCTGAAACTCAACAAGTAGAAGAAGAACAAAATGCTTTAGCACAGGAAGCAGAAGTTGTAGAAGCAGAAGCACAACAAGTAGAAGAAACAGAAGAAAACGAAGAAGCAAACACAAAAAATAACGATGAAAAAGAAAATAAATAATTAGGGGTCTGTGATTATGAGTGCAATGGATAATTTTTGCGTTAACGCAATAAGAGTGGTAAGTGCTGAAGAAATAACTAAAGCTAAAAGTGGTCACCCTGGTATAGCATTAGGCTCTGCTCCAATTTTACATACATTATTTACTAGGCATTTAAATATTAATTGTGAAGATGAAAAATGGTATAACCGCGATAGATTCGTTTTATCTGCTGGTCACGGTTCAGCTTTATTATATGTAATGCTATTACTTTCTGGATTTAATATTACAAAAGAAGATTTAAAACAATTCCGTCAAAAAGATAGTAGAACACCAGGACATCCAGAATATCGTCATGTCCCAGGTGTAGAAATGACTACAGGTCCTTTGGGCCAAGGTATTTCAACTGCTGTTGGTATGGCAATAGCTGAAAAATATTTAGAAGCTAAATTTAATAAACCAAATTTCAATGTAATTGATAATCATACCTACGTTTTAGTTGGTGATGGCGATTTACAAGAAGGTGTTTCTATGGAAGCTTGTGCAATCGCTGGACACTTAAATTTAAATCGTTTAGTTGTATTATATGATTCAAATGATATTCAATTAGATAGTGAAGTTCAAGCTACAACATCTGATGATGTCAAACAAAAATTTGAAGCGATGGGTTGGGACTATTTTAGAGTTAATGATGGGAATGATTGTGAAGAAATAGATAGAGTCATTAAATTAGCAAAAGCTAGTTCAAAACCAGCAATTGTTGAAATAAAAACAATCATCGGTTATGGTGCTCCAAATAGTGGTGAAAAATCTGTTCATGGTAAACCTTTATCTGAAGAAGATTTACAAACTTTAAGAAAAAATTTAAATTATGATTTTGATTCTTTCGACATTCCTGATGTAGTAATTAATTTCTACAAAAAGAATGTAAGAGAAAGAGGATATAATGCTTGTAGCGAATGGAATGAAATGATTAGCTATTTTGCAAATGAACATAAAGAAGATTATGATTTATTCTTAAAATTTATGTATAATTCATTTGATCCAGATAAATTAACTAATCTTCCACATTATGAAGTAGGTACTTCAAAAGCTACAAGAAATATAATGGGTGAAATTTTAAATGACTTATCTTTAAAATTACCTAACCTTATTGGAGGTTCTGCAGATTTATCATCATCAACAATGGTAAAAGGTGCTGATGGTAATTTAAGTAGTTCTAATCCACTTGGAAGAAATATTTTATTCGGTGTTAGAGAACATGCGATGGGGGCAATCGCTAATGGCATTACATTATATGGAGGATTAAGAGGATTTGGCTCTGGCTTCTTCGTATTTAGTGATTACCTAAGACCCGCAATTAGACTTGCTGCAATTATGGGAATTCCAACAATGTTCTTATTTTCACATGATTCAGTTTGTGTGGGTGAAGATGGCCCTACTCATCAACCAGTCGAACAATTAGGCTCATTTAGATTAATGCCAAATCTAAATGTTGTAAGACCTGCAGATGGTAATGAAATGCTTGCTGCTATGGTTAATGCTTGTAAAGATAATAATTATCCATCATTAATTGTTTCAACTCGTCAACCTCTTCCAACTTTAGCTGAAACAAGTTATGAAAAAACATTACTTGGTGGCTATTTAGCATATGTTGCTGATAAAAATGCTAAATATGCATTCATAGCTACAGGTAGTGAATTATCATTATGTATTGAGGTTGCTAAGAAATTTAAAGCTGAAGGAATTAATGTTAATGTCGTATCTATGCCTTCTACATTCTTATTTGAAAAACAATCTTCTGAATATAAAAATTCAGTTTTACCAAAGAATCAAATTAGAATGGCAGTTGAAATGGGTGCCTCAGCTCCATGGTATAAATATGCAAATTATGTAAAAGGTATTGATGAATTTGGTGCATCTATGCCTTTAAAAGAAATTCATCAATATTATGGCTTTACAGTTGATGATATTTATATTGAATTTAAAAATATAATGTAAAAGATGAAAAGAAATTATGGATTATTTCCTTAATTTCTTTTTTAAAGGAAAAAAATAATGAATAAATATGATGTAATTGTTGTTGGTGGAGGACATGCAGGAGTTGAGGCAGCTTTAGCGGCAGCCAAAATGACTAAGAGCGCTCTACTTATTACAGGAAATTTAAATATGGTATCTTCAATGCCTTGTAATCCATCTATTGGTGGACCTGCCAAAGGTATTGTTGTAAGAGAAATAGATGCATTAGGCGGATATATGGGTAAAAACGCAGATATTTGTCAAATTCAAAGAAAGATGCTAAATAAATCAAAAGGACCAGCAGTTTGGTCTTTAAGATTTCAAATAGATAAATTACTTTATTGTAAAGAAATGTTAAAATACATCAAAACAGTTGATAATTTAACATTACTTGAAACATATGTTGAAGATATTTTAACAGAAAATAATGAAGTAATAGGCGTCAAAGTCAAAAATGGTGATGAATATTTTGCTAAAGCAGTTATCCTAACTACTGGTACTTATTTAAGTAGTAGGACTTTGATTGGTCATAAAACAAAACAAGAAGGCCCTGATCATGAGCCTACATCTTTTGGTATTAGTGCGGCTTTAAGAAGATTAGGATTTGAAATTCAAAGACTAAAAACTGGTACTCCACCTAGAATAAAAGCTTCAAGCATTGATTTTTCTAAAACAAATGTTGAATATGGTGATAAAGAAGATTATCATTTCAGTTTTGATGAAGGCTATAATTCAAAATTAGGCGTAGATGTTCCGTGTTATTTAACATATACAAATGAGGTAATTCATGAAACAATTAAGGCTAATTTAGAAAAATCTGCAATGTATGGTGGAGTTGTTGAAGGTATAGGTCCAAGATATTGTCCTTCAATTGAAGATAAAATTGTTCGTTTTAAAGATAAAGAACGTCATCAAATTTTTTATGAGCCAGAAAGCTTATCTTTAGATCAAGAATATATACAAGGCTTTTCAACTTCAATGCCAGAAGAAGTTCAAGAAAAAATGATAAGAAATTTACCTGGCTTAGAAAATTGTGAAATCATTAGATATGCATATGCGATTGAATATGATGCCATAAACCCACTTGAAATTAAACCATCACTTGAAACAAAAATCATTACAGGCTTATATACTGCTGGACAAATAAATGGCACATCAGGTTATGAAGAGGCTGCTGCTCAAGGCTTAATTGCTGGTATTAATGCATCACTTAAAATTTTAGGTAAAGAGCCATTAATCCTAAAAAGAGATGAAGCATATATTGGAGTTATGATTGATGATTTAGTTACAAAAGGTACTAAAGAACCATATCGTTTGTTAACTTCAAGAGCTGAATATCGTCTTTTATTACGACATGACAATGCCGATTTACGTTTAAGAGAATATGGCTATAAAGTTGGTTTAATTAGCGAAAAACAACATCAAAAATTAATCGAAAAAAAAGAAAATATTGAAAAATGTATCAATTATTTTGAAACATTTAAATTATCTTTGCATGGTATCAATAAAATCATGGAAAAACATGAATTACCTCAAGTTTTAGAATCAATGAGTATCGCCTCATTATTAAAAAGACCTGAAGTCAACATTGATTTAATTTTTGAAATAATTCAAGAATTAGGTTTAAATCTTGAATATAATTTTAATAAAGATGTATTAGAACAAGTTGAAATATTTTATAAATATGACGGCTATATAACTAAAGCTAAAGAACAAGCTAGCAAAATGAAATATTATGAAAATATCGCTATACCAGAAGATATTTCATATGATGATGTAGGAAATTTAGCTTTAGAAGCTTTAGAAAAATTAAAGAAGGTAAAACCTATTAATATTGGGCAAGCATCTCGTATTAGTGGTGTAAATCCAGCTGATATTTCAGTGCTTGTTGTATATTTAGAGAAGAGAAGAAGAAATAATGGATTTTAATTTAGAATGTTTGAAATTAGATTTAAAACTTAATGATAAAGAAAATGAATTATTTAATATTTATTTTGATGAATTAATTGAAGTAAATAAAGTTATGAATCTTACTTCAATTACCGAAAAAAACGAAGTATTTAATAAACATTTTTTAGATTCGCTATATTTAACTAAAGCTCTAGAAAAAAAAGATTTTATGCTTTGTGATGTTGGTAGTGGAGCAGGCTTTCCTGCTATACCTAATGCCATCATCAACAAAGATGCTAAAATTGTTATTATTGATTCTTTAGGAAAAAGAATTAATTTTATTAATAATTTAACTAAAAAATTATGTTTATCTAATGTTAATGCATACCATTTGAGAGCGGAAGATGCTAAAGAATTTAGAGAAAAATTTGATTATGTTACTGCAAGAGCAGTATCAAAATTAAATATATTATTAGAATTATGTATGCCTTTAGTAAGAGTTGGTGGTTCATTTATCGCAATGAAGTCTCAAAATATAGAAATCGAGCTTGATGAAGCCAAAAACGCGATAAATGCATTAGGTGCTAAATTAGATAAAATTATTGAATATGAATTGCCGGATGGAGCTGGAAAAAGAAGCTTAATTATCATCAAGAAAATTAAGAATACTAATTTAAAATATCCTAGAAAATTTTCTCAAATAAAGGATAAGCCATTATGATTTTAAAATTAAATGATATTATTGAAACTAAAAAAAATCATGTTTGTGGTTCGAATAAGTGGAAAATAATTAGAACTGGTATCGATTATAAGATTGAATGTCTTGGATGCCAAAGACAAGTTATGATTAGCTTAAATGAATTACAAAAGAAAATTAAAAGAACTTAAAGTATAATAAATACTTTAAGATTTTTTTCTTTTATTGTATAATATTTCTAAACGTGTAGAAAGGATTGTGTAGATATGAATTTCTTATTTTGGGCAGAAATAAATGAATTTTTGGATGCACATCAATTTGTAAGAATAATTATTGATGCATATCTAGCTTTATTCATTATTTCGTTTGTTATTTTAATCGCTTTAAAATATAAAAAAGCATTAAGACTTTTAATAATTGGATTATTATTACTTGCTGTTTATATTTTCTCATCTCGTTTAAATTTTGAAATATCATCAAGAATATATGGTGTAGTTTGTGGTTGTTATGTTGTGATATGTTTTATTATATTAGCGCCAGAAATTAGAAGATTTATGGAATTCTTCAAAAGTACTGATAGTACTAAAAAAGCAATGCTAATTTCATCAACTCAAGCAACAAAAGAAGCTATAGTTGATGCAGTATTTGATATGTCATCTAATAAAGTAGGTGCATTAATAACTATTGAACAACATATTTCACTTGATCAATATGCTGAAAAAGCTATCACTTTAAATTCAGATATCTCAAGAGAATTATTAGAACAAATATTTATTAAAGATTCACCACTTCATGATGGTGGAGTTATCATTCGTGGTAATAAGATAGTTTGTGCAGCTGCATATTATACTTTAACTCAAGATCCATCTTTAGAAAAAACAACAGGTTCACGTCACCGTGCAGGTGTTGGTATTTCTGAATTAACTGATTCATTAACTATCATTGTTTCAGAAGAAACAGGAGATGTTCATGTAGCCGCAGCTGGTTTTATGAATCTTATGAATAATAAAACTGAATTATTAGATTATATCGCAATTTATTTAGGAAATTAGGAGGGATAATCAATGAAAATATTTAACGCAATTATTGAAGCGATTACTGCTCCATTCAATGTTTTATTTAGAGCTAATGCAGCTCCAAATCAAAATAAAGTTGTAAGACCTTGGTTGGTTTTATTATTATCTTTAATTATTTTAACTGGTTTAATTTTTGCTTACTATTATGGGGTGCTATTTAGATGAATGAATTTTTAGATTATTTTAAAGGAACACCAGTTGTAAGCTTGCTATTTTGTGGCCTTTTAATAATAATCATTTTGATGCAATGCTTGACAAAAAAAATATTTTATAAGGTGCGCTTCTTTGCAGGCGCTTTTGTTACTGCATCAACAATTCTAATTTTAGTATTCTATAATCAAATGAAAAATAGTGAATATGAATTTTTTCACTATTTTCCAGATGTAGCTTTAGTTGTTATAGATGTTTTATTAGTTGTTTTATTATTTACTAGTATTGATTTTTCTTTTACGAGTGAAGTTTTAAATAAAGAATTAACAAAAGTAATAGATCAAAATAGAAATTATGCATTACTCGATAAAAGAGATCGAGTAAAAGAAATATCAACAAGCTTAGCTGAAGAATTAGGCATTACAAAAAGTGAAGCTTATGGCAAGAATTTTTTTGATGTTATTGAAATAAATAATCGTATTGTTGGAATTAATGGTGAAGAAGCATATAAAGATGAAATAAAAAAATTTTATGCACGTTATAAAAGAGATAAATCAAGAATTGTTAGTGATTTTGAAATTACTGTAACAGTTGGTGATACTCCAAATAGAAGTGTTATGTTCTTTACGGAAACTAATATTTTTAATCACGACAAATATAAAGGTAGATTATTTTATGGCAATAAGAAGAATGAAGAAGAATTAGTTGGGCTTGAAAGGGATTATGAAATTACAACTACAAAGCTTGAAAATCTAAAAAATAGATTAGCCTTCATTTCTTCAAAATCACAAGAAGGCTTCTATTTTTATAATGTTACAAAAAAAGAAATATGGTTTAATAAAGTATTAGTAAAAAAATTAGCATTAGATACTAATACTATGGCTCCTTCTGATTTTATGGCAAGAATTCATCCAAGTGATGTTGAATTATATACAGATATGCTAAAAAATCCTAAATCTGATTATGAATTAACATATCGTTTTAAGGTTGGAGCATATTATGTAAATATCAATGAAGTAGGGCGAAAAAACACAACTGATTATATGGAAGTTTGTGGAATAATGAGAACAAATGACGATTTCTCATTTGAAAGAACTAATTCATTATTAGATAAAATAAAAACTGAAGAAATGATGAAAAACAAGTACCTTGAATTACTTAAAGAAGAAAATTCAGTATTTGAAGTAGTATATTTAAAATTAAATGAAATACCAGAAGTAAATGAAAAATATGGCAGACCTATTGGTAATGATTTAATGGCTAAATTTATTTATAGATTTACATATAATTATTTACCAGAAGGATATTTATATCGTGTTGGTGGACTTGAATTTGTAGGTTTCTTAACTAATGTTAATAGAATTGCAGCTTTACGTGAACATCTACTTGAAAGCGAAGATAAGGTATTAACTATTTCAACAGATGTTGCCAATGAAAAAATAAAAACTAAAGTATATTTAGGTATAGCTTTGAGTAAAGATGACCAATATCATAAAGATAAAACATTAGAACATGCTAAAGCTGCATTAATGGTTTCTTTAAATGATAAATATACTTCAAAATATGTTAATTATAAGGATATTAAAAACAGATGATTTCATTGATTTTAGTAATGGCTGGTAGTGGAACTAGAATGAATAGAGGTATCAATAAAGTTTTATTACCACTAGGAAATAAAAAAATTTATGAATATTCTATTGAAAAATTTCAAAAGCTCGGCTTTGAAATAATTTGTGTTATAAATCCACTTGATGATATTGAAAAAAAAGATGGAATCATTTATGTAAATGGTGGTAAAACTAGAGGAGAAAGTGTCTATAATGGACTTTTAAAAGCTAATAATGATTATGTATTTATTCATGATGCAGCAAGACCATTATTATCAGAAGATGTAATAAAAAATATTTTAAATATTTTAAATAAAGAAGAAGCATATTTAGTATATAAAGATTCAATAGATACTTTAAAATATGTTGAAGATAATAATTTAAAAACTTTAGATAGAAATAAAATTATTAGAGCCGAAACACCTCAATGTGCACCTAAAAAGATTTTAATTGATGCTTATGAAAAAGCATTTAAAGAAAATTCATCATATACTGATGATATATCTTTATTAGAAATATATCATCCTGAAGTTAAAATAAATCTAATTAAAGGTAATTTAGAAAATTTTAAAATTACACTAGATTTTGATTATATGGTTGCGAAAAAGTTGGTGGAAAATGATTAGAATAGGTCATGCATGGGATGTGCATAAATTAGTTAAAGATAGACCACTAATATTAGGTGGAATAAATATTGAATATGAATTAGGGCTACTTGGCCATAGTGATGCTGATGTTGTTCTTCATGCAGTGGCAGAAAGCTTTTTGGGAGCTTTAGCTTTAGGTGATTTAGGCAAATTTTATCCTGACAATAGTGATAAAACATTGAATATGTCATCTAAAATAATTATTAAAGAATGTTATCAAAAAATATTAGATAATGGTTATAAACTAAATAATATCGATTTAACAATTTATGCTCAATATGTTAAAATTTCACCACATCGTGATGAAATTAGAAAATCTATTTCTGAAATGTTAAATATTGATATTAATCAAGTATCAGTTAAGGCAACAACTTATGAAAAAATGGGCTTTATCGGACGAGGTGAAGCTATTGCTTGTGAAGCAGTTTGCTTGATTGAAAAATAAAAAAATTAAGTCATAGGAGGAATATTAATTGGTAAAAGTATTATTTGTTTGTCATGGTAATATTTGTAGAAGTCCTATGGCAGAATATATGTTTAAAGATTTAGTAAAAAAAGAAGGATTAGAAGATAAATTTATTATTGAAAGTGCCGCAACATCTACTGAAGAAATTGGAAATCCTGTTCATTATGGGACTTTAAATATATTAAAAAGATTAGGGATAAATCCTAAAGACAAGAGAGCTTGTCAAATTGATTTTGAGATGTACAAAAATTATGATTATATAATTATCATGGATAAATATAATCATTATAATATAGTTAATAGATTAGGTCATATGTATGAGAATAAAATAAAATTATTGCTTGAATATGCTTCAATACATCGTGACATATCAGATCCTTGGTATACAGGGGATTTTGAAGCTACATATGAAGATATTAAAATAGGATTAGATGGATTTTTAAATTATTTAAAATCAAATGATTTAATTGGTGAATAGTTATGGAGTATTTAAAATGTATAAAAGGACAATTTATAATTTTAAGAAATTATAGAGATGCCTTTAATTTGGAAAAATTTGCAGATAAATATTTGGAAGAATATTTTGATAAATATAATTATATAGTTGGTGATATTTCTTCGTCAATTTTAAGACTTAAAGGATTTAGTGAAAATCCTAAAAGCCCAAATTATTATGCTAAAATAGATGAATATTTAGATTCATCTTGTGCCTATGGTTGTCCATTTTATGTTCTTAAAAGAATTGGTTCATATGAAGAATATGAAAAATTCAAAAAAGAATACAAAGAAAAACCAGAAGAAGAAAGAATTAAAATATATATAGCTGAAAAAGAAAATTTTGATAAAGAAAATTTGGTTTTATCTATTTCTGAAAAAACTAATCGTCCTATCAATATAAACATGGATGATTTAACTAAAATCACAGTTGGAAAACTTCCACTTGATTTAATTGAAAAAAATGATAAAAAACCAGTAGAAAATGTTGAAAAAGTTGAGGTTGAAACTCAAACTTATGTTTCAGCAAGCCCTGATTTTGATCCTTCATTAAAAAAGGAACAAAAATCAAAAAATATGTGTAGGCCAAATAAGAAAAATAATAAGAATCGAGATAACAAAAATGCGCGAAGAAAGTAAAATATTAAAAGATATTAATAAGGTATTAGAAAAAGTAAGACCATATTTAAATTCTGAAGGCGGAGATTTAGAATTTGTTAAATTTGAAAATGGCATTGTATATGTAAGATTATTAGGTGCGTGTGTTGATTGTAGTGCAATTGACTTTACTTTAAAAGAAGGAATTGAACAATTATTAATTGAATATGTACCTGAAGTAGTTGAGGTTCAAAACGTAATTTAATAAGGAGGTTTTTAGAATGTTGTTTTTTCTAGAAAATCAACCTACATTAAGCGATCAAATGCGTGCGATTATTTCTTCAAGAACTATTCAAGCATTGATTATTAGTGTTGGGACAATGTTATTTTGCCAGGTATTGAAATTCATTATTTTTTCAATTAGAAATAAAAGATTAGAATGGCATTTATTAATTTCAACTGGTGGCTTTCCATCATCACATACAGGATTTTGTGTTTCACTTGATGCATCATTATTGATATTGCAGCTTAATATCGATGGAAAGCTTGATTGGAGTTTTGCAGTTGCAGCAGTATTTTCAATTATTATCATTCATGATGCGATGGGCGTAAGACTTGAGGCCTCAAAACACGCAAGAATATTAAATAAAATTGCTGATAATTTGACATTAGAAGAAAAAGAAGAATTAGGTTATGGACGTAAAGGACGTCTAAAGGAAATGCTAGGACATAGATTTAGAGAAGTTGTTGGTGGTTTTATTGTTGGAATTGTTGCTGGTGTATTAGGTGCCTTTATGTGCGTATGGTGGGGATAATGGAAAACATAATTGTTTGTCCAAGAAGACATGCAAAACATTCAATTATAACAATTATAATATTAATTTTATTTATTCTTGCACCTATTGGTGTAGGAATATATTATTATTTTTTTGATTCAGCAAAACAAATAATAAGAATAATTATATTAATATTATTATCAATGATATCACTCTTTTGTCTTGCATCTTTACCTCTTTCAATCATTTTAGTTATTAGAAACAATAAAAATTTAACTAAACCTATATTAATATATAATGAAGAAAAAGATGTTTTTATAGGATATGATTGTTACCACGGGTTTAAAGAAATAACAATTAAAAATGAAGATTTGAAAAATATTAGTTTTCTTTCTTTAGCTAAATCAAAAGAAGTGATTATAAGATTAGAAAATAATGGTAAAATTAAAAAATATTTATTAGGATTTTGCCTTCCTACGGATGTAAATGATATAAAACAAAATTTAAATAAATATTTAAAAACACCAATTCAACAATAATTTTTTCATTTATTTTAGTTAAAAAAACTTGAAAAAAATGGCTTAGATAAAAAGTATTATTTATCTTGAAATAGAAATATAATTTTGCTATAATACACACGTATTATAACTAAGGAGGGGAAAATCGTGAGAGACTTAGTTAAATTAGTTTGTTCTGAATGTAAAAACGAAAATTATTATACAGATAAAAACAAAAAGACTATGCCTGACAAAATGGAAATTAAAAAATATTGTCCTCATTGCAGAAAGCATACAGTCCATAAAGAAAAGAAATAATAAGAATTATGGCCCAATTGGGCTTTTTTTCTTACAGGTAAAAATATGAAGATAACCAAATATGAATTAAATGCTAATACATATATAGTTTCAAATGACAAGATGGAATGTATAATCATAGATCCATCTCTTGGTATGTCTTATGAAGCAAAAAGAATTAAAGAAAAATATGACGTAAAAGCCATATTTTTAACCCATGCTCATTTTGATCATATAGATGGTATTTCTTCATTTTTAGATTTACCTATTTATTTACATCAAGATGAAATAGATATATTAAAAAATCCTATGAATAATTTATATTATATGTTTTATGGAGAAGATACTCCATTTGATGTAAATGAATTAGAATTAAAGCCTTTATTTGATAATGATATTATAGATATTATTGGTCTAAAATTTGAAGTGACTCATACACCTGGTCATACAAAAGGCTCAGTATGTTATAAAATAGATGATTATTTATTTACTGGAGATACATTATTTGCAACCTCAGTAGGTAGATGGGATTTTCCTACAGGTGATTATGATACATTATGTAATAGTATAAAGAAATTATTAAATAAATATCAATCTAATTTAAAATGTTTATCTGGACATGAACATGAAACTACATTAGATGATATTAAAAGATATAATAGATATGTTGTGGAGGTTTTAAAATGAATCATTTAATTGTTAAAGATTATAAACCTATATTAAATATAATAGAAACAGAAAAAGCTATTAAATTTGTTAGAGAAATATTTGAAAAAGAATTATGCAAAAAATTAAATCTAATTCGTGTTTCTGCACCACTTTATGTTACACCATCAAGTGGTCTAAATGATAATTTAAATGGCTATGAAAAGACAGTTTCATTTAAAATAAAAGATGTTTTAGAAGAAGTAGAAATAGTCCAATCCTTAGCTAAATGGAAAAGAAATGCTTTAGCAATGTATGGTTTTAATTTATATGATGGTATTTATACTAATATGAATGCAATCAGAAAAGATGAAGACTTAGACGCATTACATTCTTCTTATGTAGATCAATGGGATTGGGAAAAAATAATAGATGTTAAAGATAGAAATAAAAATTATTTAAAAAAAATAGTAAAAGATATTTATAAAGTAATAAAAAAAGTATCATTAATTGTAATGAAGCAATATGAAAACATAAAGCTTGATTTACCTGATAATATATATTTTATTACAACAAAGGAATTAGAAAATCTTTATCCTAATAATACACCAAAAGAAAGAGAAAATCTCATTTGCAAAGAAAAGAAAGCAGTATTTTTAATGCAGATAGGCAAAAAATTAAAAAATGGTTTTCCACATGATGGTAGAGCAGCTGATTATGATGATTGGGATTTAAATGGTGATATTTTACTATATAATGATGTTATTGAATCAGCATTTGAAATATCATCAATGGGAATAAGAGTAGATAAAGATTCATTATTAAAACAATTAAAACAAAAAAACGAAATGTTTAAATTAGAAAACCAATATTGTAAAGATATAATTGAAGGTAAATTACCTTACACTATTGGTGGTGGTATTGGTCAATCTAGATTATGTATGTTTATGCTAAAAAAAGCTCATATTGGTGAAGTTCAAGCATCAATATGGCCTGAAGGTGTGAAAGAGGATTTGGCTAAAGAAAATATCTTTTTATTATAAAAAAGTTATTAACAAAGCGATTTTATGATACGGAGGTTAGTATGAAAACATTAAGAAAATTCTTTATTTTATTCATGGTATTTTTATTTACTTTCGCTGTTGTAAGTTGTAACAAAGCTGAAAATAATGAAGAAAAAGATCCAGTAACTATTAAAGATGAAGAAGTAAATTTTGAGCAAGAATTTGATGGTCTTTCTAATTATAAAGATGGAAGAACTACTCAAAAAGTAGAATTTAATTATGCATCATTTAATGAAAGTGCAGAAAAAGATAATAAAGAAATTGCTAGATTTGCTTTTTTAGAATCATGGTCAAGTGAAGTTAATTCTTTAAGTAAATTAAATTATTTAAAATTATCAGAAGGTATCGAAAAATTTTATAATAATATTAAAGCTACAAATATAGTTATAAGTGATGGATATAATGCTGTACCTAATAAAGATACAATTGCGTATACTGCCGCAACTAAAGATTTAGGTGATGCTAAAGTCGTATTTATAAATTTTAGAAGTAGTCTTAAAAAAGATTGGGAAGGGAATTTTGATATAGGCTTATCAGGAAATCATCAAAATTATGAAAAAGCTAGCTTAGCTGCATTAAAATTTTTGAAAGAATATATAGCAAAAATTGATGAAAAGAATTCAATCAAATTATTGATTTCTGGTTATTCAAAAGGTGGAGCTATTTCTAATTTGTTAGGAAAGCTTATTGATGATGAAATCGATAATAAAAATATTACAAATTTAAAAAAATATAATGTATTTGTTTATTCATTTAATGCACCTTCATCAGTAGAATTAAGTGAAAATAGCACAAAAGAATATAAAAATATAAATTTATATTATAGCTCATCTGATTTTGTCCATTATGTAATTTATGGTCTAAATTTAGGCTTAGTTGGAAACATTCATGATGTTTATTATGATAATTATATTACTGATTATAACAACACATTTAAATCAGAAATAAATCCTTTTAATGAAGCTGAATTTGATTTTACTAATTTTAAAATAAAACCTAAAAAAGGTGGTGTTACTTCATTAAAAGAATTTTATGGAATCTTTTTACAAAGGTTATTTTATAAACCAACTGATGAAAATACATTCTCAGTTGAAACAAGGCAAAAATTTATCACCAATTTAGAACCTACCTTAGATTATATATTTGACCTTGCTTTTGATGACGAACAAAATTATATTGCTGCCTTAAAAAACATTAAAATAGATGATATTGATTTAAGTACCATAGCAAATAGATTAATGGATTATAACAATAGTATTGTTTATGAAAAAATTAAGGCTGCATTTGATGACGCAAATTTAAATTATGATGATGCAAAATTAAAATCAAATTGTACAATTCTTCATAAATTTGCAATAACATTATTTATGCAAAATGGTTTTGATTTTATAAGTGATGTTGCAACTACTATATATAATGCTAAATTAATTGCTTCAAATCATGTACTTGAAGGATTTAATTTAATGCTTGAACATTATTTAAATAACAATCAGGAACAAAATAATTAGAAAAATATCTTAAAGACCGCAAAATGCGCGGTCTTTTTCTATGTTTGACTTAAATATTTAAAATTCAAGCTAATAATTATGAAGTTTTTCTTCTAATAATTAACTTATTCTTGAATTAGAATGCAAAATAAAATAAAATAAATGTTGTTATTAATTGTGTAACAATTAAAAGAAAAAATAAGTGAGATTAGAAATCGAGGATTATATGAAATCTTTACTTAACAAGATATGGGATTTATTTGCAAAACCATTAAATAAATTTGGACAAAAACATCCTGTTTTTTGGGCGAAAAATAAAGATTTTATTGCCTCATGTATATGTGGGTTTTTAGGTGCCTTATGTTCCTATTTAATGTTAAATTTTATTCCTAATCTTTTTCCTCAAGAATTTAATAATTCAAAGATATTTGATGGTGTTAAAATTGAAATTAATGAACATTTTTCATATTTTTGGAAGCCACTATCATATTCTTCAGTAGTAATAGTTGATGGACAGGTTGTGTCATCAAAATTAGGATTAGGATACACAATTACTTATTATTTGACATTAGTTGTATCAGGTATGATTTCACTACATTTTATGAGAAAATATTATCATTCTACAATTAAATATAAGACACAATTAATTCAAACTTTCTCATCAATATTTGTTGTAGCAATCATATCTACAATGATTAATAATTTATGGTTGCCGATAATTAATTATTATACTTCCCCATTTGTATATAATTTTATAGTCATAGTTGTGGTTGGTTTTATTAATTTAATTATTGGACATATAATGAATAAATTAATTTTTGATGAAGATTTAAAAAATAAAAGAAAAAATAAAAAAACAAAAGCTTTAGAGGAGGAATAAAATATGGCAGAATTAAATGAACAAGAAAAGAATAGACGTGCCAAATTAGAAAAATATGTTGAATTAGGTCTTGATCCATTTGGACAAGCATATGATGTAAAAAATACATCAGTTGAAGTTAAAAAATTAGGTGAAGGCCATACACATGAAGAATTAGAAGAATTAAATATCAATGTAAAAGTTGCAGGCCGTATTATGTTTATAAGAAAAATGGGTAAGGCTTCATTCTTCTTGATTCAAGATAGAGCAGGAAAAATCCAAATCTACATTAAAAAAGATAATGTTGGTGAAGATCAATATGCTTTATTTAAGATGGCAGATATTGGTGATATCGTAGGAATTGAAGGTACAGTTATGGTAACAATGACAGGTGAAATAACTATTAACTGTAAAGAATTTACTCATTTATCAAAAGCATTAAGACCACTACCTGAAAAATTCCATGGATTAACAGATGTTGAAGAAAGATATAGAAGAAGATATCTTGATTTAATCATGAATGAAGATGCCAAAAGAGTAGCTATTGAACGTCCTAAAATTATTCGTGCAATGCAACATTATTTTGATGATAGAGGCTTTATTGAAGTTGAAACACCTGTTTTACAAAATGTACAAGGTGGAGCAACTGCTCGTCCATTTGTTACGCATCATAATGCATTAGATACTGATTTTTATTTACGTATCGCAACAGAACTACATTTAAAAAGATTAATTGTAGGTGGCCTTGAAAGAGTATATGAAATCGGTAGATTATTTAGAAACGAAGGAATGGATAAAACTCATAATCCTGAATTTACTACAGTTGAATTATATCAAGCATATGGCAATTTAGATTCAATGATGGATATATGTGAAGGCGTTATTAAAGATATCGCATCAAAAGTATATAATAAAAATGAATTTAATAATCCATTCAATCCTGAAGGAGAAAAAATTGATTTATCAAAACCATTTAGAAAAGTAACTATGTGTGAAGTTATTAAAGAACAAACTGGTGTTGATTTCAAAAATAATAATTATACATTTGAAGAAGCAGTTAAGCTTGCAAATGAACATAATGTAAAAGTTGAGCCTCATTTCTTTACAGTTGGTCATATAATTAATGCATTCTTTGAAGCATATGGTGAAGAAACATTAATTCAACCTACATTCTTATGTGGTCACCCAATTGAAATATCACCATTAACAAAAAAAGATCCTAATGATCCACGTTTTGTTCAAAGATTTGAATTATTTATTGGTGGTAAAGAATTTGCTAATGCATATACAGAATTAAACGACCCAATCGATCAAAGAGAAAGATTTGAAGAACAAATCAAAGAAAAAGAAAAAGGAAATGATGAGGCAAGTGAAATGGACGTTGACTTTGTTGAAGCCCTAGAATATGGTATGCCTCCTTGTGGTGGAATTGGTATCGGTATTGATAGATTAGTTATTTTCTTAACTGAATCTACATCAATTAGAGATGTTATATTATTCCCACAAATGAAATTAAGATAATGAATATATTTGAAGATTATTATTCTTTTAAAAAAGAAAATAAAGATTTAATTCAAAATTTAGTAAAAACTAATAGTTTAATCATAAGCCATTTTTCATCTATTTTTATTGTTGTTGATTATTTATATGAAAAACAACAAAAAAGAAAACTAAATAGTGATGAAGAATATATCTTTATGATGGGCTATGATTATATATATGAATGCTTTAATTTAATATCTATTATTTTGAAAGAATATTTTAATAATAATTTTGAATTATTAAATAAATTCCCTAAAAACATGAATTTATTAATTTATTCAAATGAATATAAAAATGAAATATTAGCACATGATGAATTTAAAGATCATGTATCTGAATTTGAAAGAATTGAAAATCATGTTATGGATTGTTTCAAACAAAAAATAGAAGTAGAAGACGAATATTTTGCCCTACTTGATGATGTTATATATAAAACATTTACTTTAAATGATATTGATAGTCCTTCAATCGAATCAATATTTTATGAGATTGCTTTAGAATACAATCTTATAAAAGAAGATGAAAGTCAATCATTTAATAATATTTTCAATTCATTGATTGAAAAAAATAAGAAATAAGAGTTGATTGTTATGCCCAAATGCAATGTAGTTTTAGCTTATATTGAAAAAGATGACAAATATTTAATGCTTCTTAGAAATAAAAGAGAAAACGACATGAATAAAAATAAATATTTAGGAATTGGTGGTCATGTTGAAGATGGAGAAACTCCAGATGAAGCATTAATTAGAGAAATAAAAGAAGAAACCAATTTAGATGTTATTCATTATACATATAGAGGTATTGTTTATTTTAGAAATAATATCGAAGATGAAGATATGTATTTATATCATGTCGATAAATTCGAAGGCAATCAAATAAAAGATTGCGATGAAGGAAGCCTTTTGTGGGTTCCTAAAAAAGATATATTAAAATTAAATTTATGGGAAGGAGACTATCTATTTTTAGAACCATTCATGAATACTTGTGAATTAATAGAGCTTGAAGTAGTTTATGATGGTGATAAATTAGTTAGTTTTAAAAAATATGACAATAAATAAATTCTATAAAGAAAAAGCTAAGCTTGCACTTGAAAATAATAAAGAAGATTCAGCTGTTGTTTTATTATTAGAACATATATTAAATCTTTCACCATCTATGCTTTATGTGCATATGGATGATGAAATGCCACAAGATAAGATTGAAATATTTAATGAAGGCTTCAATAAATATTTATATGAAAATAAACCAATTCAGCATATCATCGGTACATCATGCTTTTATGGATATGATTTTATCGTAAATGAAAATGTATTAATACCTAGACGTGAAACTGAAGAATTAGTTGAACATGTTTTATATAATTATGATGACCATTTTAAAGGTCAAAAAGTAGATGTGTGTGATTTAGCTACTGGTTCAGGTAATATTGCAATTGCATTATCACTTGAAGAGCCAAACATGAATATTGTAGCAACTGATATTAGTGATGAAGCACTTGATGTTGCAAGACTTAATAATGAAAAATTAGGTGCTAATGTAAAATTTATTCAAGGTGATATGCTAAAACCAGTTTTAGGCATGAAATTTGATATTTTTATTTCAAATCCACCATATATTCCAAATGATGAGCTTGTTGATCCGCTTGTTAAAGACAATGAGCCAAATATAGCCTTATTTGGCGGAAGTGATGGTATGAAATTTTATGATATTATTTTAAAAGGTGTAAAGCCACTTTTAAAAGATAAAGCCATAATTGCTTTTGAGCATGGCTTTGATAAAAAACAAGAAATGATTAATTTGGCTAAAAAATATTTTCCAGATTCTAAAGTTGATGTCTTAAAAGATTTAGAAGGCAAAGACAGAATGACTTTTATATATGTAGGTGAGTTTTAATGGTTGTTATTTTCCCAACTGATACAGTATATGGTATAGGTACTCCCATATTTGATATTGATGGAATTAATAAAATATATGAAATAAAACATCGTCCCAAAGAAAGACTTCTTGCATGTCTATGTGCAGATTTAAAACAAATAGAAGAAATTTCATATGTTACAGATGATGCCAAAAAATTAATAAATAAATTTTTGCCTGGTCCATTAACATTAATACTTGAACCGAAAGAAATTGTAAAACAAAAAATAGGTTATTCTACTATTGGAATTAGAATACCAAACAGCAAAATAGCCATCAGTTTATTGCATCAGTATGGCCCAATGCTTACAACTTCAGTTAATGAAAGTGGAGAAGAACCAATAAATGATTACAAAACTTTATGTAAAATATATGGTTCTTTAGTAGATAAGGTTTATGATTTAGAAGAACCATTATCAAAAATATCTTCTACAGTTGTTAGAATCGCTAAGGAAATTGAAATACTTAGGGAAGGGGAAATATCTAAAGAAGATATTTTAAGTGCTTTATCATGAAAAAAATATATTGGTTCTTAAGACAAACACATAAGCTTGCTGGAACCGAAATGGTTACCCTAAATATCGTTAATTTATTAGCTAAAGAAAGACAAATAAATTTAGTTGTAATGGGACAAAAATATGAAAATATGCCTTTTCCAATAAGTGAAGATGTAAATACAATATATTTAAATATACCATATAAATATTCTTGCATAGATGAATATGCAGAAGAAGTAAATCCTATTGTTAGACCTTTTGCATTAATGAAAGGCTCTATGTATTGGATTTTTAAAAGATTTAAAAATCGTAAGATTATTAAATCAATGACAACTAAAGATGATATATTAATATTTTCTGCATATGATAATTATTTATGTGCACCAAAAGATAGAAGAGTATTATTCCATTTTCATTTTAATGCAAAATTCTTTTTAAAGCCTTCTATTTCATTAGGGAGAATGTTTCATAGAAAACCTGATAAATATATCTTTTTAACTAAAGAAACAAAATTAAAAATTGAAGCAAAAAAGAAAAATGTAAAAGATAGTTATTTTGTTCATAATCCAATCAGATTTGATAGTAATTTAAATTTAGATTATCATAATAATGAAATAATATTTATTGGAAGATTTACTGCTCAAAAAGATCCAATTTTAGCGCTTCAAATAATGCTAGAATTAAAGAAATTAGATTTCAAAGCTCATTTAAGTATGTATGGAGCTGGAGAACTTGAAAATAAGATGAAATCATTTATTGAAAAGAACAAACTAAATGATTTTGTAACACTTAAAGGAACATCAAATCAATTAAAAGAAAAATTAAACGAAAGTGATTTATTATTATGCACTTCTACATTTGAAGGATTTCATTTAGGATTAAATGAAGCTAATAGCCAATCTGTACCAGCTATTTCTACAAACTGGGGAGATGCGATAAAAGAAGTTTTAGATAATGGAGAAAATGGTTTTATTATTGAATCAAGAAACCCTAAAGATATTGCAGTTAAGATAAAAGAAATATTATTAGATTTAAATTATTTAAAAGATTTGAGACAAAAAACATACAATCATTTTAATAAACATTCAAATAGTGAATATATTAAAAAATGTTGGATTTCAATTTTTAATGAAGAAGATAAAATTAGCATATAAAAATAAACTTGTTAAAGCTTCATTATTTTTATATAATTAATTTGAAAATCAGGAGGAAAAGACATGTATAAATTAATTGATGATTATATTGATAAATTAATGACTTCAAAGCCAGATATGCCACTTTGGAATATTGAATCTATTAAGCAAGGTAAAATGCCTGTATGGAATTATATTGATGGCTGTATGACAACATCATTAATTGAATTATATAAAACAACAAAGGATGAAAAATATATCAATTTTGTCAAAAATTTTGTTGATTATTATGTTTTCGAAGATGGCACAATTAGAGGCTATGAACCGGAAAAATATTCAACAGATGATATGAGTGAATCAAGAATTTTATTTGATTTATATGATATGACTAAAGAAGAAAAATATAAAAAAGCAATAGAATTAACTTATTCACAAATAAAAACACATCCTAGAACAAAAGAAGGTAACTTTTGGCATAAAAAAATTTATCCAAATCAAATTTGGCTAGATGGTTTATATATGGCTCAACCTTTTTATACTAGATATCAAACATCAACAACAAGAGATTATTATGATATTGTAAGACAATTTAAGAATGTTTATAATATTATGTTTGATAAAAAAGCTAAGCTTTATTATCATGGATATGATTCTTCAAAACAAATGTTTTGGGCTGATAAAAATACAGGCTTATCAAAAAACTTCTGGCTAAGAAGTATTGGTTGGTATACAGTTGGTTTAGTTGATGTATTAGATTTTATGGATATTCAAATGTATGATGAATATAATACATTAAAACAAATATTAAAAGAAACAATTGATGGTATTTTATTATATCAAGATAAAGAATCAAAAATGTTTTATCAAGTACCTAACTTTCCAGGTCGTGAAGGCAATTATTTAGAAACTTCAGGTTCCGCGATGATATCTTATGCAATATTAAAAGCTGTAAGATTAGAATTATTACCTGAAAGATATCGCAAAATTGGTGTAGATATTTTTAATGGTATTTGTAATAAATATTTAAAAGAAGTTAATGGTGACTTAAATTTAGGTGGTATTTGTTTAGTTGCTGGACTTGGTCCTGATAATAATAGAAGAAGAGATGGTTCATATGAATATTATATTTCAGAACCAGTTGTAGAAAATGATGCCAAAGGTGTTGGACCACTTATTATGGCATATACAGAAATGATTAAATTAGATTAAGCCCTCGAGGGCTTTTTCTTTTTGATGAGCAAAATATGACATAAATTTATATGCATGTAAAAAGCATTTAATAATGCGCTTGTTTAGGGAGCTTTAGGTGTTTCATTTGCTGCTGGATCATTAGGATATACGATAGAAGAATGATGAAACGGAAGAATACCTAATTTTGATAAAACTACTAAGATGTTTATTATAGAATAGGTTTCAACTTTGATGGACTTGCATCACTTAATATGAATTTTATAGAATTATCTTGTAAATTAAAGTTGAAAAAAATAACAGAAAAAAAGAGTATTCTAAAATCAAAAAAACATAAAAATGATGTTGAGTTTTTTGTGAAGTAGGAAATATAATTATATGTGATAAGTATGGTACTTGATTGTTTAATGTCAAGTGCATTATCTATAGTAGGTTATAGTATAGGTAAAATAATAATTCTATTTGTTGACGTATCTTACAATATGTAATATAATTAATTCGATAAGCGGAAAACGTATTCCCGGAAAACGTGGTGCACAAAAATATGATTAAATATTTTGGACGAAAAAAAGAATTGAGTCTACTAGAGGAAAGATATTTAAATGATAGGTTTGAATTTGGTTATTTGTATGGACAAAGACGTATAGGCAAAACTTCATTACTTGAAATGTTTAAAGAAAATAAAAAATCATTGATGTTTTATTCTACAGATAGTGATGATATTGATATACGTGATGATTTTAGTAGATTTTTTTCTAAACAAGCAGGTTTTATTTATCAAGGTAATTTTAAGACTTGGTATTCTTTTTTTGAAGCTATTTCAGATTATTTTAAGGATGATTTTGGATTATTTGTGATAGATGAATATCCAAATATTGTTTTAACTCGAGATGGAAAAAGAAAAAAAACAGATTTCTTATCAGCTTTGCAAAAAGCTATAGATAATATGTTTAAGCATCAAAGATTTACTTTGATATTAACAGGTAGTAATGTATCATTTTTAGAAACCGAAATTAATGATAGTAAAGCGCCATTATATCAGAGAAATACATTCTCATTATTATTAAAGAAATTTGAATGGAATGAAGCTTTAGAATTCCTTACTGGAATAGAGGATAATTTTGAAAAAGCAAAAATATTAGCTATTACAAATACATTCCCTTATTATTTGTCATTAATTAATCCCAAAAAATCTTTTGATGAAAATTTAGATGATTTATTTTATAAAGAAACCGCAACATTTACAGATGATCCAAGTAAAATAATAACATCTAATGTTGTAACAAGTGGCCTTTATGCTTCGATAGTTAAAAATATAGCTAATGGAAATAATACTTTAAGTAGATTATGTGAAGCATTAGAAACAGACACAAGTAAAATGACAAAATATCTTAAAGAACTAATTAATGATAATATAATTAAAAAAAGATCAAATTTTAATTCAAATAGAAATTCAAAATATGAAATTTGTGATCCTATGTTAAGCTTTTATTATAGATTTATAAGAGAAAATTCAGAGCTTATTAAAACTGGATATGGAAATATAATCAAAAAAGATCAAATTATACAAATCAATAATTTCATAAATCATGCATTTGAATATGAATGTCTAACTTTTTTAGAATATTTAAATAAAAATAGTAGATTAAATACTTTCTATGTTGAATTTGAAAATTGTAATATTGAAAATTCAGAATTGAATAGAAGCATTGAATTAGATATTGTTGCTTCAAAAAAAGAATTTTTATTAGTTGCTGAATGCAAATTTTCTAAGAATAAAAGAACAATAAGTGATGTTAAAGATATGTATGAAGATTTGTCTATAAATGCTTTTAAGCATTATACTAAAAAAGAATTATATTTATTTAGTGCTTCAGGGTTTGATGATAATTTATTAAATTATGAAGATAATAATCTTAATCTAATAGACTTAAATAAAATGTTCAATTGAAAATATACAAAACAAATTGAAGATTTCTAAATTATTTTCTATCAAACTAAAATGTAAAAGTAACTATGACAAGTTATACTTAGTCATTAATAATTATAGGCATCTTATTTTTTCAAATAATGTAAGTAAAGATACATTTTTAAGTTCTGAAATATCTAAAGCTAAATTTGCATCCATGTATCTAAGTGCAAGAGCATATGTATCTGGTAATATGGGTGAAAAAATTAATGAAAAAATATATTTAGATTACTATAAATTCTACAAAAATTTTTAATTATTGTACTACATGATATTTGAGATGTTTTTAAAACATAAAATAAAAAA
>CAJOOI010000007.1 GCA_905236105.1 uncultured Acholeplasmatales bacterium
CCTAGACAACAAGAAAGTAATATGTTAGTTTCTTTGTTGTTAGAATGTAATGTAATATTAAAATTATTTACTAAATTTAAAAATTCAGCAAAACGTTCCTTATGAATTATACCAGCAAAATTATTTCCACCAAAATATGCAAATATTTCATCATCATTTTTAAATTCCTTCAATGAATTTGAAAATGATTTTAATATTTTTATTGCATCATTTTTGTCAAAATTTTTGGCTATAATTGCATAATTATTTATATTTATATATAAAGCTGTATATTTATTTAAATTAGAATCATCAATTTTTTTAATTAATTCCATATAACCTATTGAATTTGGTAATTCTGTTTCGGGGTGTATTAAATATGATTCTTCAATTTTTTTCATAGAAATAATAGTTTCATATCTTATGACTAATATACTCAAATAAGAATCTAATAATTCTAATTGGCTAATATTCCAAGCCTCATTACCTTTTTTATATACTTTTATTTCTATAAAATCAGTTTTCTTTAAATGATAAACTTTTTTATCATTGGAATTATTTAATAAAACTAATTTTTTATTATCTTTATCCTTAATTTCTACACATGATATATTAAATTCATCATATATTACTTCAAGTGCATCTTTTGCTGCAATAAAGAAATCATCATTTGATGTTAGTTTTTCAATATAGTTAACAATATTATTCATAAATTTTATACTCCAAATAGCAATAATATGGTGGTAAAATTAGACCACCATATTATTATAACTTATTTAGTTTTATTTTGAAAGTATGAAATTTTTTTTATTATAATTGATTTGCAGTATGGATAAAAGGTGTTAATGCAACTTCTAAATTGCCATTTTTTTGTCTTAATTCATCTAATAATGCTTTAGATTCAGTTTCATTTTTTAATTTGATTTTAACTTCAATTTTATATAAAGAACCCATATCTGATGTTTTAATTTTTAAATATTCATATTCACTTCCGTAATGCTTAAATATTTCACTAAATTCTGTATCATAATCTAAATCTTCTGGGATAGTAACTCTTACAATTTTATATAAATTTTTACCTTTATGTTCAAAAATTGGTAAATAAGTTAATAAATAATAAAGAAGTGAAATAATAATTGAACAAATAACACCATATGCTAAATAGCCCATACCAAATGCTAAACCGGCAGCAACAGATATGAAGATAGAACCTATTTCTTCTGATGTACCTTGAGCAGATCTATATCTAACTAAGCCAAAGACACCTGCTAAAGCAAAAGCTGTAGCGATATTATTAATTAATGCTACAACTATAGCTACACTTGCTACAGTTATTGCGTTTGTTATAAAAAATCTAGATGAAGAGTGCATTCTAAATGATAGAATAAATGAAGTTAATAGGCCGGTTATAAGTGAAACACCTAACATTAAGAAGAATGCACCAGCACCCCAATTTAAATCAAATATTGAACCAAAAAATTCAGTCATTTTGTAAATCCTCCTATGCTTGTAATTGATTAAGTTTGATTCGTTTTTCTTTTTCTCTTCGGTAAGCTTCGCCTACTTTTGAAATAGAGCCACGTTTAATTTTTAATTTATTTAATATACCTGTTAACCATAAAGGCATATTATGTAATACTTTTATTTCCATAAATATTAATTCTTCATTCATTAAAGGAATACCTTCTAATGAAGTATGTAGATTTAAATCTGTTTGTCTATATCTTGGATTAAAATCAAATGTTACTCTTACTTCACTATTATCCTTATAAAATGATTCTCTTTCATAAATTATTAATATTTGTGGTATTAAATCTTTGTAATAATTTCTAAAATACGTTAATTCCCTTGATATTTGACTATCTTCAAAATTGCCTCTATAGTTCATGAAATCTTTAGCAATTTGTTCTTTAACAGGAATCCTTCTTTTATATACAAGACCTTCTGTTTTTCTTTTTATTTCTAAAAAACAAGGGCTATCAGGTTTTGCTAAACCATAGCTTCTTAAGCGTAATTTTTCTTTGAATGCTGGTTTATCAATTGATTTCCTGATTAATGTAAAAGATGGAGTATCATAATATATAGATTGAATTGTAGATATACCATATTTATCTACTTTCATATATTTTAATAATTCTTCTTTCATTTTTAGATAATCATTTGGAGTTAATTTGTATTTTAGTTCATA
>CAJOOI010000008.1 GCA_905236105.1 uncultured Acholeplasmatales bacterium
AAATATTTTTCGCTTTTTTACATTATTATACAAAAATATATTTTCTTTTTGTTTTTTTTATTGTATAATATTCGCAAATTTCTTTTATTAAGGTAACAAAATTAGGGGGACAATATGAACGGTAAAGTAAAATGGTTTAATGCCAATAAAGGTTACGGCTTTATCATCACAGAAGATGGTCAAGAAGTATTCGTTCATTTCTCTGCAATTAAGTCAGATGGTTATAAGACTTTAGAAGAAGGTCAAGAAGTGACTTTTGAATTAGTTGACGGCGAAAAAGGCATGAGTGCTAAAAACGTAGAAAAAGTATAAACTTTTTAAAGACTCTTTGTTATAATAACTAAGAGTCTTATTTTTTTGAAGGTGAATTTATGTTTTTTAATGATAAAAATCTATTAATAACTGAAACAAAATTAAATAATTATGAATTAGATTTATTAAAATCTTTTAACGAATTTAATAAATCTAATTATATAATTAAATTTAATAACAATATTTTAATCTCAATTCATTCAAATATTTATATTAGAAATGATGAAGATATCAATCTATTTTGTGATGCAATATATAAATATAATTTGAATTATGATAAAATTTATAATCAAAAGCTTGTTTATGCATTAAATAACTATTTTTTAGGTGAAATTAAAAAAATAGATGATTACTATCTTATCATAAATAAAAATATTAAATCAGCAATGCTTGCTGGTGGTTGCTTTTGGTGTAGTGCTAACGCTTATTTTCATAAAAAAGGCATAAAAAATATTTTTAGTGGCTATGCAGGTGGTAATCTCTTTATGCCTTCATATGAAGAAGTAAAAAAAGGCATAACTGGCCACAAAGAAACTATATTAATTTATTATGATAAAAATTTAACATCATATAAAGAATTACTTGATATCTTCTTTTTAACTATAGATCCTTTTGATGATGAAGGTCAATTTATAGATAGAGGCTCAAATTATACGACAGCAGTTTTTACAAATAATATAGAAGAAATAAATATCACAAAAGATAAAATAAAAGAAGTAGAAAAAATATATGGTATGAATGTGAAAGTTAAAATATTAGATGATTCTTTATTTTATCTTGCTGAAGAATATCATCAAGATTATGCTCAAAAAAATCCTGAAGCTTTCAAAAAAGAATTAATTGAATCTGGTAGAATAAAATAAGAAATGAGTGATATTATGGAGTTTAAAAATATCAAAACAACCTATCCTTCAACTTTTGTTACTAAAATAAATAACAAAAACATCTACATAGACGGACTAATAGATGGAGAAGATATTGAATTAAACAATAATAACGTTAAAATAATCAAAAAATCTGATGAAAGAATTGATAACGGCTGCAAATATCAAGATATTTGTGGAGGTTGTCAATTTATGCATATAAATTATGACTATGAAATAAAGCTAAAAGAAAAATATTTAAATGAACTTTTTTCATGCTTTCATAAAACAATAAAAATAATTGATGCCAAGGATAAATATTTAAATTACCGTAATAAATGTCAAATGAATTACACAACTGACAAAAAAGGCAATATATTGTGTGGTTTATATGAAGAACATTCACATAATATTGTGATAATTGAAGATTGTATGCTACAACCTAAAAACATCAACAAAATAATAAGTGAAATAAACAATATCTTAAAATCTAACAAAATCATCCCCTTTACCAAAGGAGGAGTACTAAAAAATATTTTTATAAGATATGGATTTAATTCTAAAGAAATAATGATTGTTTTTGTTACATCTGATATTCAATTTCCTGGAGCAAATAAATTAATTAAGGATTTAATAAATCATAAATTAGGTATAACAACAATTGTTCAAAATATTAATTCAAGAAATACTCCGATTGTGTTAGGAGATAAAAACAAAATATTATACGGACCTGGATATATAATAGAATATTTAGATTCATACAAATTCAAAATATCTCCAAATTCATTTTTCCAAATAAATACTAATATGATGGAAAAAATTTATAATACGGCTATAAATATGGCCAAATTATCACCAAACGAAATTGTAATTGATGCATATAGTGGAATCGGAAGTATTTCTATATTTCTTGCTAAACATGTTAAAAAAGTAATTTCAGTAGAATTAAACAAAAACGCACATAATGATGCAAAAATTAATGCAAAATTAAATAATATTAAAAATATTACTTTTTATAATAATGATGCAACAAAATTTATAAATAATATATCAAACATTAAAATAGATACAATTTTTATAGATCCACCTAGAGAAGGTACAACATTACAATTTATAAAAGTAATATCTAAACTTCAAATCAAAAAAGTAATATACATATCCTGTAATCCAATTACATTAAAAAGAGATTTATTATTATTTAAAGCTGAGAAATATCAAATAAATGATATTATAAGTCTAGATAATTTTTCTCGAACTAAACACGTTGAGACGGTCTGTTGCTTAATCAAACGCTAAAACCTCATTCGGAAAATAATACTTTTTACTAAAGTAACAAGATAAAAGTTATAACATAACAAAACATTTTAATTCTTATGCTTTTAAGCAAAGAGAATGATATTAATATTTGCTTGATAACTTTAATGAAGAATGCGTGCATATTAAATTATTAGTTGTGCTATTTTGTGGCCTAATTATATTGTTTCCGAAAGAAGTGAGTTTTATGAAGGAAAAGAAAGATAAAAGTATATATATTTCTTCAGCAATATTTATTGTATTAATGGGTGTAATATCTATGATG
>CAJOOI010000009.1 GCA_905236105.1 uncultured Acholeplasmatales bacterium
CCTAAAAATGATGAAACAAAAAATACAGAAATAAGAATTTATACAGATGATGAAATTTTAAATGAGGATAAAAATAAATAATATGAATTTTATCATTATAAAGAAAATAGAAGATGAAAAAATTTTATTAAATTTTTTTAAATCATTATTAGGAAATAGTATTAGAATCGAATATTTTGATAATTATTTAATAATATACCATAATTTTAATAATGAGAATGAAATTAGAATGTCTATCAATTCAATTTCAGCTGATTTATCTTTTATGCCATTTGTATATTTATCTTTTAAGCCTAAAGATGCCAAAAAAGAATTAGATATTGCCTTAAGATTGTTAAAAAATTTAAATTCTGGTATTTATGATTTTAAAGAAGCTATTTTATATTCTTCAAATATTTCAAATAAAAAAGAAATATTAGATTATATATTAGAAGCTACTCAAATTAATTCAGATTTTATAAAAGAATTTGCATTAAATGATTTAAATGTATCAAGAGCTTCTAAAAATATGTATATACATAGAAATACTTTATTATATAAATGTGATAAATTTTTAAATGATACAGGCTTTGATTTGAAAAATTTTAAAGATATGTATATCTTATATTCACTTGTTGAAAATAAATAATTTTAAATTATATAATTTCAAAAAAAAGATATCTTTGTGATAAAGAATATGATAATTAATTATTATTTCTTTTTAAAGATATCTTTTTTAATTGTTTCCTTTTCATAAAAATATATTATATTTTCGTGCAAAATGCACATTTCTTTTATATGATAAAAGTTTTAAAATATTTTCAAAATTAGGAGGATTATATGGCAAAATTAGATTTAATTAACATTAATAAAATTTATCCAAATGGTGTTCAAGCTGTATTCGATTTTAATTTACATATCGATGATAAAGAATTTATTATTTTCGTAGGACCTTCAGGTTGTGGTAAATCTACTACACTTCGTATGATTGCAGGTCTTGAAGAAATTTCTTCAGGTGATTTTTTAATTGATAATGTAAGAATGAATGATGTATCACCTAAAAATAGAGGTATCGCAATGGTATTCCAATCATATGCATTATATCCACATATGAGTGTATACGAAAACATGGCCTTTGGTTTAAAAATCAGAAGAGTACCTAGAGAAGAAATAGAAGAAAGAGTTGCAGAAGCTGCAAAGATGCTAGGACTTGAAAAATTCTTAAAGAGATTCCCTCGTCAATTATCAGGTGGTCAATGTCAAAGAGTTGCTTTAGGTAGAGCAATCGTACAACATGCAAATGTATTCTTATTAGATGAACCATTATCTAACCTAGATGCAAAACTACGTGTTACAATGCGTGGTGAATTATCTAAATTACATAAACGTTTAGGATGTACAACAATTTATGTTACACATGACCAAATTGAAGCCATGACTATGGCATCAAGAATTGTAGTTATGCGTGATGGTAGAATCCAACAAGTTGGTAATCCTCGTGAAATATATACATCTCCAGCTAATGTATTCGTTGGTGGATTCATTGGTACTCCACCTATGAACTTTATTCATGGCAAATTAGAAGATGGTGGCGTATTTGTATCAGCTTCAGGAAATTACAAGATTTCCCTACCAGAAGGAAAATTAGCTTTAGCTGAAAAACTTGGCTATATTGGCAAAGATGTTATTTTAGGTATTAGACCAGAAGATATTTTTGATGAAAGAACACCTTTAATGTTTGAAACTTGGCCAGGTGGAGTTATTGAAGTTAAAGTTGAAATGTCAGAATTATTAGGAGCTGAAACTAATATTTATGCAACTGTAGATGGTGATAGTATTATTGCTGCAGTATCTTCAAGAGATGATTTAGTTGTTGGCGAACAAATAAAATTAGTATTAGATTTAAATCATGTTCATTTATTCGATGCCGAAACTGAAGAAGTTATTGGTGGTGTTCAACCAGCAGTTGAAGCGCAAGAAGTTAAAGAAGCTTCAAAAGCATTATAATTTTCTATTATATTTGTTAATAATTTGATTAAATAAATAAACATTTACACATTCTAGTTTTTCTTAAACGCAAATAAAGCGTTTTTGGCTATCAATATTGATAGCCTTTTTTCTTGAAATATATCATTTATAATGATATACTAAAAAAAGATTTTAGGAAAAAATGGTTTATATATGCAAAAAAATGAAACAAAGATCAGGTTACAAAAATATTTAGCTGATTGTGGTGTTGCTTCACGTAGAAAATCAGAAGAATTCATTGTAAATGGTGATGTAAAAGTAAATGGTGAAGTCATAACTGAATTAGGGTATAAAGTAAATAAAGATGATGTTGTTACTTTTAAAGGTAAGGTAGTTGAAAAAAAAGAACATATTTATTTTATTTTAAATAAGCCTACTGGCGTTTTATCTTCAAGTATAGATGAAAAAGGTAAAAAATGTGTTGTTGATTTAATAGATACAGATGAAAGAATATATCCGATTGGAAGACTTAATTATAATGTATCAGGTGCTATTATATTAACAAATGATGGTCAGTTAGCTAATAAATTAAATAAAAAAAGTCAATCAATTAAGAAAATATATCAAGTTCGAATTGATAAACAAATAAATCAATCAACATTTAATAAATTATTTAAAGGCTTTACTTCTAATGGAAAAAAATATGATAATTTAGAAGTAGAAGTATTAGATATTGATAAAAAAAATGATTCTACATTATTAAAATTATCAATAAATGACACTAAAAATAATGATATAGATAATATTTTTGAAGCGCTTGGCTATAAAATTAAAAAAATGAAACGAATTGAATATGCTGGAATTTCTATTGAAGGCCTTGGAATTGGTGAATATAGAGTCTTGAAACTTCATGAAATTCGTCAATTATATAGTTTGTAAAAATACTATTTTTATGTTAAAATATTTGTTAGAGGTTTTTTATGAAAAGTTTTAAAGTTGCGATAGATGGCCCGGCTGGTTCAGGTAAATCGTCAATCTCTGAAATTGTATGTAGCAAAATGGGATTTATCCATATTGATACAGGCGCAATGTTTAGAGCAATTACACTTGAAGCAATAAGGCGTAATATAGATAAAGAAAAAGAAGAAGAATATGGATTTGTTCATGAAACTAATGTTTTATTTAAAGATGGTAAAACATATTTAAATGGCGAAGATGTTTCAAAACAAATAAGAGAAGAAATTGTAACTAACAATGTTTCTTTAGTTTCTAAATTTAAGATTGTTAGAGATAAAATGGTAGATTACGAAAGAAAATCTGCTGAACATGGCTATATTATAATGGATGGTAGAGATATCGGTACTGTAGTTTTACCTAATGCTGATGTAAAAATATTTTTAAATGCTACCCCAGAAGAAAGAGCTAAAAGAAGAAGACTAGAACTTATGGAAAAAGGTATTGAATTACCATATGAAGAAGTTTTAGAGGATATTAAAGCAAGGGATTTTAAAGATTCTCATAGAGAAATTGCTCCACTTAAAAAAAGCGATGATGCAATAGAGATTGATACAACCAATATGAGTATTCCTGAGGTTGTTGATACAATAATAAACATTATAGATAGGAAGATGATGAAAATGGAAAAAAATAGTATGGAAAATTTAATGGAAGGCTATAAAATTAAAAGATATCGTGTTGGTGATTTTGTAAAAGGCGTAGTTGTACAAGTTGAACAACAAACATTAACATTAGATTTAGGTACTAATTTAGAAGGTATTATTCACCTTGATCATTATACTAAAGATAATAATGTTAATTCTTTTATTGGCTTAGTTAAAATAGGTGATGAAATCGAAGGACATGTATCAAAAATAACTGATGAACATATTTTTATTTCAAGATTAAAAGTATTAAAAGATGAATCTTTTGGTGATATAGTTAAAGCATGTGAAGATGGTACTGTTATTACAGCTAAAGTTGTAAAAGAAATCCCTGAAAAAGGATATACTTTAACTTATTTAGGCTTTGAATTATTTATGCCAATGAGCCAGTCAGTTAAAGATGTTACTTTAAAATCAAATATCGAAGTTAAAGTAATAGAAGTAAATCCAGAAAGAAAACGTGCAGTTGTTTCTTCTAAAATAGTTCAAAAAGAAGCACTTGAAAAAGCAAAACAAGCTGAATATGACAATGTTAATGTTGGTGATGTTATTCATGGTGTTGTAGCTAAAGTATTAAATTATCAAGTATATGTTAAATTTGGTAATCTTCAAGGTGTTATAAAAGCAAAAGATGTTTCTCATGAATTTGTAGATGTAACTACTGTATTAAAAGATGGAGAAGCAATTGATGCAGTTGTTTTATCTAAAGAAAATGGCAAAATTTATTTATCAAGAAAAGCTTTATTAAAATCACCTTTTGAATTATTTATTGGTGAACATAAAGTTGGAGATAAAATTACTGCTAAAGTAACAAATAAATTACCATTTGGCTTATTATTAGAAATTAATCCTAATTTAAAGGGCTTATTACATGCATCAGAATATTCACATAATCCTAATGACAATTTCAATAATTGTGTAATTATTGGTGATGAAGTAGAAGTTGCAATAATTGCAATTGATGCTGAAAAAGAAAAAATATCTTTATCAAGAAAAGCTTTACTTGACAATCCATGGAAAAATGTTAATGGAAAAGTAGGAGATTTAGTTAATTATAAAATAACTGAAGTAAAACAAAATGGACTTGATGTTGTAGCTTTAGGTGTAGATGCTTTTATTCCTGCAAGTGAAACTATGGCAGAAAAAGGTAAAGATTTATCATCATATTATGCCAAAGATGATGAAGGACAAGCATATATAATAGATATTCAACCAAAAGAATGGAAATTAAGATTATCTATTAAAAAATTCCAAGTAGAAGAAGATAGAAAATCTTATGAAAAATATCTTGATAATGAAGATATTTCTACACAAATTGGTGAACAATTTAAAGACTTATTAAATAAATAATAATGAATGGATGGTGATTTTATGTTACCAAAGGTAGCGATAGTTGGTCGTCCTAATGTTGGAAAATCAACATTATTCAATCGAATTATCAAAGACAAATTATCAATTACCGATGATCAACCTGGTGTAACAAGAGATCGTATCTATAGTCTTGCATCATGGATGCTTAAAGATTTTTCTTTAATTGACACAGGGGGCATTGAATTAAGTGATGCCCCTTTTTTAGAAGAAATTAAAGCTCAAGCAGATATAGCGATGGAAGAAGCAGATGTGATTGTTTTTGTTGTAGATGCCAGAAGTGGTCTAACAGATGATGATATTTATATAAAAAGATTATTACATAAAACAAAAAAACCTGTAATTGTTGCAGTAAATAAGATTGATGATCAAAAATTTCAAGATGCAATCTATGATTTTTATGCTTTAGGATTTGATGATGTTATTGGTATATCTTCATCTCATGGAATTGGTACAGGTGATTTATTAGATAAAATTGTATCTTATTTTCCTCAAAAAGAAGCAAAAAAGGAAGATGAAGGCATTAAATTTGCATTAATTGGTAGACCAAATGTTGGTAAATCTTCTTTAACTAATGCGATATTAAATGATGAAAGAGATATTGTATCAGATATTAGCGGTACAACAAGAGATGCAATTGATTCTAAATTTAGATACAATGGAAAAAATTATGTTGCAATTGATACTGCCGGCTTAAAAAAGCGTGGTAAAATATATGAAAATGTTGATAAATATGCAGCATTAAGAAGTATAAAAGCAATTGAAAGAGCTGATGTTGTATTATTATTACTAGATGCTAATGAAGGAATTATAGAACAAGATTTACATGTTGGTGGCTATGTTACGGATTATAATAAACCATGTATCATTGTTGTAAATAAATGGGATTTAGTAACAAAAGATTCTAAAACAATGAAAAAATGGGAAGATGATGTAAGAGCTAAATTTAAATATCTTGATTTTGCTCCTATAGTATTTACATCAGCATTAGAAAATAAGAGGATTAATACTATATTTGATGCAATTGATGAAGCATATGAAGCATCAAGAAGAAAAATAACTACATCAGTTTTAAATGATATAATAACAGATAGTTATTTAATGTTCCCACCAAGTGATTTTAATGGTGGTAAAATAAAAATATATTATGCAACTCAAACTGGTGTAAATCCACCTACATTTGCTTTTTATGTAAATGAACCAAAATTCTTGCATTTTTCATATCAAAGATATTTAGAAAATCAATTAAGAAAGAATTTTGATTTTTTTGCAACTCCTATAAAATTTGAATTTAGAAAGCGTGATTAATATGCAGATTGCTATGATGGGTGGCGGAGCTTGGGGGACTACTTTAGCTCAAGTTTTAGCCGATAATAATCATAATGTTGTAATTTATGATATAAATACTGATTTTGTTAAAAAAATAAATGAGAAGCATCTTCATCCTTTTTTTGATTTAAAAATTCCTGAATCTATAAAAGCTACATCTAACTTAAAAGATGCTTTAAATGATGCATCTGTTGTTGTATTATGTGTTCCCACTACATACTTAAGAGGAGTTTTAAAACAAATTAATGAGTATGTTGATAGAAAAATCTTATTTATTAATGTATCAAAAGGAATTGAACCTGAATCATCAAAATTAGTTTATGAATTAGTTGATGAGGAAATTCAATATGAACATAATTATGCAACAATTTCAGGTCCATCTCATGCAGAAGAAGTAATTGAAAGAAATGTTACAGCCTTAGTTTCTGCATCATTTAATCCAACATATGCTAAAAAAGCCCAAGAATTATTTGCCAACCATAAATATTTACGTGTTTATACATCAAATGATGTTGTAGGTGTAGAAGCAAGTGGAGCAATAAAAAATGCTTTTGCAATTATTTCTGGTGTTGCATATGGTTTAGGTTTGAAAGAAAATGCTCGTGCATTATTAATATCTCGTGCATTAAAAGAATTTGTTAGTATCGTTACGGCATTAGGTGGAAATATTCAAACAGTATATGGACTTTCAGGTCTTGGCGATTTAATTGTTACAGCATCTTCATTTAATTCAAGAAATTTTAAATGTGGAATTAATATTGCAAAAGGTATGTCTATTGAAGATGCAATCAAAAATGTTGGACAATCTGTTGAAGGTATTAGAGCGATTAAGGCAGCATACCAAATAGGTATTAAATATAATTTAGAATTGCCTATGATTGATATAGCTTATAAAGTAATAACAAATGAATTATCACCTTCTCTTGCATTAGAAGGATTACTTTCAAGACAACTAAAAAATGAAAGGTATTGGTAATATGTTAATAAATGGTTTTGATGTATTAGATATAATAAAAGAAGTAAATACTCCTGTTTTTTTATATGATGTAGAAAAAATTAGAGAAAAAATAGATTTATATAAAACTAATTTTAAATCTAATTCTTTTCAAACTGAAGTTTTATATGCATCAAAAGCTTTAGCATTACCAAGCTTATTAAAAATTTTAAAAGAAAAAGATATGTCAATTGATGTCGTATCTTTAGGTGAATTAGAATTAGCTTTTAAAGCCAATTTTCTATCTAAAAATATATATTTTCATGGCAATAATAAATCAACTAATGAATTAGAATTAGCTATAAATAAAGGAATAAATATTGTTTTAGATAATTTAGATGAATTAAAAAACATTCAAAGAATTAATAAGACATTAAATAAAAAGATAAATTTATATATAAGAATTAATTTTGGAATTGAAGCTCATACTCATAAATATATTTTAACTGGTAATTTTGATTCTAAATTTGGTATTATTTATGATTCTTTTGAATATAATGAAGTCTTGAAATTAATTAATGAAGATAAGAATATATTATTAAAAGGATTTCATTCACATATTGGTTCACAAATATTTGAATTAGATCCATTTTATGAATTAATTGATAGATTTTTTGAAATTGAAAAGAAGCTTAAAGGAAATTATGAATATTCTTTAGGTGGAGGCTTTGGTGTCAAATACACAAAAGAAGATAAGCCACTTGAAACGAAATTTATAGCAGAAAACCTAATTAATTATGCTGAGGGTAAAATTAAAGAAAACAATATTAAAATATCTAAATTATTGATTGAACCAGGTAGATCTATTGTTAGTGATGCTGGTTTAACTATTTATTCTTTAGGATATAAGAAAAAAACTAAAAATAAGATATATTATTTTGTTGATGGAGGAATGTCTGATAATATTAGACCTGCCCTATATCAAGCAAAATATGAAGCGGATATTATTGGAAGAGAAAATGAAATAAAAAATAATTTAGTTTCAATTGGTGGAAAATGTTGTGAAAGTGGAGATATATTAATTGATGATATAATGCTTCCTGATTATGAATATGGAGATTTATTAGTGATTTATAATACAGGTGCATATAGCTTTAGTATGTCTAGTAATTACAATATGGCATTAAAGCCAAATGTTATTTTTATAGAAAAAGATAAATATTATTATGCATATAATAATAA
>CAJOOI010000010.1 GCA_905236105.1 uncultured Acholeplasmatales bacterium
AAATATCTAAATAATTATTTTCTTATAAAGACTAGAAAAAAAAGAATATTATTAGTAAAATAATATCTAGATAAACAAAAGGAGTTGGTACATTTGTTTACAAAACTTGCAAGAACTAAAGTATTTAGAGATCCTATTTATGGCTATATAGAAGTAGATTATAAAATAATCAGTGACCTAATTGATTCAAAAGAAGTTCAAAGATTAAGAAGAATTAGGCAACTTAGTGGAGTCGCAATGGTATTTCAAACTGCAGAACATTCACGTTTTCCTCATTCACTAGGTGCTTATATGATGGCTAAATTAGTATGTCAAAATGTAGAAGGCATGAATGATATTTCAGAATATGAAAAGCTTATTTTCCAGATTGCAGCCTTACTTCATGATGTAGGACATGGCCCATATTCACATGCTTTTGAAAGTGTATTAGGTATTTTCCATGAAGAAATGACAACTAAAATAATTTTATCAAATCAATCTGAAATAAATCAAATTTTAAATAAAAATTCAGAAAATATTGCACCAGATGTAGCAAATATCATCGCTCATGGTGGTAAATATCCATTAATTGAACAATTTATATCTTCATCTCTTGATGTTGATAGATTAGATTTTTTACAAAGAGATGCATATTTTACTGGTGCAGTATATGGAAGAGTTGATTTTATAAGAATATTAAGAAGCATGAAAATAATTGATAAAAAATTATTAATAAGAGCGAGTGGTGTAAATTCAATCGAATCATATTTAATGGCAAGATATCATATGTATTTTCAAGTATATTATCATCCAGTTGCAAGAAGCTATGAATATTTGCTTGAAAATATATTCAAACGTATCATAGATTTAAAAGAGGAAGGAAAAAGCTTAACTAATGCTAATTATTTTTTTAATGTTTTAAAAAACAAGAATGATATATCTTCATATATCGAGCTTGATGATGCATATGTAAATGGCTTGATAAAACAATTCTGCAAATCTAAAGATCACATTTTAAATACATTATCTAACGCCTTCATTCACCGTAATTTATATGAATGTATCGATTTATCAAATGAACCATCTATTGAAACAATAAATGAAATTAAAAAATCTTATAATGAAGAAGAATTAAAATATTATTTTGTAGAATCCAAAATAAGTGGTGCAGCTTATTTTGAATCTAAAAAATCTGCCATAAATGATATTAAAATTCTTCTTCTAAACGGCAAAATAAAATCACTTGAAGATTATTCACCAATTATAAAAGGCTTAATAACATCAAGTGTTAGAACTATAGAAAGAATCCATTATTTTAAAAAATGAAATCAACAATCATAGTAGTAGAAGGTATTCATGATCTTGCAAGAATAAAACAAATATATAAAAATGCAAATATTCTTATTACTGATGGCAGTAATGTTAAAGATGAATTCATAGAAATGCTTAAAAAATTATCAAAAGATAATAAAATAATCATCTTCACAGATCCTGATTATCCAGGAGAAAGAATAAGAAAAATAATATCTCAAAATATAGAAAATGTTAGCCATGCATTTTTACAAAAAAACAAATGCATTAGTAAAAACAAAAAGAAAGTTGGGATTGAACATGCATCTTTAGAAGATATTAAAGAAGCACTTGATAATGTATATGAAGTAAAAGAATATGGCAATTTAACAATAATTGATTTATATGAGCTTGGATTAGTAGGTAAAAATAATAGTAGCATTTTAAGAAATAAAATAACTACGCGTTTAAATATTGGAAAAACAAATGCCAAAACATTTTTAAATAGAATTAATTCATTTGGAATTACTAAAGATGAATTAGAGGAAATAATATGCAAAATAGAAAATTTAAAGAATTAGTTGTCCCTAAAAAAAGATTTGGGCAAAACTTCTTAAAAGATAATAATGTAATAAATAATATCATAGATAGCGCACATCTTACAAAAGATACATTAGTAATTGAAATTGGACCTGGTTTAGGTGCAATAACAAGAGGCCTATGTATGGATGCAGGATTTGTTCTTGCATATGAAATTGATTATTCTATTATTCCATTTTTAAATGAAAATTTAAATGGATTTAATAATTATAAAATAATCAATCAAGATATTTTAAAATCTAATATCATTCAAGATATAAATGATTTAGATTTTAAATATAAAGAAATATATGTTGTTGCAAATCTACCATATTATATTACAACACCAATTATATTAAATTTATTAGAATTAAATATCAATATAAAAAAATATATTGTTATGATTCAACTTGAAGTAGCGGATAGGATTTGTGGTAAACCTAAAACTAAAGATTACAACAATTTAAGTATCTTAATAGGTTATAAAGCAAAAGCAACAAAATTATTTAATGTAAATAGAACATCTTTTTACCCTGCGCCTCATGTTGATTCTGCAGTAATTGAATTAGAAGTATATGAAAATATGCCTAACAAAGCCATAAATGAAAAATTATTTTATTCATTTATTAGACATTCTTTTGAAACAAGAAGAAAAACTTTATTCAATAATTTAATTAATTATTATGATAAAGAATTATTAGATAATATCTATACTGAATTCAAATTAAAGCCAAATATTAGAGCAGAAGAATTATCAATAAAAGATTTTGTTGATATCACAAATTATATGGAAAATTGTGGAAAAATTACCATCTATGCTCATTCCAAAATTAATCTAATATTAGAAGTATTTGATGAAAAAGATGGTTATCATATGGTCAATAATTTAATGATACCTATTACATTATATGATAAATTGGAATTTGAAATATCAGATGATATCATATTAGAAGATAACAAAATCGAAGATAATATAATAATAAAAGCTGCAAAATTAATATTAGATGATGCAAGCATTAAAACTGGTGTAAAAATTAAATTAGAAAAAAATATACCAGTTTCAGCAGGCCTTGCTGGAGGCTCAACTGATGCCGCTGCAACCCTAAAAGGTATAAATATTTTATATAATTTAAATTATTCAAATGAAAAATTAAAAGAGCTTGCTTCAAAGCTTGGTAGTGATGTTCCGTTCTTCATTGATGAAAAACTTGCCATGTGCACAAATAGAGGCGAAATTGTTAATCATATTGATATTAAAGTTAAGCCGATAAGATTATTATTGATTAAACCAAACAGTGGTTTATCAACAAAAGAAGTATATCAAAATTACAAATATGAACAAATTGATCATAAACAAAATGTAGATTTAACAATTGAAGCACTAAAAAATAATGATTTAAATTTATTAGAAGAAAATATATTTAATGACTTAACAAAGCCAGCACTTTCGTTAAATAAAGAATTAAATTTATTATATAGAAAATTAAATAAAATATATAACATTCATTTAAGTGGAAGTGGACCAACAATGTTCATTATGAATCCTAAAGATAAAGATATCAAAAAGCTTAAAGAAACATATAAAGATATTTTTGTTTATGAATGTTACACGAAATAATGCCTATCTTAAGGCATTTTTCTTTGCTTGAAATATTAATATTTCAAAGCGGTTGATAAAACGCTTACAATATGGTAAAATAAAAGAACCAAAAAAAAGGAGAAAAATATGAAGAAAATTTTCAAAAAAGCTTTAAGTTTATCACTTATAGGCACACTTACTTTAGTGTTTACTTCATGTGTAAATAATAATAAGGCTACAAGTAGTAATCTTCCTACTCCAACAAGCCAAGATACACCTACAAGTCAAACACAAACTCCAAATACAACAACTGATAATGATGTAACAACTCCAACAACAACTGTTACACCAGCTCCAACAACAACTGTTGCACCAGCTCCAACAACAACTGTTACACCAGCTCCAACAACAACTGTTGCACCAACTCCAACAACATCTGTTACACCAGCTACTACTTCAAGTGATGTTGTAAAATATACAATTTCATTTTCAGCAAATGGTGGTAGTGGTACAATGGCTGATGTTGCAAATGTATTAGGAGAATATACATTACCACAAAATGCTTTTACAGCACCAGATGGTAAAGAATTTAAAGCATGGTTAGTAGGAAATGAAGAAAAAGATCCTAATACAAAAATCAATGTCACAGCTAATGTAGAAATAAAAGCTGTTTGGAAAGATGTAGAATCACCTGTTACAAATAATCTAAATCAAACTGCTAAATTTGATAATGTTCCATTTGAAGCAGGTCAAGATTCAAAAGGAAATGCCAAAAATTATATTGTAAATAATTTTAAGATTGGTGATATTACTTTAGTAGCAAGTTCATCTTCTAAAATGGAAATTTCAGATAATACTGCTACAATAAAAGATTATGAAGGAAAAGATATTTCAATAACTAAAGCTATCTCTACTGGTGGTAAAAGTAGTGATACAAGACATATTGAAATAGATTTAACAAAATATTCAGGAAAAGCTACTATAGAATTTTATATTGGGCATACAAGTAAAACTGGTACAGCAAGAAACGCATTTATAACAACTACTTCAGCTTATTCAGAAGGTATGGACTATCTTGCAACACTTGCTGTAACAACAAATACTCCACAACTATTAACTAAAGAAGTTGATTGTGGTGCCAAATATTATTTGTTAACAGATAGTGGTATTAGAGTATTTGGTATAAATGTTAAAGAAGCTGAAACTGAAAAAGTTTCTATAACATTTGTTTTAAACAATGGTCAAAACAATGAAGTAAAACAAATTGCTAAAGGTAGTAAAATAGAAGCCTTAAGCCCACAGCCATCTAAATCAGGTAAAAAATTTGTTGGTTGGTTTACCGATGAAGCATTATCAAATCAATATGATTTTAATTCTAATGTAACTTCTAATTTAACATTATATGCTAAATATGAAGATTTATCTTTAGATGAAGTTGCAACAATCACATTTGTAACAAATGGTGCAGCTGAAACATTAGAAGAAGCTAAAGTTGAAAAAGGTAAAACTTATAATAATTTACCAACAGTTACAAAAGAAGGTTTCCGTTTTGATGGATGGTATACAGATGAGACACTTCAAAATAAATTCAATTCAAATACAACTATCAATTCAAATATGACGCTTTATGCAAAATTTGTACAACAAGTTAATGTTAATTTTGCAGATAAAGAAGGAAATTTAATTCAAACTGTAACAATTGATAAAAATGGAAAGGTAACATCTACAGTTACTGCTCCAAAAGTTTCTGGCTTTAAATTTTTTGGTTGGAAGATAAATAATACAGATACAATTGTAGATTTATCTCAAAAAACATTTGATGTTGATACTGATTTAATTGCAACTTATACTGAATTAGCTAACGAAGAACTTGAAGTCATCGCATCAGCAGGAGATCAAGAAAGCTTATATGTTGAATTCCTACCTATGGAAAATGTAGATGATTATGTAGCATATGTAAAAGAAGAAAATGCTACTAATTTCACTAAAATAGATAAACAACTTATAAGATTGTACAAAGGTGAAAACAATTTAAATTATTATAGATTAGATGCTGTAGGTCTTAAAGCTGGTAAATATTCAGTTCAAATACTTCCTGTAATTGAAAATGCTGAACAAGATTCATTAATAACATTAATAGAGAATCTAAATGTTATTTCATATGATAGATCAGGTTTTGCATTCACTGCTAATCAATATAATAAAACTGGTGATGCATCTGGAGCATATAATTTAGATGGAACATTAAAAGCAGGTGCAAAAGTATTATATGTTTCAAAAGATACAGCCAAGAAAGTAGAGATGGATGTTGTAACATCTAACAAAGGTGCAACAACACATTCTGTAGGATTACAAGCAATAATAGATGCATACCAAAAAGGTTATGAGACAACACCACTTGCTATTAGATTCATTGGAAAGGTTTCAGCAAATGATATGGATTCACTTTCATCAAGCGGTGAAGGCTTACAAATTAAAGGTAAAACTGCAGGTTCAGTTTTAAATCTTACTTTAGAAGGCATTGGTAATGATGCAACAATTTATGGCTTTGGTTTCTTAGTAAGAAATTCAACAAATGTTGAAATTAGAAATCTTGGCTTTATGACTAAGATGGACGATAATGTATCATTAGATACAGACAATTATAATATTTGGGTTCATGATTGTGATTTCTTCTATGGCAAAAATGGTGGTGGCGATCATGCTAAAGGTGATGGTGCATTAGATGTTAAAGGCACAATGTATGCAACATTATCATATAACCACTTCTGGGATACAGGAAAAACAACACTTAATTCAAATGGTGATATAGTTGATTATGTTACATATCATCATAACTGGTATGATCATTCTGATTCACGTCATCCACGTGTAAGAATGTCTACAGCTGTGCATGTATATAATAATTATTATGATGGTATTTCAAAATATGGAGTTGGTGCAGCTGAAGGTGGCGTATCAATATTTGTTGAAAACAATTATTTTAGAAATGCTAAATTCCCTATGTTATCTTCAATGCAAGGTAGCGATGTATATGCTGGTACATCAACATATAGTCAAGATAATGCAACTTTCTCAAAAGAAGATGGTGGCGTTATCAAATCATTTGGAAATAAATTTGTTGGAAATTATACATATATTCCTTATAATGCAACAACTTATGTATGCAAAGGCGTAGAAAAAGCATATGACTTAGCTAATACAACTTCAACAGTTCATTTTGATGCATTTGAAGCAACATCAAGAGACCAACAAGTCCCAGAAAATGTTAAATCTGTTAAGGGTAATACATCATATTCAAATTTTGATACTAATTCAGAAATTATGTATGAATATACAGTTCAAACTCCTGATGAGGCAGTTGAAACTATCAAATTATTTGCAGGTAGAGTTCAAGGTGGAGACTTAAAATGGCAATTTGATAATGCAGTTGAAGACACTAATTATCAACCAATTGCTGGTTTAAGAACTGCAATAGATAATTATGAAACTAAATTAGTTAAAATATTAGGTATTGAATCAAGTTCTTCAGGCGAACAAGGCGAAGAAGTAACTCCTCCAGTTGTTGAAAATCAATATGAAGAAGTTATTGAAGCAATTGATGCACTACCTGAGGCAAATAATGTTACTTCAGCAAATGCTAAGGCAATTAATGCTGCAAAAGATGCATACGATAAATTATCTTCAGATGATAAAGCATTAGTAACTAATGTAGACAAATTAAATGCTTGCTTAGAAGCTTTAGCTTCACTTCCACAATCAGCTGAAGTTGCAACATTCCCTTATGAAGGCACATTCTTTACTATTAATGGGAATAATGCAACTAATAAAGGTACATCAGTATATAATGGTAATACTTATTCAACATGCTTAAAGATGGAATCTGCTACAAAAATTGAATTTACAATTACATCAAGCTCAACATTAACAATTGTATTTGGTGATAGTGATACAAACTACAACTTAAAAATAAGCAAAGATGGTTCAAGTGCAGAAAAAAAGACATCAACTACTAAAGTGATGACTTTAACACTAGAAGCAGGAAGTTATATAATTACTAAAGGCGATACAACAAATATATTTTATATGTCTGTTGAATAAAATCTAATATGAAATTGGGGTGGAAACAAATCCACTCCTTTTTTTTGAAAAAAAATAAACCGCGATTGCGGCTTATAATAATTTTTCTATATCTTTTTCAGTATAAACTTTAATTCCTTTTTTCTCAAGAAGAAGTGTAGTTAACCCCTTACCTTCAATCTTCGTATGAGTAAATGTCCCATCATATATATAAGTTGACCCACAAGAAGGAGAACCATCTTTTAATATAGCAATTTTACAATTTCTTATTTTTGCCATATGATAAGATTCTTTCGCTCCCATCTTAAAATTTTTAGTAACATCTTTGCCTTTTAGAGTAATTACTTTACCATCCTTAATTTCATTTGGATCTCTAGGTACATCAAGATATCCAAAAACTTCGGGACATATAGGTACTAATTCATATTTAGTTTTTAATTTTTCTACTATAGGTAAATAATTACTTTTACCATCATATCTACATAATTGCCCTAATAAACAAGCTGATATTAATATTTTATCCATAATACAATCACTCCAACTACAATAATACAAAACATATTTTAAAACATTTAATATTAAAACACAAATAAAATATAAATATTTTAAGTTGTTGCTTGAATTATAATCAAAGAAGTTTTATCATATTCAAAGAAAAAAGGTAATACTATGATTGCAACATTAATAATATCTATCACCACATTCATATTAATAACATTATCAATTCTTTTTTTTCCAATGATTAGAATTAAAAATTTTAAAATTGGTACATATTGGATTATTGCACTTATTGGAGCATTAATATTAATAATATTTAGATTAGTACCATTTGAAAATGTATTTAATGAATTAACATCAGATAGTAAAATTAATCCTTTAAAAATATTAATATTATTTTTCTCAATGACTCTTCTCTCTATCTTTTTAGATGAAGCTGGATTATTTAAATATTTAGCTAACAAAGCACTTATTATAGCAGGCAAGAATCAAATTAAATTATTTATCATCTTATATATATTAACTTCTATATTAACAGTTTTTACATCAAATGATATTGTTATTTTAACACTTACTCCTTTTATTTGTTTCTTTTGTAAAAATGCAAATATCAATCCAATACCTTATTTAGTATCTGAATTTGCAGCCGCAAACACTTGGAGTATGATGTTAATAATAGGTAATCCTACAAATGTTTATCTTGCAACCTCTGCTAGCATTAATTTTATTGATTATTTAAAAATAATGGCACTTCCAACACTACTTGCTGGTATAACTGAATTCATATTGATTGTTTTATTGTTTTACAAACAATTAAAAAATGAAATAACACCAAATATAACAGATTATAAAATTGAAGATAAACCTGAATTAATAATTGGTGTTATCCATTTGTTGATATGCTTAATCTTATTAATAATATCAAGTTATATAAATCTAGAAATGTGGCTTGCTTCTTTTATTTGTGCAGCATCTTTATTAATAATTATTACAACATTAAGATTAAAAAAGAAAAGAAAAAGGAGACAATTACCACATCTAATTATGGCTCTTCCATGGCAGCTTGTTCCTTTTATGATTGCGATGTTTGTAATTGTTGTAGCAATAAAATATCAAGGAATTGCCTTAAAAATAGGTGAAATATTGGGTAATGATTTAACAATTATAAAATATGGTTATTCATCATTTGTTGCAGCTAATATCATCAATAATATCCCGATGGCGATATTATTTAGTTCACTTCCAATAAATTTGGAAGGAATTATTTATCAAAGGGCAATATTTTCTTCAATAATAGGTAGTAATATTGGTGCATTCTTAACACCAATTGGCGCACTTGCAGGTATTATGTTTACAAATTTAACTAAAGCATATGATGTAAAATATGGATTTAAAGAATTCATCAAATATGGAATTATAATAAGTATTCCAACAATTAGTGTAGCACTTGCTACATTAATGATCATGTTATAAAGGTGGCGATATTTTGTTTAATAAGCATGATATAAAAAGAAACGAATGGATGTTAACAGGTAAATTTAGGAAATGTGGCTATGATTGGTGGTGGCATTCATTTACAGGAATAAATGAAAAAACAAAAGAAGAAAAAAGCTTTTTTATTGAATTTTTCACTTGTAACAATAAATATAATTTTGATGAGCCTAAATTCGGTCGTCTTAATGAAATTCCATCATATCTAATGATTAAATGTGGTTCATGGGGAAAAGATAAAGCCCAATTACATCGATTCTTTGGTTTTAAAAATGTTTCAATCAAATCTAAAGCACCATATGAAATAAAAGCATCAGACTGCTATATCACAGAAGATATGACATATGGAAATGTTAAAATCACAGAAGAAGAAAAAAATAATCATCCAGAATATATGTGTGATAGTGGTTCTATGAGTTGGAATTTGAAAATCAAAAAAGATATAGCATTTAATGTAGGATATGGCGCATCTTCTATATTTAGAAAATTAAAAGCTTTTGAAATGTTTTGGCATGCTGAAGGTATGAAAACATATTATGAAGGTGAAGTAATATATAATGGTGAAAAATATATAATAAACAAAGAAACATCATATGGATATGCTGATAAAAACTGGGGTAAAGATTTCACATCACCTTGGGTTTGGTTATCTTCATGTAATTTATATAGTAAAAAACTAAATAAGAAATTAGATAATAGTGTCTTTGATATAGGTGGAGGAAGACCTAAAATCTATTTTTTACCACTAAAAAGAAAATTACTTTCTGCTTTTTATTATGAAGGTAAATGTTATGAATTTAATTTTTCTAAATTTTGGACATTCACAAGAACAAAATTTTCTTTTGAAGAAAAAGAAGATATTGTTTTATGGCATGTAGAACAAAAAACATGGAATAATAAAATGGTAACTGATATAACATGTAAAAAAGAAGATATGTTATTTGTTAATTATGAAGCACCAAATGGAAAAAAATTACACAATAAATTATTTAATGGTGGCAATGGCCATGGAACTATTAAGCTATATCACAAAAATAAATTAATAGATGAAATATCTTGCTTTAATGTTGGCTGTGAATATGGCGAATATGACAAAATAAATTAATCATTAATAGAATAAGAAAAATCCCTTTGTTCAAGGGATTTTTCTTATTCTAAATATTTAATTTTTATATTTTTACCTACATATTTTATTTCAGCAAGACCACCACACATAATGGGTAATGTTGGTTTTAAATGTCCAAATGGTGCATCTAAAATAATTGGTTTTTTAAATGAAGATAAAACATTTAAATATGCATCTTTTATAGATAAACCAAATGATTCATCATAAAATTGCAAATTTCTACCTACAACAAATGCTTTAACATCATCAAACCAACCAGCATATTTTAATTGAGTTAAGGCTCTTACAACTCCAATAGAATTTAAATCACATGCTTCAAAAAAGAAAATAACACCTTCATCTTTATGACGTTTTATATAATCTTTAGTTTTATCATATTTAGTTCCACAAAGTCCAACGAGGCAATCTAAGCATCCACCAATAAGTCTACCTGTTTCTTTAACAAAATTATAACTTATTGCTTCAGTTTTTTTATCAAAATGATATTCAGCAAATGGGTTTTCTTCATCATATGGTTCATATTGCCACTTTTTATATCCAATAAATTCTTTTTCTCCTAATAGCATTCTATGTGTATCAAGCGATGTAAATTCTAATTTATAAAAAGCATTAGCATGCGCTCCATAAATTGTATTTATATCACAAATAGTTGTTATTGTATAAGTTAAATGAGTATTATCGGAAAAACCAACATACCATTTAGGATTAGCCTTAATTACATCAAAATTGATATATTCAAGTATTTGATCCATCAACTCTCCACCGCCAACTGAAATAACTGCACTAGCATTACTTTTAAATGCATCCATTATTTCTTTTGCTCTACTTCTTGGAGTATTTGATGATGCAATCCCCTTACATTTATATATATTTTTCCCTTCTATTACATCATATCCTAATTCTTTTAATACAGGAATTGATGCCTCCATTCTTTCTTTATATGGTGATGTTGTGCATCCAAATGATGGTGCAACTAAATATAAAACATCATCTTTTTCTAAATATTTTGGTATCATATCTTCACATCCTCATATATTTTACAACAAGAAAATAAATAATAAAAGAAAAAACATAAAATATTGAAAAAAGAAATGAATTATTCTATAATTCAAATTGAAAGATATTCATAAAATTACGAGGTAATAAAAAAAATGGTAAAAATAATAACAGATTCAACAAATGATTTAATGCCAGATATGTTAAAAAAATTGGATGTAGAAGTTATACCACTATATGTAAATTTCGGTGAAGAAAGTTTTAAAGATGGTATTGATATTACTACACCAGAATTATATAAAGAAGTAGAAAAAAGAAATGAATTACCTAAAACTGCAGCTATAACAATCGGAGACTTTTTAGAAGTATTTCAAAAAAATATCGATTCAGGTTATGAAATTGTATTTACTGGTATATCAAAACAAATGTCAAGCACTTATAATAATGCATTAGTTGCCGCAAAAGAAGTAGCAGAAGATAAAATATTCGTTGTAGATTCTAAAAATTTATCAACTGGTATTGGCTTATTAATTTTAAAAGCTTGTAAGGATAGAGATAACGGCTTATCTGCTAAAGAAATAGCTCAAAATATGGAAAAGAATACAAATCTAGTATTATCACAATTCGCAATTGAAACAATGGATTATTTATATAAAGGTGGAAGATGTTCTTCTTTATCAATGATATTTGGAACTATGCTAAGAATAAAACCAATTATCCAAGTTAGAGATGGCAAAATGAGTGTTCAACAAAAACCAATTGGTAAAATAAAACGTGCTTTAGATAAAATGGTTGAACAAATTGAAAATGACAAAGATAGATTAGATACTGATCATATCTTATTAACACATTCAATAGCACCCGAATCTAGAGATTATTTATTAGCTATACTAACTGAAAAATTCCCAAATATAGACATAATAGAAACTGTTGCTGGATGTGTAATATCTTCTCATTGTGGCCCTGGCACAATTGGGATATTATATATGGTCAAAGAATAATATATTTAATGGTGATTAAATTACATATTTTTTCACCATTTTTATTTAAGAAGGTTATCATGAAATTAATAAAAGGCGAAATTTATTATCCACAAAAAAGAAATAATAATCCAGTAAAATGGTTAGCTATTTGTGCACATCAAGATGATGCAGAAATAATGGCTATTGATGGCATTTTAAAAGGTTATTATTCTAATAAGAATTCATTTGCATTAATTGAAACTACAGATGGAGCTGGAATAACTCAAAAAGAAAAATATCCAAATTTATCAATAGAACAAATAAAAAATTTACGAAACAAAGAACAAAAAGAAGCAAGTGAAATTGGAAAATATAATTCCATATATTTATTAGGATATACATCTGATGAAGTAAAAGATATCAATAATAAAAATATAATTTCTGAATATATAAAAATAATAACAGAATTAAAACCAGAAATTGTTTATACACACTCTATTTTAGATAAACATCCTACCCATGTTTCTGTTGCACTAAAAGTGATAGAAGCAATCAGAAATATGCCAACATATTTACAGCCGAAAAAAATATATGGTTGTGAAGTATGGAGAAGCCTAGATTGGGTTAGTGATGAAAAAAAGATAATTTTTGATATTTCAAAAAATATTAAATTACAAAAATCATTATTAGATGTTTATAAATCTCAAATCATAGATGGAAAAGAATATTCAAAATCTACTATTGCAAGAAGAATTCAAAATTCAACATATGCTAAATCACATCAAGATGATGAATATAAATTATCAACATTTGCCATAGATATGACACCGCTTATTAATGATAAAAGTCTTAACATCGATGAATATGCATTATCTTTTATTGATGATTTAAAAAATGAAGTATTAAATAATTTTAAAAAATAGCTTAATATAACGATTTTTCCTTCGCATTTCTTCTATAGATTTAAGATATTAAAACAAATTATCGAAAATTATTGAAAATTATATGACTTTTTTATATAATAAAAAAAGTAATTTTGAATTTTTATTGAAAGGTTGTGTAAAATATGGGAAGAGCCCATGAAGTTAGAGCGGCATCTATGGCTAAAACTGCCGCAATGAAATCAAGTAAATATGCTAAATGGGGAAAGGAAATTTTAGCAGCAGCTAAAGCAGGTGTTCCTGATCCTGAAATGAACCAATCCCTAAAGAGAACAATCGAAAGAGCAAAAAAAGACCAATGTCCAGCTGATGTAATTAAACGTGCAATAGCTAAAGCTCAAGGCTTAAATAGTGGTGCAACTAAAGAAATTACATATGAAGGCTATGGTCCTGGTAAAGTTGCTATGATAGTAGAATGTTTGTCTGATAACAATAATCGTACTTATACTGAAGTTCGTACAGCATTTTCTAAGACTGGCGGCGCAATTGGTACTTCAGTAAATTATTTATTCAATCGTAAAGCTCTATTCTCTTTTGAAGGAATGTCAGAAGATGAAGCAATGGAAGCATTACTTGAAGCAGGTTTAGATTTTGAAGAATTATCAACTGATGAAGAAGGCTTTGTTAATATCGTAGCTCAACCATCAGATTGTAATGCCATTAAAGATGCATTACTTCAAGCCAAACCAGAACTTGAATTTGAACAGGCAAGTGTTGAAATGGTTCCAAGCAATTATGTAGAACTTGATGCAGATCATCTTGAAAAATTTAAACGTCTAATGGAAACTCTAAGAGAACTTGATGACGTAAATGAAATTTATCATAACGCAAAATTAGAAGATGAAGAATAGGAAGCCTGACTTGAGGCTTCTTTTTCTATAGGAGGAAAGAATGCTAACAGATCTTGAAATTGCTCAAAAAGCTGAAATAAAAAATATCAAAGAAATAGCAAACAATATCGGCATATCAGAAGATGATATTGAATATTATGGAAAATATAAAGCAAAAATAAATTGGGAAAATATCAAAACAAACAAAAATGGTAAACTAATTTTAGTTACAGCCATATCACCAACTCCAGCAGGGGAAGGTAAATCTACAACAACTATAGGACTTGCAGATTCATTAAAAAGAATCGGCAAAAACGTTATGGTAGCCCTAAGAGAACCATCTTTTGGACCAGTAATGGGTGTTAAAGGTGGAGCAGCTGGTGGTGGATATGCTCAAGTTATCCCAATGGAAGATATCAATTTACATTTTACTGGTGACTTACATGCTATAACAACAGCGAATAATGCTATATCTGCAATGCTTGATAATCATATTTTACAAGGAAATTTATTAGGAATTGATCCTACAAGCATTTGCTGGAATAGATGCTTAGATATGAATGATAGAGCATTAAGAAATATTGTAATTGGTCTTGGTGGACATTCAAATGGAATTCCTAGAGAAGACCATTTTGATATTACTGTTGCATCTGAAGTTATGGCAGTATTATGTTTAGCAAAAGATTTTGAAGATTTTAAAGAAAGAATCGGCAAAATGGTTATTGCATATACATATGATAAAAAACCTGTAACTGTAAAAGATATCAAAGCTGATGGTGCTGTTGCAGTTATTATGAAGGATGCAATCAAACCAAATTTAGTTCAAACTCTTGAACATACACCAGCTTTTGTTCATGGTGGACCATTTGCCAATATAGCCCATGGCTGTAATTCAGTGATCGCAACTAAACTTGCATTAAGACTTGCAGATTATGTTGTTACAGAGGCTGGATTTGGTGCTGATTTAGGTGCAGAAAAATTCTTAGATATCAAATGTAGGCAAGCAGGATTAAAGCCTTCTTGTGTTGTTGTTGTGGCAACAATACGTGCTTTAAAAATGCATGGTGGGATTTTAAAAGAAAATCTTAAAGAAGAAAATGTTGATGCCTTACTAAAAGGTATTGTAAATCTTGAAAAGCATGTAGAAAATATTTCAAAATATAATGTACCATTTGTAGTAGCTATCAATAGATTTTATTCAGATACTCAAAATGAAATCGATGCTTTAATGGCTTGGGCAAAAGAAAAAAATATACCAGTATCATTATCAGAAGTATTTGAAAAAGGTAGCCTTGGTGGAGTAGATTTAGCTAATAAAGTATTAGAAAATATCAAAGAAGATAATAATTTTAAATTCATTTATGATGAGAATTTATCAATCAAAGAAAAAATTGAAATTATATCAAAAGAAATATACGGTGCTAAAAATGTTGAATTTTCAAGTGTTGCTAAAAAACAATTATCTACATTCAAGAAAAATGGTTGGGATAAATTATTAGTTTGTATGGCTAAAACTCAGTATTCATTATCAGATAATCCCAAATTATTAGGTAGACCTCAAGACTTTACTATTACAATTAGAGAATTAAAACCATCACTAGGTGCAGGCTTTATTGTTGCAATAACTGGTGATATTATGCGTATGCCTGGCTTACCAAAGGAACCTGCAGCCAATAATATGGATGTAATTGATGGCAAAATAGTAGGTCTATTCTAATTGGTGAAAATATGGAATATGTTTTTAATCATAAACAGGTTGTATTAAATTTTTCAGAAAAATTTTGCAAAACTGAAGTAGAATTATTAAATTCTGATTGTTTTTTTGATGTATTAAATGCTTTTGTTGATTCATCATATAAATCAAACAATCAAGTGAATTTAACAATAATTAATTTATTTGATAAACAAAATGTAGTTAAGAATTTAATCAATTTATTTAAACACCTTTTATCATTTAGTATTAAAGAAATAATAGAACACGAAAATACATATAAAGAAGTTTTAGAAAAAAAAGATATCTTATATGAAATGGTTCAAAATTTATATAATTATTGGCGTAAATTAGAACGTATTTCTCTTACTTTTTCTAAATCTAATTATGAAGGACTAGACGCTCAATCATTTATTGAAGCACAAAGCAAATTTAACGAGCTAGTCTTAAAAACATATCGTTGCATATCTGAAAAATTATTTGGTATGAATTTTTCAATTTATCGACAACTTCCTGCTGGTGTTAATGCAAGCTTAATGTTATCTAAAAATAAATGGATGGGACAAAACAGTCCTTATTCATTTTTAGATAAATGTAACGCAATAGAACAAATATTAATAAGACCACCTTTTATTGTATATACATCAAAAAATAAACGAACTGGTATTTATCAAGAAGTCAAAAAGAATCCCATTAAAGATATAGCGAAAGATTTTGAACCAGCAGAATATTTTTGTTATCAAGCAATGGTTGGATCATCACTTACTTATGTATATTTTCATCGTGATTATTTAGCGATGGGGATATCTATATGTAACTTATTTGAATTTGTTCCTGTTTCAATTGCCAAAAATAAAAAACCAGATTGTATATATATTATAGGTGCAAACTACAATAAAGATTCTGTTTTTTATTATGATAAAGAAAATGATATTTATTTAGGAATTGCACCACACAATGAAACAATTGATTATTTTGGCTATGTAAAAAAAATGATGTTAACTTTATATAATGTCAAAATGATAAAACAAGGTAATTTACCAATTCATGGTGCATGTGTAAGGTTAACACTCGATAGTGGTCAAGCAAAAACAGTAGTGATAGTTGGTGATAGTGGCGCAGGCAAAAGTGAATCACTTGAAGCATTATCAAATATCGCTGGTGATAAAATAACTTCATCATCAACAATCTTTGATGATATGGGAACTTTAAAATTGGAAAACGGAAATGTTAAAGCATATGGAACTGAAATTGGTGCATTTGTAAGAACAGATGATATGTCTAGTGGTTATGCATATAGAGAAATGGATAGAGCCATATTCTTTAATCCTGATAGACCAAATTCAAGGCTTATTATTCCAGTAAATACATATCCAAATATCATGAAAGGATATAATGTAGACATCTTTTTATATGCAAACAATTATGAAAAAGATTTTGAAAATGGAATAAAGTTATTTGACAATATAATAGATGCAAAAGAAGTATTTATTGAAGGAGCAAGATTTGCTAAAGGTACAACTCAAGAATCAGGATTAGTTAAATCTTTCTTTGCAAATCCATTTGGTCCTGTTCAAAAAGAAAAAGAAACAAGAAAATTAATTGATACATATTTTGACAAATTAACAGATAGTAATGTTAAAATTGGTACATTATATACAAGACTTGCTGTAGAAGGAATGGAACATGATGGTCCACTTTTAGCTGCCAAAGACTTACTAAAATTAATTGAAAAATAAATTATTTGACAAGAAATTTATTATGTTATAAAATTCTTGTCGAATGGAGGCTTAGCTCAGTTGGGAGAGCATCTGCCTTACAAGCAGAGGGTCAGGGGTTCAAGTCCCTTAGCCTCCACCATTTTATGCAGGCGTGGTTTAATGGTAGAACTTCAGCTTCCCAAGCTGACTGTACGGGTTCGATTCCCGCCGTCTGCTCCATTAAGGACATACTCTCTATTATTCTATAGAATAATAGAGATTTTTTCTTTTTTAGGGGAATTTTGCCATTATTTTGGCAATTTTTAAGATTTTTATTATTCTATGGTAATTACCTTAAGTAATACTTAAATAAAAAATATCATAAAATGTATACGTCAAATTTCTACACATATGACAAAATAAAAAGATAATCAAACATTATAGTTTCTAATTGTTATAATAAATGATTATCTTTTTTTCGTCGTTTTTCGTCAGAGGGATTTCAACCCAAACGATGGTATGGCGATATATAATGTTAAAGTATCACAAAGAAAAGTTATTAACAGCATTCAAGACCTTGCACTTTCTATAACA
>CAJOOI010000011.1 GCA_905236105.1 uncultured Acholeplasmatales bacterium
GATGGGCTTGAAAATCTAACGCTTGCAGATGTGCTTCCAAAATCTTCATTAGATTTACTTGCGAATATTCCAATGCTTACTAAAGTATTAGATAGTGTAATTGATGGAGCTGCAAATTCTTTACTTACATTAAGAATTGGTTGTGTTGCAAGACGTTATTTATATAGTGATGGTAATTTAGTAACAAAAGAAGAAATAAGAAGAAATGCATATAAAGAGGCAGTTAAATTAATTCCTCAAGTAATAACATCTACTTTAAGTTTCTTCCCTAAAAAAGTTGTTAAATTCTTTTCAAGAAAAGAGGGTGATGTAGTTGATGAATGAAAATCATGAAGTAGAATCTATATGGGCTGATGGTATTCCACCTAAATTAAATCAAAATGATATTTATAAATCAGATGAATTAAATGATTTAGGAATTGATTTTACTGCAAAATATTTAATTAGAAACGGTTTTAAATTAAATTTAAATTTTCCAAGAAAGGAAGCACCACAAATATTTTGTAAAAAAGATGGTAAGCTTTATGCAATATTTATTGTTGCAACACCTTTCCCTAAAGCAATCTGGCTTACTAATGATATTAGAGAAAAAATATATGCTGATTCTTTAAAAAATGGCTTTATACCGCTATTTTCTAATGTTTTATATGCATCAAAAGATAAGGAAAGAGCTAAAGCAGGTTTATTATTAAAAGGTGATTTATTTAATGTAACATTCCAAGGATTAAGAAAAATTACTGAAGAAGAACAAGCGATAAATATACCTGCTAATTCTAAATTTTGGTTCAAAGAATTTTAGTTATAAGTGCTAGAAATAGCACTTTTTCTTTGGAAAAAATAACATAAATTATATAAAAGAACATGAAAATAAAAAATAAAAGAATTAATATTTATAGATAAATATTATATTGAAAATGTGAAATAATAGGTTTATAATAATAAAAGCAAAAATTATTATTTATATATATAATATATAAAACAAGGTGTTTACATGAAAAAGAAGAAGCTAATCATTTTCATTTCAATAATATTTACAACTCTACTTTTAGGTGGAGGTTTTGTTTTTGCATATTTTGGATATTTTTATAAATTGCAAGGTTCTGAAATTATTATGGAAAATGTTAAATTCACAGTTAACGATAATCCAAATAAGAGCGAAGAAAATTCAATTTATCTTTCAAATGAAGACATTTGTAAGACTGATGGTTACCAAATAGTTTTAAATTATTCACTTAATGGTTCATTTGTTTCAAATTACGCAATGCAATACCATACATATTTCCAACTAGAAGAAGATAATACAAGTATCGCAACAGCACTTGATTTATACAGATTTGATAACGGCCTTTATAAATACATGGGTAAGCTTTCAGATTTAGCACCATATATTTTAAATGAAGAAGAAGCCACTCCTATTTATTCTTCATATCTAGGCGCAATGGGAACTCATACTGAAAAATTCATGCTTGTTTATCCAATGGGATCAACACTAAATTCAAAAACTTCATTAAAAATAAAAATTTCAACTGAATCAAAAATCACTTTAACTGATTCAAATGAATTTCCATTTTATTATCTAAATGATATTGGTGTAACTGATGAAAATAGTGGATCTGGAAGAAAAGCTGAGAATTTATTTATTTCTTTATCTGAAAATAATGAAGAAGCTTTAGCTGCTAAAGGAAGAACAATTGTTTTGATGCGTGATATTGAATATTCATCAGTAACAAATATCACATTTAATGATTTAGTAGGACTTGATTTAAATGGATATCAATTAGATTTAAAAGGTGGAAAAATCACATTTACTGATACTGCAAATCAAAACGATAATGAATATATACATCCAAATTGCCAATTTACTGATTCTAAAGGTACAGGTAGCATAAACGGTTCAATTGAGCTTAACTATAATAAATCACTTGTTGATATTGATGATTCATTTATTGATGCAATAAATAGAGGAAATTCAACACTTACTATTACAAATGCGAGCGAAAAAGCATTTAAAGCTATTTTAGATGAAAATTTAAATGAATTAGCTAAAACAAAACATTTAACTAATGAAGGTACATATAAAATTGATGTTTTTGGCAATTTAAAAAATTATATTTCAAAATTTAATGTTTCATTTACCTCATCTAAATTGCATGAATCAACAACAATTTTACCAGAAAATGGTTTATTTTCATCACCATATCTTATAAACGTATCTGGTATAAGTGAAGCTGAATCTATTGATTTGATTTTCAATTTTAATACATTATCATCTCATGCAATTATTGAATTATATGGTACAAGTACGTTTGATTGTAGCGAATATTTAAAATCATATTTACCAAAAACAATTGATGGCTCAATTTATTTACCGACATATATTGAATCATTTAATTCATATATTACTTGGGTAACATCAAATGAAGAAATATTATCTTCAAATGGTGAATTACTTAAAAATGGATATAAAAATTTGGATAATTGGTATAAATATAACATCAACATTGGTTATATCATTGACCAAAATGGTAGTGTATTAAATGGTATAATTAAAGATATCGATGTAGTAATTCTTACTGAAGAAGAAAGAGTCAATTTAATATTTAGTGGAGCAGGAATTATATTTGCTAGCGAAACTGCAGATACAAATAAATATAGCTTTTCATTTATCGATTTACTTGCTGAAAAATATTTGGCATATCGAGATATAGATGATGCATTAATATCTACTGAACCTATTAATTTAGAAATTATAGCAAATGAATTTAATGTTATTCTTGATAATAATTTATCATATGAAGAAAGAATTAATTCATTAATTTCAAATATTAAAACAAAATTAGGCCTAGAAGATATTCCATATATAGTTGAGGCAATAGAAGAATCTATTTTTGCAGTTAATGATGTAGTTGATGAAAATATCGTATCTGTTACACAAAATGGAACTCCATCAACTTTGGTTGTATTACCTTATAAAATTACATTTAATTTTAATAATGGCACAAATGATATAACTAATATTGAAAAAACTAAAATTATAAGCATAAATGCATCTACTCAAGTAGTAAGCTTTGTCGATTTAAGTAATACATTAAGAGTACCATTTGATACTTATACAAAATATATGACTGAATATAGCATTTTAACTAATAATGCTTTAGATTATAATGTTTATAATCCATATATTAACAATTTCGAATTGGTTTCTACATTCAATAATACGGCAATTAATTATATTGTACCTGATGAATATAAAGATTATGTATCTATAAAGGAATATTCAAATGGCGTAAAAGTATTAGAAATTGCTAAAGATAATGTTCCTGCAGATACACATACTGTAACAATTATCGCTAACATTGAAGGCGTAGAAGATAAAATTTATTTGCCATTTACATGTGTAGGTGTTTTACATAACGCAAGCTCACTTAAACATGCTGAATTTGAAGATGGTAAATTATATATCGAGCTTTTGAATTATTATGATACAAATTCAGATCAAGTCTTAACTGACTTAGAAGCAAAAACTAGTCCGATTACTAGTTTAAGCGTAAATAAAAAGAAAATAAATTCACTTGTAGGTTTAAGATATTTTGAAAATTTAGTATCTATTAATTTCAATGAAAATGATATCGTAAATATTTCAGATTTAGCATATCTTAAAAATCTAGAAGTAATAGATATTGGTAAAAATAAAATAGCTAATCTTGAACCACTTAGATATCTTGATAATTTGACTCATCTTTATGCAAATGAAAATCAAATTGCATCTTTAGAGCCAATTCAATATTTAACTAATTTATCAAGATTAAGATTAAATTCAAATTACATAACTGATTTCCAATATGTCCAAAATTTAACAAATTTAAAAGAATTAAATGTAGCTGGAAATAAAAATTCTAGTGGTTATTATACAGTATGTCTTGAAAAATATGCTGAAGGCTTAGGTTCATATGTTTATACTGTAAGATCAAACCAATATTATTTTAATCTACTTGCTCAAAAACGTGGTTCTAATGAATTTACTATTATAACTAATGATTCAACTAATGCCCAAGATACAATCTCATCAAATGCTAAGAATGAAGCTTTGTATCTTAGCACAATTGAACCAATTTTTAAAACATCAGATACAATATCACTTCCAACATATTATTATGCTGATGGTACATCATATCCAATAACATATAGTGTAACTGATGAATATAAAGAATTTGTTAATTTTACTAAAATAGAATCTGGTTCTGATTTAGGTAAAATTACAAATATTACTTTAAAACAATTACCAGTTGATAAAGAAGTAACTATTTATGCAAATATTATTGGACTTGCAGAAAACCAAGAATTATTTTATCGTCCAATTAAATTATTTATTAGAAAAACTAATTCTGATTCTAGATTATTTGGTTCTATAGAAGTATTACCAAATTATTGGGTAATGGGGACTGATTTAGTTAAAGATAGTGTTCTTTTATCTGAACTTTGGGCAATATATGATGCAGATGGTGATGGTAAAATCACTAATACTGAATTAAATCCATCTTCTGAAGTTAGTCTAAATTTAGAAGATATGGGTGTTACATCTCTTTCTGGCATTCAATATTTTAAGAATATTACTTATCTTAATTTACGTAATAATGAGCTTGAATTAAAAGAAGGAACAGAATTTGCAAATATTACATATTTAGCATATTTGGATAATCTTAAGACTTTATATATCAATAATCAATATTTTGATTTTGATGATTTGTTGAATTATACAAGATTAAAAGAAAATACAACATATGCAAATACAAGAAGTGAATCATTGATAGTTCAAAATGCAATTTTAGTTGATTCAACTCATCTTGAGGATGATGAAAACAATTTATTTGATAAAGAAATAATTGTTGATTTTGATAAAGTTGGTTTAACTTCATTAATAAAATTTAATACAAATGGATCAAAAGGTTTGGCAGATTTTGATATTTTGACTAAGCTATATCATGTATATTTAGTTAATAGTGGTATTACAATTTATAAAAATATTGCAACAGTTGGATGGAATCCAATTGAAGAAGAAATTAATAGACTTATAGGTAGTCTTACTACATCAGCTAAATTCATCAATTATAATGATAAAGTTGAAATTAAGAAAAATTATGAATTTTATTTATATGATGATTTATATCCAACAACATTCTCGTTATCATATAAAGCAATAGATGACAATCAATATGTTTATTCTGCAGTTCCAGATGAAAATTATGGGCCTACAACTAATAATACATATAAAAATGTATATCAGACAGATGGCACTTTATATGAATTATCACCAATTGATTCATCTTTTATTGAAAAAACAAATCATAAATTAAATTCATATTTCAGCATTACAACTGATACTGAAAATATAAATATTCAATATAAAAAATTAACTTATCGTGATTATCAAGCATATGTTCAAATGACTTTATCTACTGGATCATTATCTAATGGTAGAAGAAATTATAGTGGTAGTACTACATATTATCTTGCATTATTTATGCAATATAACAATGATTATATTTTTGTAGATGATAATAATATTGATTTAACAGATGATAATAAACCACTTAATGCAGTATTTGGTTCAACTGAAGCAATGCTTTATGTTATGAATGGCTTATCTGAAAAATTAAGAACTAATACTAAAAATTATTATTATACAGTAACTAAAAATGACGGTACTGTTGAAAAATATTATTATAATTATCAAACTTCATCATCAAATCTATATACTGTAGATACTGAAGTAGTTGATACTGATTGGTATAAGGTTACATCATCTGAAATTGCCTTATATGATGGTTCATTTAATGGTGGCAGTGGTTTTGATTCTTCAAAATATTTCTTCATTGCAGGTAATTTTATGCCTACTGCATCATCTGCCGTAGATGGTCTTCGCTTCTTACCTCAAATTACAAAAGTATATTTTAAAACTGATGCAATGCTAGGTACAGGAAAAGATTTGATTAATTTAGAAGAATTATTTGTAAGTTATTCATATTTTGATATGAAAGATTTTGATACAGTACTTGATAAAATGAAATATTTAACAATTTCTCAAAGTGCTGCAACAAATTTATCAAATGAAAAAAATACTGATTCAAATCCTAATAATTTAATTGAATCATATTTGGTATATATGCCAAATTTAATCCAATTCCATTTTTCTGGTGAAGGACTTGAAGAAAAAGGACAAATGTATGAATGGAGTGCTTTCTTAGCATATTCATACATCCCTTATTCTCAAATATCAAATGATAGATATTATGATTCAGCAACTGATACAGTTGGTGGTATAGAACTTGATGCAAATGGATATTATTATTGGTATGATGCATCAGATACTGAATTTGATAATTTTAAATATATTTATTGTTATTATAATGATGGATATAATATCCTTACTCAAGATTATATAGCTGAGCATAAAGATTATGTATTTGAAAAAAATGATGATGGAGTATATGCACATCTATATACTGATTTTTTAGGCCATCATTTAAGCGAAAATAATAATATATTTAGAAAAGTAAAAGAAGGAACCGTAAAATTAAATAATTTCAAATTATCTAGAGGTTCTTCTACATATGATAGTGGTAAAAATAAATATTCAAACACATATGAAAATCAAGTTGTATTAATTGAATTATATAAAAATATACCACTTGTACAACCTGGAAATAATAAACCAGAAACACATTATTATATAGCAACAGAACCACATGTAGATAATGGCGATTCATATGATTTTGACCCTGATTTTTCACCAATCACTTTCGCAACAACATTAGAAGATGAATATAACGAAATTGCTCCAACTGTTGCAGATTTACATTTGACTTTATATGGTACTAAATTTGATGGTACAGATTTATGGGATGATGGTCTTGGTACTGAATATTCAGCAATAGATTGGACAGATACAGATTATTCAGATTATTTCAGACAAGGCTTAATGGTAAGATTACCTCTTACATTTAATGATTTTAAAACTGGTAATACTGAATATGATAATAAATATCGTACATTTACTATAACTTGGTATGTAACATATGTTGCATATGTAAGTTCTTCATATGTTGAACAATATGAAACACTAAGGATTGGTTATGCTTCATTTAATGGAACAGAAGTTACATATCATTATGATACTGATAATTTAAATACTAATGTATTTTCTAAATATTATTATGCTAATGATGTATGGATTTGGGAAGGAAATTTAATGCTTATATTAAATAATCCTGGATATTATTTATTTGAAGGATTACTTGAATTAAGTGATGGAACTAAA
>CAJOOI010000012.1 GCA_905236105.1 uncultured Acholeplasmatales bacterium
GATGTTAAAGTTAATTCATAAACTAAAGAAAATGGTGGCATATTTTGAATTTTTCTTTTTTTTATTTCATCATTAAAAAATTCTTCATAATCATGAATTGATGCTGAAACTATCGCATAATTTTCAGGATTATATGTTTGAATTATACATCTTCCTTTTTTATCTTTTCTACCAGCTCTACCTGATGCTTGTTCTATTAACTGATATGTTACTTCACTTGCATCATAAGATGGATATTTCAATGATAATGAAGCATTTAAAATTCCAACTAAAGTGACGTTTGGAAAATCTAAACCCTTAGTAATCATTTGAGTTCCTACTAAAACATCAGCTTCATTATTTCTAAATCTTTGATAATAATTATTATATTCTTCCATTGTTTTAACATTATCTGTATCAACTCTAATAATATTTGCATCAGGCAAAAGTTTTTTTGCTTCCTCATATATTTTTTCAGTTCCAACACCTACATATCTAATTTTATCAGAACCACAATTAGGACATGTAGCTACGTTAGGAATAAAAAATCCACACTGATGACAAGATAATATATTGGCTCTTTTATGGTAAGTTAATGTTACATCACAATGTGGACAAGATATTTCATGTCCACAATTCCTACACATAACAAAGCTTGAAAAACCTCTTCTATTCAAGAATAGAATTGTTTGTTCTCTATTTTCATAATTTTTTATTATTTCATTTTTTAGTTTTTTAGAAAAAACTGATTTGTTCCCATTTTTTAATTCTTCTCTTAAATCAACAATTAAAGAATTCTCAAGTCTCATACCATTGACTCTTTTTTTCATGGTTAATAATTTATAATCTTTATTAATTGCATGATAATAATCAACGACAGTGGGTGTTGCAGATGCTAAAACTAATGGAATATTATGTTTTTTTGCTCTCCATGAGGCAACATCTTTACCGTCATATTTAGGATTATTGACTTGGATAAAGCTTTTGTCATGTTCCTCATCAACAATAATAATTCCTAAATTCTTAAGTGGTGCAAATATCGCACTTCTAGCACCTACTACTATTTTGATCTGACCAGCAATTATCTTTTTCCACTCTTCATATTTTTCTTTTGGGCTAAGTCTTGAATGTAAAACTGAAACTAAATTACCAAATCTTTTTTTAAATAAAGATGATATTTGAGGTGTCAAAGATATCTCAGGCACTAAAACAATTGCTTCTTTCCCCATTTTTATTGACTCATTAATCCACCGCATATAAACTTCAGTTTTGCCACTACCTGTAGCACCAAACAACAAATAAGTCTCATATTTGTTAAAATCTAAAGCATTAAAGCATAATTCTTGTTCTTTAGTTAATTCATAATTTTCATCATAAACATCTATTTCTTCATCCTCATATGATATTTCTTCTTTGATTATCGAAATAACTTTATTAAAAACAAGCTTATTAATTAAGCTAATATTGTATCCTAAATCATTTAATATTATTTCTTTTTCAACTGGTTCATCTACTTCTTTTAAATATTCAATTAATGAATTTTCTAATTTATCTTTTGAATAATATAATTCATCTTCAAGTTTAACATATTCAATAATTTTATCATTGATGTTTCTTTTTATATTAGTTTCAATAGATATATTTTTATTTGCTACTTCTTTATAAAAATCTTTAATTAAATCATTTGGTACAGATTTAACTTTAAGTTTTCCACTTCTAAATAATTTAGTCATTGAAGTAGGTAAATTTTCTTTTTTTTCTAGCACAAATATTTTTTCATATTTATATTTAAAAGCTCTAGGAATCATCGCATCTAATACACTTGCATAATAATTAAAATAATTTTTAGATATATATGATGCAAGCTCGATGAATTCTTCATCTAATATACGTCTATTATCTACTATTTCTTCTATTTCTTTTAATTTTTCCAAATAATCAGTTTCTTCTTTAATATTTATTACAAAAGCACATCTTTTGATTCTACCAAAAGGGACAATTACTCTTTGTCCTATTTCAATTAATCCTAAAAAATGGTCTGGAATAATATAATCATAAGATTGATTAACTTGTTTATTTTTTACATCAATAATAACTTCTGCAATCATTTTTCACCCAAATATTAAAAAAACGAAAAATTATCATATACTTTTCTATCCATAATTGAAAAGCTTGATGCAACTCTTGCTGTAGGCTTTAAAATTATAAATAATAATAAACTTTGTGGAATTAAATAAATCAAATTTTTAGGTAAAGATATTATAAACATATAATTTATATATGCATTAAAATCAAAATTATTGATTATACTCCACCAAATAGAACCCATAAATACATTAACAAATAAATTTACAAATAATCTTGAATAAAAACATTTCGAATAAGATAATCTAGTTTTGTAAAAAAATATACCATACATAAAACCAGAAATCATCGCATCAAATGTATATCCAGGAAAGAATCCATATGCACTTGGAAATATAAAAAAGCCTAAAACATCACTAAAAAAGCCAATTGTAAGACCTACAAGCGGTCCATACAACATCCCTATTGCGGCAAAAGCTAAATAAACTAAGTTAAGTCCTAAGCTACCAAAGCCCGAAGGTAATTTAATTGCCTTAAGTGCTAACATTAAAGCAAATAATAATGAAATTGTTACAATATCTTTAGTATTTTTAAAATGACTTATACTATATTTAAAATATTTTTTGTGAAAAGGCGTTTTAAATATATTTTCATTATCATGTATATCTTCATTAATTATAATTTTATTTAATTTAAATAGAATAATAAATGTAATTATTAGACAAACCAAAAATGAAATAGATACAATTGTAGAAATAAGATAAGGATTTTGAAATCCTACTATTCCTACGTAACTATATTCATAATTAGAAGTATCAATTAATAAATCAGTTGTAAATATTACATTAAATGTCTTATCAAATTTTTCACTACCTTCACTTATTTTTCCACTTGAAGATAGTTGAGTAGTTGAAAATGTTTTGCTTGATACTTTTATTAAATATCCATCATCAACCTTTATAATTTTTGAATTTTTATAAATTTCATCATATGTTGTAACACTTGAATAATATATATTTTTATTATTATTTTCTTTTGCTTTTTTATTATATTCAATTATTTTTGATTCCAAATCATTTAAAGATTTAGAATTATAATAATCTTCTAATTTTTCTGAAGTAATTATTTTTGCTTCATAATATGAAAAATTATTATTATGGACAAAAGAAATAATAAAATATATTAAAACATAAATAAATATTGTTGAAATAATACAAAATGGCATAAAATGACATATTATATTATTCTTATTTTCTTTTTTAATTGAATTATTATCTAATTCAATATCATCATTATTAAGCATAAAATGGCCTCCAATCATAAGGCCGCTATTTTATAGCGGAAACACAAAATCACCGCCACTTTAAAGTGTTCGTCCCATCTATATTCCTTCTAAATGAGCACTTAACGCGATTTTGCTATAAATAATTATTAATTGTTATTTGTTTTCTTGGGCAAGATTATAATAATCTTCTATAACCTTATCTACCTCATCCCAATCTTTAAGTGTTGCACCACATGCATTTAAGTGGCCACCACCACCATATTTTTTTGCAATATCAACAATTGGGATATTACGTGATCTAAATTCTCCAATAATTGCATTTTTTTCTTTATCAAAAGTAAAATTAAGCCAAATTAGTATTTCTTTTAAACCACTCATCAATGATAACATTCCTCTTGAAATATCATTAAATTCAACAGGGAATAAATCAAATACTTCTTTTTCACTTTTAATATAAGCAATATTTCCTTTATATACTACCTTATCAGAAAAATAGGTACTCATTTTTCTATCTTCAATACTTTCAACATAAATATTATCATAAATATATTTATATTTAGCACCGAAAGAAACTAATTTTGAAGCTATTAATAAAGATTTACTTAAATCATCACCGTACATAAATCTACCACTATCAGTAATTATTCCGAAAAGAAGTTTAGTAGCTATATCTTCATTAAATTTAAAATTTTCTTCTAGAAGTAATGATGCAACAAATTCAGCTGCAGCAACTGCATCTGTATTTTGTAAAAAATTAGTTGTAATATCACAATCATTTTTATGATGATCAATTACAAATACTTCTTTTGCTAATTTGTATCTATCATCTGATACCATATGTGCAACAGCAACATCACAAATTATTACTAATGCATTTTTATATAATTCATCACTAATTTCATCCATTTTTCCAATAAATTCATATTTTTTTGTAGTATCTCCTACAGCATAAACATGTTTATTTGGATAATTATATTCTAAAGCAGCTTTAAGACCAAGCTGACTACCTAACGCATCTCCATCAGGCCTTTGATGCCTATGAATAATGATGGTATCATATTCTTTTATTTTCTTAAATAATAAATCTTTCATAAAATACCTACTTTAATTTTTCATTTAGCCAGTTTATGGCAAGTTTAGTCCAATTTTGCGCAATTGGAACAATATATTTTTCTTCACCACCAGATGATTCTTCATTAGCTAATGCTATACCATGACAGCCTTTTTGATAAAGATGATATTCAACATTAACACCATTTTCATAATAAGCTTCAACTAATTTTAATGAATTATATGGATTTACTGCTTCATCAGTTATAGTATTCCATATAAACAATTCAGGTGCGTCTTTTGTTATTTGTTTTTCTAATGATAAAAATTCAAGCAATTTTTTATCATCATATTTATCACCAAGTAAAGATTTTAAAGAAAAAACATGAGAATATTTCTCATTTGATGTTACTACTGGATAACTCAACATTAATAAATCTAATTTTGATGTTTCATATTTTTTATAATGAAGTGCTACATCTAAAATTAAATGTCCCCCAGCAGAAAAGCCTAAGCCAATTAAATAAGAAACTCTTTTATCTTTTCTTAATTCATTTATTACTTTTGCAACACATTTTTGTGGAAAAGGATAAAAATCTAAAGTTTCACGATATTCTATTATCGTAAAATTATAGCCTGCTTTAAAAAATACATCACCTACTGGTTTTCCTTCTCTTTTAGAACAATGAACATATGCTCCTCCTGGAGTAATAATAATATGAGGCCTTGGCTTATCATCTATGAAATAAGATGTATAATAATTTGGTGTATCAAATAAATTATTTTTTATTTCTATCATATAAAATTACCTCGAGTTCTTTAATTTTTTTATCTACTTCTATCTTTTCTTTAATATTATTTATTTTAGAAAATATATTTTTTAAAGAATCATATTCACTTTTTTTCTTTTTAAGATAAGAATCTTCCATTTTTTTTAAGAGGATAGGTCCATATTTCAACTCAAAATCAGTATATTCTTTTAATCCTTTATCAAATATGATAATTTCATAATATTTATCTTTATCATATATTGCATATTCATTAGATATAATAAAGCCTTGATTAACTAAAAATAATCTTAATTTATAAAAATCGCTATGTGGCGATAAAATAAGATGCTTGTTTCTTATTTTATCAATGTCATTTTCAATTATTTCTTTAATTTTCAAGCCACCAATTCCACTAATAATTAATGTATCAAAATCATCATTAATGTTTTTTAATCCATTTGATAAGATGAGTTTGACTTTATCAGTCAAACCCGCCTTATTGATGTTTTCTTGAGCACTTTTTAGTGGACTTAGATTAATATCTGATGCAATAGCATAGCTTACACCATAATTTTTTATTGCATTAATTACGGTATATGCATGATCTGTACCTACATCAAGTATTATATTACTACCTTTAGTAAGGCTAGCAATGAAATCAAGCCTCTCCATATTAATATTTAATTAAGAAATCAACTAATTTTTTACTTCTAGATGGATGTTTTAATTTTCTTAAAGCTTTAAATTCTATTTGTCTTATACGTTCTCTTGTGACATTAAATTCTTTTCCTACTTCTTCAAGAGTTCTACTTCTACCATCAATTAAGCCAAATCTTAATCTTAATACTCTTTCTTCTCTTGGTGTTAAAGTTTTTAATACTTCATCTAATTCTTGAGCAAGTTGACGCTTAGAAGTATATTCAAATGGATCTAGGGCATTTGGATCTGATACGAAATCACCTAATGATGAATCATCTTCTTCACCTACTGGTTGTTCAAGAGAAATTGGATCTTGAGCAATACGCTTAATTGCTTGAACTTTATCAACAGAAATACCCATTCTTTCTGCAACTTCTTCATCAGATGGTTCTCTTGATAATTCTTGGACAAGTTGTCTTTGAACTTTTACAAGCTTATTGATAGTTTCAACCATATGAACAGGAATTCTAATTGTTCTTGCTTGATCTGCAACCGCTCTTGCTATACCTTGTCTTATCCACCAAGTTGCGTAAGTTGAGAATTTGAAACCTTTTTTGTAATCAAATTTATCAACAGCCTTCATTAAGCCTAGATTTCCTTCTTGAATTAAATCCAAGAATTGTAAGCCTCGGCTTATATATTTTTTAGCGATTGCTACAACTAATCTAAGGTTTGCACTTATTAATTTATCTTTAGCTACTTGTGCAAGTTCAACAATATCTTCTAAATTATTGTATTCTTCTTCGCCTAAAATATCTTCTGCATTTATATTCTCACCATTATCGTTACGATTTTTGGCTTCTTCTTCAGCTTTTTGAAGGGTTGCTTTTGCTTCTCTACCATTTAATACTTGTTCAGAATATAATTGTTCTTCTTCGTTTGTAAGAAGTGGAATTTTACCAATATCTTTCAAATACATTCTAACAGGGTCATCAACTTTAATTTGAGGTGGAAGTTCATTATATGTAGATACATCGACATCTTCAATGGTATTCATATCTGGTTCCATTTCAGTTGCTTCATCAACAGTATCAATACTTAAATCACCAACAGTAACTCCTTGTGCCTCAAGTGTTTCTTGAAGTTTATCAAATTCTAAGCTATCAAACGGATAATATGTTACAAGTTCTAAAGCTTCAAGACTCATTTCTTTTGTTTTGGCCTGTTCTAATAAAATTTTTACAATCTCATCAAAACTTAAATTTTGTTGCTCCATAAATTACATCCTTCCTTTTTTTCTATTTTTATTAATTCTTTGTAATTCTCTTTTAAGCTCAAATTGTCTATTTAAATAATTTAGTTTTTTTGTTTCATCAACCTCATTACCAATAATTTTTGCAATATCTTTTATTTCATTTTGGTAAGATACTTCCTCAATTTTTAGTATGCACTCTCTTAAATCAATATCATTATATGGCGTTTTATCTTTTCCAACTGCTTTTAAAAGATTTATATAATCTGCAAGTTCATTTGAAGATAACATATTTATAAATGTAGTTTCTTCAAAAAAATCAAAATTTTGATAATAATCATTTATTAATTTAATCCACAACATCATTGTGGATTTAGAAAAACCATAAGATAAGAATCTTATTATTTCCTTGTCAATGTATAAGGCTTTTTGCTTTTCACTCCTTGCGTAAATAAATAATCTCAATTCACAAATCGAATAATATAAAGCATCATCTTTTTCTTCAACAACTACATCATTTGTAACAATTGGAGGGAAATTTTCTTCATAATTATCAACTATTTTATAATTTTTAGTTGTTTCATTACTAAAATAATTTCTAAAATCTTGTTTTAATGATACTAAATCATACTGTAAATCTTTCGATAATTTATTTAAATATGTTTCTTGTAATGTATTTGATTTGAGCCTAAAAAGAATACCAAAAACATTATTTTTAATTTTTTCTTTTTCTTCTATAGAAGATAAATCTTTATCAATAAATGCGACTTGATATTGATATTCATAATATTCAATAATATGATTATTAAAATATTCAAAATATTTCTCTTTAGAATATTTTTTCTTAAATTCATCAGGGTCCATCTTATTTGGCAATAATACTAATTTTACATTAAAGCCATTAAATAAGAATAAATCAATTGCTTTAAGTGATGCATTAATGCCCGCTTTATCACCATCATAACAAATTATTATATTAGTCGTATATTTCTTGATTTTTAATACTGCTTGTTTATTAAGTGATGTACCAAGAGAACAAAATGCTTCTTCTAAGCCTGATTCAAATGATGCTACAACATCCATTTGTCCTTCATGAAGTATCGCTCTTTTTTTAATTCTAATTGAATCAATTGCGTTATTTAAATTGAACAATTCTTCGCTTTTCTTAAATAATATGGTATCTCCTGAATTCATATATTTAGATTCATCTTTTTGTTCAGGTTTATAAATTCTTGCTGAAAAAGCTATTGGATTGCTTTTTTCATCAAAAATCGGAAACATGATTCTTTCTGTAAAAAAATCATAATATCCATAATCATTTTTATTCACTAATCCTAAATCTTTGATATCTAATTCTAAATACCCTGATTCAATTAAAACTTTATATAAATTATTCCCTCTTTCAGGAGATAATCCGATATGAAGTTTCTTGATTGTTTCTAAAGAAATACCTCTATTAAGTAAATAATTTAAAGCATTTTCTCCTTCTTTAGTATTAAATAATACTTTTTCATAATAACTTACAGCCACATTCATTATTTCATAATATTTCTTATTTTGTTGATATTTTGTGTCATTTGATTTCACATTCAAATCAACATCCATACCATTAAAATCTGCAATATATTTTAACGCATGTGGGAAATCAAGTCTTTCAATTGCCATTATAAAATCGATTATTGTACCACCAGTACCACAACCGAAGCATCTAGCTAAATGCTTTTCAGGAGAAACATTAAATGATGGCGTTTTTTCATTATGAAATGGGCATAAACCTACATAGTTTTTGCCTTTTTTTTCTAAATTGACATATTTTGAAACTAAGGCTACTGTATCAGTATTATTTATAATTTCATTTATCAATTCTTGTGACGCCATAATTTACTCCCTAAAATAATAATTTATTTTCTACCCAAGAAACTACTTCATCAAGCTTTAATGTAACTTGCTGCATTGTATCTCTATCTCTAATTGTAACTGTATTATTTGTTAAAGTTTCATCATCAACACAAATACAGTATGGTGTACCTATTTGATCTTCACGACGATAACGTTTGCCTATATTTGCAGTATCATCATAAACACAAGAAAAATGTTTTGAAAGCTCTGTATATATTTCTTGTGCTTTATCACCATGAACTTTTTTAATTAAAGGTAATACTGCAACTTTGTATGGTGCAAGTCGTGGAATAAGATGTAAAACTTTTCTTACATCTTTTTTGTCTTCTGTGCCAACTTCTTCTTCATCATATGCACTAAATAATACAGAAAGTAACATTCTTTCAACACCAACAGATGGTTCAACAACATATGGTAAATATTTAGTGTTTGTTTCAGGATCTAAATATTCTAAATTTTCTTTAGAATGATTTTGATGAGATTTCAAATCATAATCTGTACGTGAAGCAATACCCCATAATTCGCCAAATCCCCATGGAAATAAGAATTCGATATCAGTTGTAGCATTAGAATAGAATGCTAATTCTTCTTGTGAATGATCACGCATTCTTAGATTTTCTGGTTTAACGCCTAAAGATACTAAGAAATCAAAACAATATTTTCTCCAATAATTAAACCATTCTAATTCAGTTCCTGGTTTACAAAAAAATTCTAATTCCATTTGTTCGAATTCTCTTGTCCTAAATACGAAATTACCTGGAGTTATTTCATTTCTAAATGATTTACCAACTTGAGCTATACCAAATGGTAATTTTTTTCGTGTAGTTCTTAAAACATTTTTAAAATTAACAAATATTCCTTGAGCAGTTTCAGGCCTTAAATATACTTCTGATTTTGCATCTTCTAAAACACCTTGGAATGTTTTAAACATTAAATTAAATTTACGAATAGGAGTAAAATCAGTAGCGCCACATGTAGGACATTTTACTTTATTATCTACTAAATAATTATAAAGTTCATCATTTGACATACCATCAGCTTCTACAGTGCCATTTGAAAAATCTTCTACTAATTTATCAGCTCTAAATCTAGCTTTACATCTACGGCAATCGATTAATGGGTCAGAAAAAGATGCGATATGTCCTGTTGCAACCCATACCTCTTTATTCATAAGTATAGCTGAATCAAGACCTACATTTTCTTTTGATTCTCTAACAAATTTTTGCCACCAAGCTTGTTTTATGTTGTTTTTTAATTCAACTCCAAGTGGGCCAAAATCCCAAGTGTTTGAAAGACCACCATAGATTTCAGAGCCTTGATAAACAAAACCAACATCTTTCAAATACGAAACTAATTCTTCTAATGTAATATTTTTCATTTATTAATCATTCCTCTCTATACATTTTTCTATTAAATCTAATGTTTCATTTAAACCTATTTTTCCTTCTGATGATGTAATAATAAAACCATCATTTTCTTGTAAATTTAAAGTTTCTTTTATTGTTTTAATTGATGTAGCACGATCTTTATTTTTAACTTTATCAGCTTTTGTTGCAATAACTGTTACTGGTTTATTAAAATATTTTAAATATTCATACATAACAACATCATCTTCTGATGGTTTATGTCTAAAATCAACTAATAAGAAAACCATCTTTAATGATGTTCTTTTTTTTAAATATTCTTCAATCATTGGCCCAAAAGCTTTTCTTTTTTCTTTACTTACCTTAGCATAGCCATATCCTGGGACATCTACAAAATAAAATGCATCATTAACGACGAAAAAATTTATAATTTGAGTTTTACCAGGAGTTGATGAAGTTCTTGCTAAATTTTTTCTATTTAAAAGTGAATTTATGAATGAAGATTTGCCTACATTACTCCTGCCACAAAATAAGAATTCAGGCATACCATCTAAGGGCATTGAATTATAATCAACTGCGCCTTGTAAATAATCAGCTTTTTTTATTTGCATCTAATATCACCTAAATCTTAAAATTTAATTTTTGAGCTATTGGTAAAAATTCTTCTTCATTTAAACAAGCACTACCAATATCAGCATGAGATTTATCTCCATGGCAATCACTTCCAGCACTCATAAGTAAATTATGTTTTAAAGCTAAGCTCCTAAATTTTTCTTCATCATTTTTAGGATTAGCATATCTTACTTCTATACCATCAAAATCAGATTTTAATATTTCATATACATTATCTTGATTCTTTATTAAGCATGGGTGAGCAAATATCGCAATACCATTTGATCTTTTTATTAAAGAAATAGCATCATCTACACTTATCTTTGTAGAAGGAATATAAGCTTTTGAATCAGGCAATATATATTTTCTTGCCTCATCCATCGATAAATTATTATATTTCATGATATGTCTTATCATATTGCCTCTTGTTAAGACGCCATTTGTATCTAAAAATTCATCTAAATTGATACGAAGATTATAATATTTTTCCATATTATGCATCATATCAATTGCACGCTGTTTTCTTTTATTTTTAAATTCTTTAGCATAATCAATTATTTCTTGACCAACTATATTATTTTTAAATAGGCACACAATATGGACACTTTCATCTTCGTATGATGCTGAAACTTCACATCCTTTAATGATTCTAAGTCCATGTTTTTCGCCCATTTTTACACATTCATCAACGCCTAAAGTTGTATCATGGTCTGTTAAGGCAAAAATATCAACATTATTTTGTTTAGCCCTTAAGACTAATTCTTCTGGTGAATATACACCATCTGAATAATATGTATGATTATGTAAATCAATTCTCATTTATATCATATATCCTTCCAAATTTATTTTTTAAATAATCAATATAATATCTTGGATTAAATTCTTCATTTGTTGCATATTTAATTATTTCAAAATTCTTTTTTGATTTACCAAATTGATGAATGTGCGAACCTAACCATGAAGTTATATTTGAAAAATCACCTTTCCTTAGATCTTTATCAATATCAATTTCTGATTTCATCTTATTATAGAATTGAGCTCCAAAAGCACTTCCAAGTGCGTATGTTGGAAAATATCCAAAATCACTTGTCCAGTGGATATCTTGAAAAGCACCTAAAGTAAGTGATGAAGGAATATATCCAAAATATTCTTTAAATAATTGATTAAAATATTTTGGTACATCTTTTCCTTTAATTTCACCAGAAAATAATTTCTTTTCAATTTCATAACGAATAATTATATGAAATGGGTATGAAAGCTCATCAGCCTCAATTCTTAAAGGCTCTTTAGTTACATCATTCACATAATAATATATATCATCAACACTAAATTCTTCTAATTCTTTAAAATGTTTAATTAAAATTGGATATAAAAATTCAATGAAGCTTCTGCTTCTTCCTAAATAATTTTCATAAAATCTAGATTGAGATTCATGAATCCCCATACTAGTACCACCAAATAAAAATGTATTATTTAATTCTTTTTTATTACCTAGTTCATATAATGAATGACCAATTTCATGCATTATGGAATAAACATTCGAGAATAATAAATCTTCATGATATGAAGTAGTAATTCTTGAATCATTCATATTGATTGTATTTGAAAAAGGATGAATTGTTGTTCTAATAACACCAAATTCTTTTTTAAAGCCCATAATTTGAGCTATTTCTTCAGTAAGACGTTCTTGTTCTTTTATATCAAATCGCAATGTTTTGATTTTTTCATTATATTTTTTAGGAGCTTTTATGCATTTTTTATATAAAGGATGCAATTCTTTTTTTATTAAATCAAATAATTCATCATATTTTTGTATGTTCATACCATCTTCCATGACGTCTAATAAAACATCATATGAATTAGATTTTTCATCCACATATTTTGCATAGCCTTTATAATATTTTATCAAAGCATCTAAATCCTTCACAAAATCTTTATATTCTTGATTTTCTCTTCCTTTTAACCAATCTAAATGAGCTTTACTAAATAAAGGATATGATTTTTTAACATATCTTTGAGGTACCATTCTTTCTTTATTCAATTGTTCTAGCTCATATTTTATTTCTAATTTTTCTATTTCATTTAAATCAGATGGATTATCATTTAAAGATTTTAAAATTTGATAAAATTTTTCACTTTTTAAAATTTTATCAGCTTCAATTGAAAAATAATTTTCAATCTCAAAAGCATATTCTAAATCGTTTTTAGGACATGTAGTATTTGAATCATAAGATAAAATTGAAATGACATAAAATAATCTATTTAATTTTTCTTTATATTCTAAAAATAATTCTTTATTGGTTTTCAACTATACTCACCCCACATTTAAGTCCATCAAGTGCAGATGAAACGATACCACCTGCATAGCCTGCACCCTCACCAATTGGATAAACCATATTTTTGGCCATATAATTTTTATTTCTTAATATCCGGATTGCAGAACTTGATCTGCTTTCAACACCTAAAATAATCGCATCAGGATCATTAAAGCCTTTCATTTTTTTATCAAATTCTAAAATTCCATATTTTGCTTCATCGATAACAAAATCAGGTAATAAGCCTTTAAAATCAGAAAAAGCTATGCCAAAAGGATATGTTGTTTTTATATTTCTTTCTTTTTTAGCTATTTCATTATTCAAAAATTCTTTAAATAAATTACCTGGTGCTTTATAGCTGTTAGTAAAATCAAAAGACTTCTTTTCATAATATTCTTGAAATCTTATTCCTTTTAGTGGGCTATCTCCAGTAATATCATCAGGTCTTACATCAACAAGTAAGGCACTATTAGAATTTATATTATCTCTTTTATTTTCACTCATGCCATTAATTGTTATATGATTTTCATATGCATTAGATGGAATGACATAGCCTCCAGGGCACATACAAAATGTGTATATTCCCCTATTTTCATGATGCGTTTGAAGCTTATAATATGCTGCTGGTAAATATTCATGAAATTTACCATATTGCATCTTATTGATATCTATTCTTTTATGCTCAACTCTAAATCCCATTGAAAAAGCTTTAGGCATAATTTCAAAACCTTTATCATAAAGCATTTGAATTGTTTCTTTAGCAAAATGCCCTAATCCTAATATAAGATTTTTAGTTTTAAAGCTTATATTATTATTTTCCCCTTTACAATAAACGATTAATTCGTTGTTTTTTTCTTCATAATCATAAAAAAATGTATCAAAATAAAATTTTCCACCTAGTGATATTATTTCTTCTCTTATGTTTTTTACAACTTCTCTTAAGATATCAGTCCCAATATGCGGTTTATTATCATAGATGATATTTTCATTTGCTCCATGCTTATATAATTCATTTAAAATAAATCTAATATATGGATCATTTAAGTTAGTTGTAAGCTTACCATCTGAAAATGTACCTGCCCCACCTTCACCATAAGATACATTTGATTCTGGATTGAATTTATGATTCAAAGTAAAATCTAAAACATCTTTTATTCTTTTTTCTATCCTACTGCCTCTTTCAATAATTATTGGATTTGCACCACATCTTGCCAAATATAATGCCGAAAACATACCAGAAGGCCCAAAGCCAACAATTAAAGGGGATGGGTTATGCCATTTAGGATAATTTATTTTTATTTCTTCATCTTTATATATTTGAACATGTTTAAATTTTATATGCTCTTTTGTATCAATGATAAGTTTGTAATTATATAAGACATTTTCTTTATCTCTTGCATCAATTGATTTATGATAAATTTTATATTCAAATTTGTTAATTTTAAGTTTTTCTTGAATAATCAGCTTTAAATCTCTTAAATCACTAACTATTACTTTAAAATCTTCTATCTTATATTTCACAAATGCTCCTACCAATAATCAAAGCTGTTGAAAAAGCAAAATACAAATTATATCCACCGCATATTCCATCTATATTTAAAATCTCTCCACCAGCATATATGTTTTTATCTTTTTTTAACGTAAGATTATTAAAATTTATTTCATCAAGTAAAATTCCACCAAATCCAACTTGTGCTGTATTAAGTGGATAAGTATCTTTAATTTTTAAAACAAAATTATGAATATCTATATTTTTTGATGAAATATATTTATAAAGATTTGGGGTAAATAATCCTTCAATCGAATTAAATTTATTCATATCTGGATAAAAATCTATTTTAAAATAACAATTATTTTTATTTTTAAGTCTTTCATAATAGCTTGAAATATTCATAACACAAATACCATTTATGCCGTCTTCTTTAAAAATAAATTTACCATTTTCTTGATATATTAATTTATCATTTTGATATAAACTAATAGAGCCAGATGACTTTTCACCACTAATTGATTTTAAATTCTCATAAGTTTTAAAGCCAACAAGGGAAGGCATAAATTTTTGATATTTTAAATTCAAATTATCTAATAATTCATAAAAATTATTATCATTTGTTGAAGCATTTGAACCAATTGCTAAAACAATTTTATCAAA
>CAJOOI010000013.1 GCA_905236105.1 uncultured Acholeplasmatales bacterium
AAGAAAGCAGCTGAACCTAAAAAGGCTGCAGAGCCAAAGAAGGCAGCTGAACCTAAGAAAACAACAAAAGTTGCACCTGCACCAGTTGTAGCTGCTGCACCTGCTCCTAAAAAAGAAGAAAAAGAATCAAGTGGTAGAAAATATAATGGTAAATATGAAGTTTATCCATCTGGTGAAGGCTTCGTATATGACTTAAAAGCTTCAAATGGACAAATTTTAGTTTCATCTGAAGTATATGCTACAAAAGATAGCGTACTTGCAGCAATTGAAGCTGTTAAGAAAAATGTTGAAGTTGGCGAAATCAAAATTTACGATGACAAAAATGGTAAACATCAATTTAAACTTACTGCAAAGAACCATAGAGTTTTAGTTGTAAGTGCTAATTATGATGATGAAGCTGGCGCTCAAAGAGCTGCTGAATCATTTAAAAAATTTGCAGTTAAAGCTGATATCGTAGAAATTGATGCAGCTGATGCAGGTTCAAAAGAAGATACTCCAATTGCTATCAACAAACGTGCTGCTGCTAAAGCTGGTGGTAAATTTGTTGTAACTAAAGAAGGCAAAAAACTTGCTTGGGCATTTAAAGCAGCAAATGGTGAAATTTTATGCCAACAAGATGGTTATAATTCTCAAGCTACTGTTGATGCAGCAATCCAAAGCTTTAGAGAAAATGTATTAGAAGGAAACTTCAAATGCTCTGAAGATAAACGTGGTAGATGCTTCTTCAAATTATATTCTCCATCTGGAAGAGTTGTTGCAGTAGGTGAATCTTATTCATCTAAAGCATCTGCTGAAAGTGCTGCTCAATCACTTGCTTCTTTAATTAAGAAAGCTACAGTTGAAGTAGTAGAATAATTAAGTTTGAATAACATTTTTAATAAGTAGGTTGTAGCACTAGCTACGACCTTTTCTTATATTCAAAAAAAGCGTTAATAATTGATATTATTAAACTATTTTGATATAATAATACAAGGAGCTGGTTAAATTGAAATTTATAAAATTTTTATTTAAATTAATATTGATTATTTTATTACTTGCATTTGTAGGTATTATTATTTTAGGATTTGTATGTTTTGATTATTCATCAAAATTTGATAATTCTAATTTAAAACAATATACAACTATTGAACAAGATGTTTCTTCATCATTAAAAAAATCACTTAATAATATAAAAGAATCAGAATATGAAGATTCTTCTAATAATATAAAAATTGTATTTGAAGGTGATTCTGATTTAGGATATCAAAGTATTAATCGTCTTTTTGCTGAACAATTTGAATATACTGATGGTTTGTTATTTGGCTCAGGTGCGGCAGGCATTAAAAATATTTTATTATATCCTGTAAAGGATGGTAATTATAATATTGGAATAAAACTAGAATTAAAATTAATAGGTTTTTATTCAACATCAATTAAAGTTCTAGGTAAAGCTACATATAAAAATGGTATTATTGAGGCAAATTTTGATAAATATAAATTAGGCCCTGTACCAGTTTTTGAATGGCTTGTTAAAATGTTACCAGTTCAAAAATTAAATTATAAAGGTGAAATATTTACAATTGAAAAAACTGATACAGCATTTGAAGTAAAAATTGATTTGAATAATATTTTAGAAGCAAATATTGATAATCAATTTTTAAAAGTTATTCTTGAAAGCGAAAAAGATGTTTCTTTTAATGAAAAAGATTTAACAATAGAAATGGATACTTCTAAATTATTTAAAAATAAATATAATATAAAAGATTATTCAAATGCGCCATCAGGATTTACAACTAAAGTTGCCCAAATTGCTGTTAAGAAAAAACTTGAATTGAATGAAGAAGAATTTAATTATTTAATTAAAGATAATTTAGATAAAGTAACAGAAAAATTTGAAAACGAATTAAAATTTGGTGGTAAGACATTTAATGTTTCATCTGATGGTACATATTTTAGATTTACTGATTCATCAATTATATCTAATGTTAAAATTAATGATACATATTTACCAATTAAAGCTACAATAAATATTAATAATATAAAAGATGGCGATTATGTTTCTAAAATAGTTATTTCTAAGAAAAAACTAACTTTAGGTAGCACAGAAGTTGATGATTTTGAATTTGAAAACATTGAAATTGATGCATCAACACTTAATCTTGGTACAGAATATGATATAACAGATGTTAAATTTGAAAATAGTAAAATAATAATTACATATGATATTTAAAATATAATTGATTGCCCAATTGTGTATTAATAATATACATTTGGGCTTTTTAAATTTTAATAAAATTTATCTTTCAATTATAGAATTATAATATTATAATATAGTATGATTTTTTTAGGTAGGTTGCTTATGTTAAATGTAAATTCTGAAATTAATAAGCTTGAGGCTGTAATACTTCATGAACCAGGTGAAGAAATAAATAATTTAACTCCTGATTATTTAGGAGAATTATTATTTGATGATATTCCATGGTTGCCACTTGCGAAGGAAGAACATAAAAAATTTGCTCAAGTTTTTTTAGATAATGGAATAAAAGTCTATTATTTAGTTGATTTAGTTAAAGAAACATTAGAAATAAATAATGAAATAAAAGAAAAATTCATAAAAGATTTTATAATGGACGCTGGTATATATAGTCAAACATTAAGTGAAATTGTTTTTGATTATTTAAATTCTTTTTCAAATTTAAAAGAAATGATTTTAAAATGTATTTCAGGTATTAAGAAAATGGATTTGAATGAATATCGTAAAAGAACTTTAACAGATTATGTTTCAGATTCTCCATTTATTACATATCCGATTCCAAATTTATATTTTACTAGAGATCCATTTGTAGTAATTTCATCTGGAGTAGCTATTAATAGTATGCATTCAGTTACTAGAAAAAGAGAAACAATATTTGGTCATTATATATTTTTATATCATCCTAAATTTAAAGATGCTGTCAAATATTATTCAAGAAATAATTTGTTTAGTATTGAAGGTGGAGATATTTTAGTTTTAAATAAAGAAACCTTAATTGTGGGAGTAAGTGAAAGAACTAGTCCTCAAGGGATTGAATTATTGACTAAAAATATATTTAATAATGGTACTGATTTAAAAAGAGTTTTAGCTTTTTCTATTCCTAAAAAAAGAACATTTATGCATCTAGATACTATATTTACTCAAGTAGATTATGATAAATTTACTATTCATAAAGGCTGTTATAATGATTTAGTAGTTTATGAATTAACTAAAGATTTAAATAGACCTGGTAAATTAAATGTTAAATTATTAGATGATAAATTAGAAAATATCTTAAAACATTATATGGGAGTTAAAGTTAAATTAATTCCATGTGGTGGAGATGATAAAATAAATTCTGATAGAGAACAATGGAGTGATGGGTCTAATGCATTATGTATATCTCCAGGCGTTGTTATAGTATATGAAAGAAATGAAATAACTAATAAAGTATTAGAAGAAAATGGTATTAAAGTAATAAAGATTCCATCTAGTGAGCTTTCTCGTGGTAGAGGTGGACCTAGATGTATGTCAATGCCAATATATAGGAAGGATTA
>CAJOOI010000014.1 GCA_905236105.1 uncultured Acholeplasmatales bacterium
GATTCATTTTTATATAAAATTAAATGTTATGAATCTAAACATGAATATAAACCAGGAGATATAATTGAAATAAATATTAAATTAAAAGAAGATATCAAATCTTATGAGTTTGATTTTGATAATCAAGAATATTTATATTCATTAGGTATAAATTATAGTGGTAATATTAATAAAAGTAAAAAAATAGGATTCTTCCCTACTTTAAAAACACTTAAATATTATTATCAGGGATATTTAAAAACATATTTAACAGAAGATTCATATAATTATGTTTCATCTTTAGTTTTTGCAGATAATATATTAAATGATGAATTAAAAGATTCATATTCAGCCTTAGGCATATCCCATATTTTAGCAATAAGTGGCATGCATATTATTTTATTATTTAATTTTTTATCATTTATAATGCTTAAAATATTTAAATCATATCATAAAAAAATTCCATTAATCATCATATCTTTTTATGTAATATTAATAGGAGCGCCTAATTCTGCATTAAGAGCTTTATTAATGTTATTATTATCATCAATTAATAAAGGGCGAAATAAATATACTAAATTAGATATTTTATCGATTTCTTTATTAACGATGTTATTTTTTAATCCATATCGACTTTTTAATACCGGATTTATATTAAGTTATTTAATTAGTTTTATTTTATTATTTGAAAATGATTATAATGATTCTAAATATATGTTATTAAAAAATTATAAAAGATATCTTATTATTTTTTTAATAACTTTACCATTTACAATTAAAATGAATAATAAAATACATTTATTATCATTATTATTATCGCCAATATTAACAATTCTATTTTCATATACACTTATACCAATTTCTTTTTTGTTAATAATATTTCCTATTTTAGATTATGTTTTTAAATATATTTATATATTCATTAATTTTTATACAATTAATTTAGCCAAATATGATATTTTTATTTCAATTAAAACATTTAATATTTATATTATGATTATATATTATGTATTATTTTCTTTTTTATTATATACATTAGTAATTAAAAAAGGACGTATATTAAGTTCATCATTATTAAATATGTTTTTCTTTATCATTATATTTATAAAATATTTAAATCCTTATTCATCTATTACATTTATTGATGTAGGTCAAGGCGATTCTACATTAATTAGATTACCTTATAATAAAGGAATAATGTTAATTGATTGTTATAATTCATTTAATTATTTAAAGAGCGAGGGAATAAATAAAATAGATTATTTAGTATTTACACATTCTGATAACGACCACATAGGTGATTATAAAAAAATATTAAATTATTTTGATGTTGATAAAATAATCATTCCTTATTATGATGAAAAATTTGATGAATTATTAATTTCATATAATAATATTACAAAAGTAGATTATAAATATGAAATAAACCTAAATAATTTTTATTTTGATATTTTAGGTCCAATCTACCCTTACGAAGATGCAAATTCAAATTCAGTTGTTATCAAATTAAAAATATATGATTATACATTTTTATTTACTGGTGATATGACTAAAGAAGAAGAGGAAGATCTAGTTTATGAATATAATTCTTATTTAGATTCTGATGTTTTAAAAGTAGGGCATCATGGATCAAGTACTTCATCATCAGAATTATTTTTAAAATATGTAACACCTAAATATTCAGTCATATCAGCTGGATTAAATAATAAATATGGACATCCTAATAAAGAAATAGTAGAGCGATTAAATAATTATTCTATAATATATATTACATATTTATGTGGAAATATAACTTTTAATATTTTAAATAACAAACTAAACATTTCAACTTATCGCTAATTTATGGTAAAATATCATTTGGAGTTGATAAGATGATTTATACACTTTCATATGAAGATATTAAATTAAAATGTATGTTTATCAAAGATGATACATTTGGTACTTATTTTATTACAGAATTATTTGATAATGAAATAAAATTACCTAAAGAATTAGATATTACTAAAATTGATGAAAATAATTTAAGAATATCATTAGATAATCTTAATTTTAAATCTAAAAAATTAAAAATATTTGGTAAACATCTTTATGTATTATCTGCTAAAAATGAAATATTAGATTTTGATGATGAAGCAATCAATGATAATATTTTATATAAAAAAGAAGAAATAATTGAAATATTATCTAAATTAATTCATTTATCTAACGGCAATTTTATGGTATCTTCAATTCAAGATTATTTAGGAGTAATAAGTGAATTAAACCTGAAATATGAAAATTTAGAACATTTTTATCGTGGACATTATTGTTATAAATTTAAATTAATTCCTTCTTTATTTAGAAATAAGAAATATTATTTAAATGAATCTTTAATTTATATGGATTTTAAATCTCATTTTTATAATGAATTTTCAAATAAAAAATATATTGAAATACTTACAATGATGCAGCATTATAAAATGCCTACAAGATTACTTGATACATCATTAAGTCCTTTAGTTGCGTTATTTATGGCAACTAATAAGCCTGAAAATTTTAATATGGACGCCTTACCAATTGGGGAAGTTATAATGATGAATGAAGAAACCAAAAATATTAAATTCTTTGATTCAAATTTGACTACTTTGATGGCTTCATTATCAGTTTTAGAAACTCATTACAAAATCGAATTATATGATGCAATAAAAGAATCAATCAAGAAAAATGATAGAACAATTTACCAAAATACGAATGCATATAAAAGATTTGTAGCAGAAGTTACATCAGAACTTCCAAAATTCGATGAATCTTTTTTTGATCCAACAGTTTTGTTGAAGCCTAAGCATATAAAAGTAGGTTTAATTAATGAACGTATAATTGCCCAAAGTGGCGCATTCATTTTATATGGTCTTACTGATATAGATGATTCATGTGATAATCTTTTAGAAACCAGAACAAAAGAGCGAATATTTATCACAAATCATGCATTTATTAGGAAGCAATTAGAAATGCTAAACATAAATATGGCTGTAATGTTTCCTGATATGGATCATACCGCAACATCTATAACAAAAAAATTTAAATAATATTTTTGTTTTGATGAATTTTAATGTATAATTATTAAAGGTGTTAATAATGAATTTTTTATTAGTTAATGATGATGGATATAATGCTTTAGGTATAAATATATTAAAAAAACATTTAAAGCCATATGGAAATATATATGTAATTGCCCCTAATGTAGAAAAAAGTGGGTCATCACATTCATTTTCATATTGTGGACCATTTTATCTAACAAAAGTATGTGAAAATGAATATACCTTAAACGCATTCCCAGTAGATTGTGTAAGACTATCTACTGTTTTAGATGTCAAATTTGATATTGTTTTTTCTGGTATCAATAATGGACTAAATTTAGGTACTGATATTATTTATTCTGGTACACTAGGGGCTGCAAGAGAAGCATTAATACAAAAAATACCATCTATTGCGATATCTACTGATAGAAATTCTTTTGAAATAGTAGAAAAAGAAATAGATGATGTTTTAAAATTAGTATTTAATAATAAATTATATTCAGATGAATATATTTTAAATATCAATTTCCCTACATCTGATTTTAAAAAATCAGTAGGCTATCGTGTTGCCAAAATGGGCAAAAAGATTTTTACAACAACATTTAAAAAACAAAATGATTATTATGAATCACTTTTTGAAAAAGTAGAATATGATAAAGATACAGAAACTGATGTTTATTTATCTTTAAAAGGATATACAACAATCGTTCCATTAAAACTTAATCAAACTGATGAAGAAAAGCTTGAAACTTTAAAAATAAAGGTTGGTAATTAAGATGAATTTAGATGAAATGTTAAATTATTTAGGCGTTAAAACTCAAAGTGAAGAATCAATTAGACTTTGTTATCTAATGGATATGGAGGCATTTTCTATGATGGAAAATGTTTCAAATTATAATTTTTTTGATGAAAAAAATAATTATGAAATAGTTTATAAATTATTATTAGATGAACTTGGATATGAAAAATTAGATGAAGCTTTAAAATCTGAATATAATGACGCATTAATGTTTATAGATTTAGATGAAGATGATCAAGATTACCGTGACAAATATTTTTCAGGTCTAGAAAGAACATTATTAAGATTCAATCATTTTGAATTAATTAGTTTCCAACCATTTAATGAACAAACTTATGAAGGTAAAGCACAAGATGCTTATTTATATGAATTAAACAAATTCTATGATGAAGCAATAAGATTATACCAAGAATTAGGATTTCAAGACAGGTTAGATATTGTAAACAATAAGAAAATGATGGAAGAATAAATATTAAAAATTGAAAATGCCATAAATGAGCATACTCCGTAAGAACGATTATAAACAAAAACTATCTCGGTTTATTAAAATTAAATTTGAGAATAACCAAAAATAAAAACTGGATAAACCCAGTTTTTATTTTTTATTAAATTCATCATTAATTGACATTATTAAATCTTTTGATTCACATTTAGGACATATTTTTTCTTTAGCTAAGGCTTTAGCACAAGTAGGACAACCTAACATTCCTGGTATTTGTAAAAACAAATTATTATGTGGATGAGGAGGAGTATTAATTTCAAATTCATATTTACAATTTTTACATGTATAATGCATCAATTATTCCTCCAAGGCCTTCATTTTCTTTTCTTTCTTCGTTAAAGGTACAGGATCATATCCACCTTTAAAAAGAGGATTACATTTTAACAGTCTTTTAGTAGTTAAAAAGGAAGCTTTCAAAAAATTAAATTTCTCATAACAACCTCTTGCATATTCACTACATGTAGGTATATATCGACATTTAGGAGCGGTATTAGGAGATATTTCTCTTTTATACCAATCTATAAGCTTAATAGCTCCTTTATTTTTCATAATAAATTCTTTCAAATAAAGCTTTTAATACATCTTCCCCAAATAATAATTTGACAATTGCATAAGCAAAATCTAGTGAATAAGCAACACTTTTAGCAGTTATTAATTTGCCATCTACGGCAACTCCTGTATTTAAAAAATTGCCACCAAAATCCTCATTCATAGAAGTAAAGCATGTATAATTTTTTCCTTTCAAATGCCCAAGCATACCAAATATAGTAGGTGCTGCACAAATACCAAATACATATTTATTTTCTTTAAAAAAATAATTAATAATTTCATGAACCATTTTTGATTCTCTTAAGAATCTATAGTGAGGTCCACCAGGAATTAATAACGCATCATATTCTTTATAATTGATATCATTTATTAATGTTATTCTAGATAAAGTAAAACCATTAGAGCTGGTTACTTCATTTTTTGTACTAACAATTGTTAAGTCTGCCTTAACTCTTCTTAACATATCAAAAGGGGCCATTGCCTCTTCTTCTTCAAAGCCATCAAAAATTAACGCAAGTATTTTCATTTCAATACCTCCACAAAATATTTAAGATAATTATAACAATCTTAATATTATTCTTCAAGAATATGCGATTAATTTTTCTAATTTTGTAATTTCCAAAGCCATTTTTTCGAAAAAGATTTAGTTTTATTTGACAACGAAAGTCTATAAATGCTAAAATATTTAAGATAACAATATAAAGATTTAATCTTTATATAATCTTGGAGGTAGCATTATGGATGTAAATTATGAAAATAATTCTATAACTATATTCGGAAAAAAAGCTAAACTAGATGCTGTTATATCTAAATTTGCTTCAATAAGTGGAGACCAACTTTCACATTTTTTAAATAATAGAAGTATAAAAGTACCAAGAAAATTACATTTACTTGCTTTACTTAAAGTCTTAAATAAAAAAGTAAAGAAATTAATGACTAATTCTCTTTCAAATGATTATTTCATTAGACTTCAATATTATAAAGAATTTAGTGAAGAACAATATGCAATTTTATTCAATAAGATTGCCTCAGATGATGAAGAAGCATTTTTAGAATATCGTTATACATTTGTCAATTTATTGTTTTTAAATAATGTTGCTCTAAATTTCACTGATGGCGAAATCAATTACATTAGATCCATCAACAAAGAAAAGCTTGAAGATTTTAATACATACTGCCATAAAATTGATTCAGTATGTATTGACCAAGAAGGAGATTTTGATGGTATTAGTATTGATACATGCAAAACTGCATTTTTAAAAACTGCACCAGCTCATGAAATTAGAACAATCGGTAAAAAATATGGCTATAATGTTCCATCAAGATTAACTAAAGATCAATTGCTAGATTATATTAAATTCACTTTAGATAAAAAAATTACTAAAAATGAATTATCTACATTATCTAATATGACACTTGCTCAAGTAAATCAATTCTGTGAAAAAATTGATGCCAAAATGAGTTCATCATTAACTAAACCAGAATTAATCAATTACTTGTTTTATATGATGGATGTAAATCCACTTGAAAAATCTTCTATAAAAGAATTAATCATACCTGAAGATGATGCATTCATCCCACTTGTTTTTACAGTTGACTTAGATGCAATCCCACCATTTGGTAGAGGTGAGCCTAAAAAGCTTATCCATTATGAAGGCGAAGAACAAGATTTAGAAGATGAAATAATCACATTAGTTGAAGATGATATCGAAACAGATGTAGAAGAAACACCTGAAGAAGAAAATCTAGATGAACCCGAAGAAAATCTAGATGAACCTGAAGAAGAAAATCTAGATGAACCTGAGGAAAATCTAGATGAGCCTGAAGAAGAAAATCTAGATGAACCTGAAGAAGAAAATCTAGATGAGCCTGAAGAAGAACCTGTACCAGAACCAGAGCCTGAAGAAGAACCTGTACCAGAACCAGAGCCTGAAGAAGAACCAGAGCCTATAGTTGAAGATGCTCAACCTGAGCCTGTAGCTGAAGAACCTGTTGAAGAAAAATTCAATCAAGTTTCAGATTTATCTTCAAGAGAAAATGAATTATATGGTTCACCTAAAGTTGAAAATACAGGTAAAGGAAAAGTTAAATTAATCGTATTAAGTGTATTAGGCCTTGCCCTAATAGGCCTTGCAGCTTATATAATAATTACAATATTGAAGTAGGAGTATTCATGAAAAACGTTAAATACAGTCCAATGATTGAACAGTATTTAGAAATCAAGAATAACTACAAGGATTACATTGTTTTTTTCCGTTTAGGTGATTTTTATGAAATGTTTTTTGAGGATGCACATATTGCAGCCAAAGAATTAGAACTTGCCCTAACTGGAAAAGATGCTGGTGTTGAAGAACGTGTTCCTATGTGTGGAATACCTTATCATGCAGCCAAAGAATATATTGAAAAGATGGTTTTAAAAGGTTATAAAATTGCTATAGTTGAGCAAATTGAAGACCCTAAAGAAGCCACTGGTATTGTTAAACGTGGTGTTGTACAAATTATCACGCCAGGAACTCTAGCAACTGGTATTGATGAAAAAGATAACAATTATATAGCATCAATCACATACCAAGACAAAGATTATATTTTAGCTTATGCAGACATATCCACAGGTGACGGATATGTCTCTTTATTTAAAAAAAAGGATGTTTTATTAAGCGAAATATTATCTTTACATATCAAAGAAGTAATCACGCGTTCTGATTTCATAAATTATGATATTCAATCATTTATTAAAGCAGAAGGGCTTACACATTCAAATGAAGATATAAATCAAATCCCAAAATCATTAGAAAGATGTACATTTAATTTAGATTCTAAATTCAAAGATGCAATTGGTTTATTAATAAATTATTACATTGATACTCAAAAAGTAATGCCAATTCATTTTAAGCCATTCTTATATTATGAAAAAGAAGATTATATGAGATTAGATTCTTTTTCTAAAGATAATCTAGAATTAACTGAAACATTAAGATTTAATAATAGAAATGGCTCACTTTTAAATTTAATTGATAAATGTAATACAGCCATGGGTTCAAGAATGCTTAAAAATTGGTTAATAAAACCACTTCTTGATGAGAAAAAAATCAACGAAAGACTTAATTATGTAGAAGCATTTACTAAAAATTATATCGTAAGAGAAGAAATAAAATCTTCTTTAAAAAATGTTTATGACCTTGAAAGAATAATTGGTAGAATATCAGCTAAAAGCGCTAATGCTAAAGATTTAGTATGGCTAAGAAGAAGCTTAAAAGAAGCTCCTGTTATAAAATCTTTGTTATTAGAATTAGATTTATCTGATGATGAAAAAAATAATTTATCAATCAATACTCATGATGATTTATATAATTTATTAGATTCATCATTAGTTGATGACCCACCTTTCACATTAAAAGAAGGTGGCATCATCAAAGATGGTTATAATAAAACATTAGATGAATTAAGAGATATAAGCACTAATGGTAAAACATGGATATTAGAATACGAAAAAAAGCTAAGAGAAGAAACTCAAATAAAAACATTAAAAGTTGGTTATAATAGAGTTACAGGATATTATATTGAAATAACTAAAGGAGCACTAAAGGATTTAAATATTGATTTAAAATTAGAAAGAAGAGCTACTTTAGTTAATAGTGAACGATTCATATCTGATGAATTAAAGCAATATGAAAATAAAATTTTAAATGCTAAAGAACAAATAGAAGAATTAGAATATGAATTATTTACTGAAATCAGAAATGAAGCAGCATTAAAAATTGAAACACTTCAAGAATTAGCTGATACAATTTCAGAAATAGATTCATATATTTCACTTGCTGATGTAGCATTAAAATATAATTATGTAAGACCAACATTTAACAATGAACGCTCTGTTAGTATTATTGATGGAAGACATCCAGTTTTAGAAAGTATTTTAAAATCAGATTATATCTATAATGATGTAATAATCAATAAATATAATATGATTTTGATTACTGGTCCAAATATGAGTGGTAAATCTACATATATGAGAATGCTTGCATCAATTGCAATATTAGCCCAAATTGGTTCATTTGTTCCTGCTAAAAGTGCTAATTTAATGATTTTTGATGGCATTTACACAAGAATTGGAGCAAAAGATGATTTATCAAGCGGCAAATCAACATTTATGGTTGAAATGAGTGAAGCCAATTATGCAATAAAAAATGCAACCAAAAACAGTCTAATTCTTTTTGATGAAATTGGTCGTGGTACTGCAACATATGATGGTATGGCCCTTGCACAAGCAATTTTAGAATACATTCATGAATCAAAAGAAGCAATTACATTATTTTCTACGCATTATCATGAATTAACTCAATTAGAAGGAAAATTAAAACGTCTTAAAAATGTTCATGTTGGTGCTAAAGAGGAAAATGGTAAAATCATATTCTTACATAAAGTAATTGATGGCCCAACAGATAAAAGTTATGGTATAAATGTTGCTTCCCTTGCAGGTTTGCCAAAAAGCTTAATCAAAAGAAGTAAAGATATTTTAGATTCTCTTGAAGCATCTAAAACAGGTAAAGAAATATCATTAAATTTATTTAATTTTGATGAATATGATAAAAAAGATGAAGTAAAACAAGAAGTTAAAGAAGATGAAATCAAGAAAAAATTAAATCAAATAGATATCAATAAGATTTCACCTCTTGAAGCTTTAAATATATTATCAGAACTAAAGGATATAGAAAATGGCAAAAATTAAATTGATGGATGAAAAAACTTATTCATTAATTGCAGCTGGAGAAGTTGTAGAACGTCCTGCAAGTGTAGTTAAAGAATTAGTTGAAAATTCAATAGACGCCAATTGTAAATCTATTAAAATTTATCTTAAGAATTCAGGAATAGAAGAAATTGTAATAATAGATGATGGTGAGGGTATGGATAAAGATGATGTATTGTCATCTTTTTTGCCACATGCAACATCAAAAATTAGAAATAGCCTTGATTTAAATAGAATCAATACTTTAGGCTTTAGAGGAGAAGCAATCTCATCCATTTCACTTGTTTCTATCATGACAATCACTTCATCTACTGATGGTATAAATGGTTATTTTGCGACATATAGATTTGGTAATTTAATTGACCAAGGTAGTGCTTCATTTAATAAAGGCACTAAGGTTATTGTTCAAAAATTATTCATCAATACCCCTGCAAGATTAAGATATCTTGCTAGCGAAAAAAAAGAATTATCTTCAATTATTTATATTGTAACTAAATTATCACTAGCTAATCCAGATATAAAATTTGAATTATATAATGATGAAAAATTAATCTATAATACAAATGGTAGTGATAAAATCAGTGATTTAATAGCCCAAAATTATGGATTAAGTGCTGCAAGAAACATTTTATCAACAAAAATAAATAAAGATGGCTACCATCTAGATTTATATTTGATAAAACCAGAATTTTATCGTTCTAGCAAAACTGAGGTTACAACAATAGTAAATAATCGATTTATTAAAAATTATCAATTAGTTAATTCATTTATTGATGCATTTAAAACATATTTACCAATTTCAAAATATCCAATTGGGATAATTTATTTAACTATTGATCCATTATTAATAGATGTAAATGTTCATCCTGCTAAAACAGAAATAAAAATATCAATTGAAGATGATATTAAATCTGTTGTTTATAATGAAACTAAAAATTTGTTAGAATCTACATTTCATATTCCTACTAGGACTATTACACAAAATGAAAAATTTATTAAATCTTCAATTTTTGATTTAAATGATGCTGATGAAATATTTAAAGACAATAAAGCAATATTACATGAAAAAGAAGAAAATATTTCAATTGAAGAAAAAACAAAAGAAGATTTATATAAACCCACTATTAATATAATTAGTGAAAACGCAATTGAAAAAATAGAGCCTAAAGAAATTCCAGAAATAAAAATAGAACCTAATAAAAAGATTCCATACATGGAATATGTTGGTACAGTTTTTGCAACATATCTAATATTCCAAAATGAAGATGGTATGTATCTAATTGATCAACATGCAGCTCATGAAAGAATTAATTATGAAAAATTTAAAAAATTATTATCTAATGAAACCCAACCAACTACTGAATTATTAGTTCCTATTATTATTCCATTTTCAAAAAGTGAAGCAATATATGTTAGTGAGAATTTAGATAAATTTTCAAATATAGGCTTTAGATTAGAAGAAATTGATGATAATTCATTCATATTAAGAGAAATTCCACTTTGGGCAAAGCTTGATGATTTAAACAAAATTGTTTATGATATCTTATCTTTATTAATTGAAAAAAATGATATCAATATTTTTAAATATCGTGATGAAATAGCAAAACAAATTAGCTGTAAATCATCAATTAAAGCAAATGATTATATTTCAAGAGGAGAAATTGAACAATTAATTAACAAATTAAATCAATGTGAAAATCCTTATACCTGCCCACATGGTAGACCAACTATCATTAGATTTACTAAAGATGAATTAGAAAAAATGTTTGAAAGGATTCAATCAAAATGAAAAAAGTAATTGCGATTGTAGGTCCTACCGCATCAGGTAAAACCAAAATATCAATTGAGGTTGCAAAATATTTTGGCTTTGAAATCATAAGTGGTGATAGTGTAGCTATAAAAAAAGATTTAAATATTGGTAGTGCTAAACCAACAGCTCTTGAAATGAGTGGAATTAAACATTATCTAATTGATGAAATAGAAGCAAGTGATGAATATAGCGTTTATGATTTTCAAAAAAAAGCTAGAAATATTATTGATTCAAATGATGAAATAAAAATCATTTGTGGTGGAACTGGTTTATATATATCAAGTGTTTTATATAATTATGAATTTGAAGCATCAAGAAGAAATTTTGATGCTGAAGATAATTATCAAAATCTTTCAAATCAAGAATTATATGAATTATTATTATCTAAAGATAAAACAATTGATCAAAATAAATTACATCCGAATAATAGAAAAAGAGTACTTAGAGCTATTCAAATAATAGATGAAACAAAAAACAATTTAAATAAATATTCAAAAAAAAATGAAAAAATATATGATTATTATATTATTTATTTAAAGATGGATAGAAATATCTTATATGAAAGAATAAATAATAGAGTTGATCAAATGCTGCAAGAAGGCTTATTAGAAGAAGTAAAATCATTATATGAAAAAAAAATCTATCCTAAAGCAATTGGTTATCAAGAATTCATACCTTATTTTGAAGGTAAAATTACATTAGATGATGCAGTAGAACAAATTAAAACTAATTCAAGGCATCTTGCTAAAAGACAAGAAACTTGGTTTAAAAATCAAATGGATTCTCATTTTTATGAAGTTAATTTAAATAATATAGATGAAACTATAAAAATAATAATTGATGATTTAAGTAGGTGGTTGAATTGAAAATATATTTAATCGGATTACCTGGATCTGGGAAAACTCAGCTTGGCAAAGCCTTAGCAAAAAAATTAAATTATGGTTTTTATGATACTGATCATATAATTGAATTAAGAAGCTTTATGTTTATCGATGAAATATTTAAAGTTTATGGCGAAGAATATTTTCGTGATTTAGAAAAAAATGTTTTAAAAGAATTACAAGCAAAAGATAATATTATAATATCAACTGGTGGGGGAATTATCAAACATAAAGATAATAAAGAATTAATGGATGGTATATGCATCTATTTAGATGTTCCTCTAGATATTTTAAATGAAAGATTAAATAATTCTAATACAATTCGCCCTCTTCTTAAAGAAAAAACAATTTATGAGCTTTATGAAGAAAGAATAAAATTATATGAATATTTTATGGATTTTAAAATAGAAAATATTGATATAGATAAAGCTATTAGAGAAATATTGGAGAAAATATGAAAAAAATTAAGATAATTAATGGCCCTAATCTTAATATGTTAGGGAAAAGAGAAGAAGACCATTATGGCACAAAAACATTAGATGAAATCAATGAAATGATACTTAATGAGGCAAAAGATGATTTTATAATTTCTTTTTTCCAATCTAATAGCGAAGGCAAAATCATCGATGAAATCCAAAATTCACTTGATTGTTTTGCGATAATAATCAATCCTGCAGCCTACACTCACACAAGTGTAGGAATAAGAGATGCACTAGCTATATATAAAGGAATAATAATTGAAGTACATCTATCAAAGGTAGATGAAAGAGAAGAATTTAGAAAAATTAATTATATTAGAGATATCGTCACAAAAACATTTAGTGGTGAAAAGGAATATAGTTATATAAATGCAATAAAATATTTGAAAGAAATAAAATAATATGTTAAAATATACATTAGTTTTTTTACAAGGAGTGTTTTTATGATAAACGTTAATGAATTAAAGAATGGTGTTGTTATCGAATACGATGGCAAGCTTATGCAAATAATTGAATTTATGCATGTTTTACAAAACAAAGTAGCATACGTAAGAGTTAAAATGAAAGATATGAGAACAGGTACAGTTACTGAAACTGCATTAAAAGGTTCTGATTCATCATTTAAGAGATGTTACATTGATAAAAAAGAAATGCAATATCTTTATAATTCAGGAGATTCTTATGCATTTATGGATATGGAAACATATGATCAAATTGAAATTCCTGCTGAAAGATTAGATTGGGAAAAGAATTTCTTATTAGATGGTATGACTGTATCAGTTACAATGTATGAAAGTGAAATTTTAGGCGTAGTTTTACCTGATAAAGTTGAAATGACAGTAGTTGATACTGAACCTGCTGTAAAAGGTGATACTAAAACTAATGCCTTAAAAGATGCAACTGTTGAAACAGGATATGTAGTAAAAGTACCTATGTTTATAGAAAAAGAAGAAAAAATAATTCTTTCTACACAAACTGGTAAATATGCTGGTAGAGCTTAAAATTTAGAGGTGTAAACTAAAGTGGAAACTGAATCGTCGAAATTATTTAATGTATTTTTAGCAGGAAGTCGTTTTAATACTTTATTATTTATATTAATGTTGTTATTAGTAGTTTTATCTGCTTTTTTCTCTATGAGTGAAACTGCATATACAACAGCATCTGATACAAAATTAAGACTTGATGTTGAAGAAAAAAAGCGTGGTGCCAAAAAAGCTATATTCTTATTTGAACACTTCGATAGAACCTTAACGACATTATTAATAGGTAATAATATAGTAAACGTTGCTTTATCAACAATCGCTGTAATATTCTTTACTCAACTTGCTATAGATGAAAACCTAATTGGTTTAATATCTACTGCCGTAGTCACAGTTGTCTTATTAATTTTTGGTGAAATAATTCCTAAGATGGTTGCTAAATTATATCCTGAAGAAATTTGTTCTTCATTTAGTTTAATAATTTATCTCTTAACTTATATTTTATTTCCATTTGTCATCTTATTTGTGGGAATTCAAAAATTAATTTTATCTCATAAAAAAGATGAAGCAAATATAGAAAAAGAAGAATTAGAAGTAATTTTAAAAGAATTAAAAGACAGTGGTGAAATGGAAGAAGATGAAGCTGAAACACTTAAAAATGTCTTAGATTTAAAAGATAGAAGTGTTGAAGATATCATGGTTCCAAGAATAAAAATGAGTGCTCTTGATTATGCACTGACTCTTGAAGAAGTTAAAGATTTTATGTTAGATAATCCTTATTCAAGAATTCCAGTATATAAAAAAGACACTGACCATATCGTTGGTATCTTATACGAACGTGATTTTTTCCCTGCCTATGTAAGGAACAAAAACACAAGTTGGCATCGTCTAATTAGGCCTGTCAAATTCGTATCAAAAACAATGAAAGCTGATAACCTTATTAAAGAATTACAAGAAGCAAAAACACATCTTGCAATTGTAATTGGAGAATATGGTGAAACATTGGGCATTGTCACAATGGAAGATGCACTTGAAGAAATGGTTGGAGAAATCTATGATGAACATGATATATCAGGTATGAATGACATATCATTTGAAAAAATAGATGATGATACTTATATTGTTGATGCTGAAATATTTGTCGATGACTTATTTGATAAACTAAATGTTGGAGATATCCCTGAAGATGTCCCATCAAAACTTTCTGGATGGTTGCTAGAAAAGTGTGAATCACTTCCAACTGTTGGCTATTCATTCGATTATTTTGCTTCTTACACAAAAGAAGGCAAAGATGGTGAATATGAAGATTTTAATAAAATATTAACAATTTCAATTGAAGAAGTTAAAGATAGAGCCATAATATTAGCTAAGATAAAACTTAGGGATGCAACCGAAGAAGAAATAGAAGAATACGAAGAAGATTAAGCAAAAAAAAGTATGTACCAATTGTGGTCATACTTTTTTCTTGAAATAAATGAAATTTATTTGAATTCTTTATAATCTTAATGTAAAATTTATAATAGGTTAGGTGATAAAATGATATTTGATACGCAAATTGATGAACTAGAAAATGCGCGAACTAGAATAAAAGTTATTGGTGTTGGCGGTGCTGGTAAAAATGCACTAAACCATATGATAGAAAATGAAGTATTTGGCGTTGAATTTTATGCTGTTAATACCGATTACCAAGACCTAAAAGCAGTTCACACTGAACATAGATTATTAATTGGTAGAACTAAAACAAAAGGCCAAGGTGCTGGTGGAGATCCAAAAGTAGGTAGAGCTGCCGCATTAGAAGCAGAAGATGATATTCATGAAATGATAGGCGATGCCCAAATGGTAATTATCACTTGTGGTATGGGTGGAGGTACTGGTACAGGTGCTGCACCAGTTATCGCAAAAATTGCAAAAGAGCATGGTTGTTTAACTCTAGCAATTGTTACAAAACCATTTTTAGATGAAGGCCCATTAAAGATGGATAGAGCTAATGCAGGTATTGATGAAATAAAACAATATGTAGATGCCCTAATAGTTATTCCAAATCAAAATCTATTCTTAATGCTTCCAGCTGGCACTTCAATGCTTGATGCACTTAAAGAAGCTGATAATGTTTTAAGAAAAGCAGTTCAAGGTATTTCAGAAATTGTTACAGTACCAGGTCAAATGAATGTCGATTTTGCTGATATTAAATCTGCAATGAAGGGTAAAGGTACAGCTTTATTTGGCATTGGTATTGCAAGAGGTGCAAATCGTGCAGTTGAAGCAACAAGACTTGCAATTCATAACCAATTATTAGAAAAAACAATTAATGGTGCAACTGATGCCATCGTTCATATTACAGCAAGAGAAGATGTTTCACATGATGAAATATCAGCTATTACAAATGAAATTAAGGCTACAAGTGGACGTAAATTAAACGTAAAAATAGGTCTTGCAATTAATAATGACTTAAATGATGAAATAGTTGTTACTGTCATTGCTACAGGCTATGATTTAAAATCTCAAGATTCTGATATTGAAGCTCTAGCTGGCGAAGTATCAGCCCATATGTTTTCTGAAGGTGATACATATTCAAATACTACAGACGATGAAATAGTACAAGAACCAGTTCAAATTCAACCTTCAAATAAAACAGAAGATATCTTCTCAAAGCCTCTTTCTAAACGTCAATTAAAGAAAAAAGAAAAGAAAGAAAAGAAGAAAGAAGAAGCCATAAAAAAACAAGAAGAAAAACAAGAAAATTCTTCAAATTCTAAAAAAGGTGATCCTGATATTCCACCTTGGTTCTAAAATTAGCCACGATTTGATTCGTGGTTTTTTTATGCAAAAAAGGAGACATTTTTTGTCTCCTATGCAACTTTAAGTTTATAACGTTTATTATTGAAAGCTTTTCTTTCTTTTGATTTTAATCTTTTTTCACTGAAGTTAATTTTATCAATAGATTCATTATAATTTGTTTCAATTTGTTCTAAAATCTTATTTAAATCTTTAGCCCTTAAGTCAGCAGCTATTTGTTCTTTATATAAATTATCAACTAATTCTTTATGTTTTAATTTATTGTTTTCAGAAAGTTCTCTTTTTCTTTCTTTAACAACTGCTGGAAGCTGACTAACAAGTTCTTTTTTACTTAAAATATATTTATTAAGATCCTCATCAATATTATGACATTCATTATTAACATTATTGATCAATAATGCTTTATTATTCTCAAATTTTAAATCATTATCTTTAATAAAATCATTATATTCATTAGTAATATCATTTGAATTGTCATTTACGGCATAAAGCTCAATATAAAATTGGTTTGTATTATCACGCCTTTTAATAATGTTATTATTAACATTTCTTTGTTTAATAATTTCATTATCATAAATCAAGATATTATATTTTTCTTCTATATCATCTTTTTCTTTATGTAAATCGCGTAATTCATCAATTATATATTCATTTTTTTCTTCGTATTTTTCTTTTTCTTCTTTAAGTTTTTCACCATGACTTGCATTAATTCTATTAATGTCTTTTTCATATTTCATGATGATTTTTTTCATAGTTATAGCATTATTCTTAATCGCTTCATTCTTAAAATGAACAGATATTGAATAAATATCAACATTAATTTCATCAAAAAAGATAGTTAATTTATCAATAAATCCATATAATAATTCAAGTGAAAATTTATTATATGATAATCTTAAATAATCTTCAAAATCTTCATCAATTTTATTAGTTTTTTGCTTTACAAGATTTAAAATATTAGTTCTTAAATTATAATATGCTATTGCATTATTATGCTGAATTTCTTTTAATGATTTAATCGTATCTTGATTATTAAATTCAATCGTTTTTAAATCTTCTTGATATTTAATGATAGTTTTATTTTCTTTTGCAATAATTGCTTCATTAGCATTTATATCTAAAAGATAATTTTCAATCTTTTCTTTATTTTCAGCTATTTTTTTCAAATTACCATCATTTTTATTTTTTCTTTCCTGAGATATTTCAAAATCTATATTAGATACAGTTTTTCTAATATCTTCATTAATATCATTGATTAACTTAATTTTATCTTTAGCTTCTTTTATTTTAGCTCTTACTAAAGCTACATCTTTAGCATTATTTTCTTTATTTTCATCTTCAATTTTTCTAAATTTAAAATCTTCTTCAAATTTAATTCTTGATTCAATATTTAAAAATATATTTTGTCTTAATGAATCTAAAAGATCTTTATAATAATTTAATATATTTTTTAACATACCATTTATATATGTTGCAAGAAATTTTGCATCAACAAATGGTATTGCAACCTCAAATAAAGTATTATTAACAAATTTATTAATAAAAGATGATATTTGTGATGTAAAAGAAGTGAAAGTAGAAATAGTATAATTTAAATTCTTTATTTCATAAGCAAATCTTTTATCTAATACATTTTGAACGATTACATCATTTTCATAACTAAAATTTCTTTTTATTAATGTTTCTTCATGATTGCTATTTAATTCTTGCTCAACCATTTTATGCTTATTAGAATTTATGAATTTTTCTAATTCTTTTTTGTTTATTTTAATTTTTTCATTACTTAAAGCACTATATTTTTCATTTTGTAAATTTACTTTTTTAATTGCATAATCCAAATCTAAATCAGCACTTTCAATATTTAGATTATATCTTCTAGTATTAAAATTATCTAACACTTTAAATTTTTCTATTGTTAATAAATTAGATACAGTATAATAGCTTATTGTTTTTTCATGCTTTACATCTTCATAATCATGAATTACTTTTTGCATTTCTAAAGCCAAATTTATTTCTAAATTTTTCTTTTTTATTTCAGAAGTAATTTTTTCAATTTTAATTTGGCATTCAGCTTCTTCTTCCTCAAATGATTTATCTAAATCTACACCGATAATATCACTTATAAGTCTAACATCATTAGCACTTTCAGTGTATTTGTTGTTAGCTTTATAAATATTGAAATTTAAGATATTTTCATATAAATTATTTAATTCCTGATAATATTTATTATCTTTAATTTCCTTTTCATTAAGAATATCAAAGGAAGTAGTACGTCCAATATCAAGAATTTTCTTTTGATAATCATTTTGAAGCATATCTTCTTCATAATTAGATTTTATTCTAGCTAGAGTTTTATCTGAATCTGATTTTATTTGTTGTTTTTGATGATAATAAAATTTATTTATATATTTTGCTTTTTTACGTGTTGAAAAATTATTAACACCAGTATCATATAAAGTTTTTAATTCTTGTTCTTGTTGTTTATGAATTTTATATAATGAATACGTACGTGAATTAGTTTCATTTCTTAATTCAGTTTCATATTTATTTTTACTTTTATTTTCTTCTTTTTCAAGTTCATTAACATTAAATACGAAATCTCTTGTTGTTTTCTTACTCTCTTCTTGATATTGATTCTTTTTTTCTTCACGTTCTAAAGAAGCTTTATCTTGAGAAGAAGTGTAAGTAGATCTTGCTTCAGCAATTTCATCATTTCTTAATTTAACATGATTTCTAATTTCATTATTCAATTTAGTACTTTCTTTTTTTCTTTTTTCTTGGAAATCATTATTTAATTTATTATATTCATAATTGGCAAGAGCTAAATTATCTTCTTTTGAAGCTACATCAGCTTTATAAGATGAAATCATTTCTTTAGTTTCTTCGTCATATGATTCAAGTCTTTCTTTATATCGTTCATTTTCAACTCTAAGTTTTTCTTTAAGTTCATCATTATATTTGATTATACTTGAAGAGTATGATTCTTTAGCTGATAAATATTGATAATTAAAACGATCATGAGTTGCAATATTTTCATCTTTAAAAATTTCAATATGTTGGCTTGATGAATTAATAAAAGAACTAACATCTAATTTAGTTTCTTGTTCTTGATTTTCATTTTTAATTTTAGCAGTTTCAATTTCTGTATTTAAATCACTAATTAAATGATTTTTTATTTTTTCATTTTCTTCTAAATGTTCATTTAGTTCATTAATTAATATTTTAGTTTTTTCATCATAAGCTGATATGACCTTATTGAATTCATCACCTAAATTAAAGATAAATTCTTTTAATTTATCATCCTGCTTAAGGTAAGTATTTGTGTTCTTTTCAAGAATATTTTTTATTTCTAATATTCTTTCATCTTTAAGAGGTTCTTTAGCAGTTAATTTTAAATATTTATCTAAATATTCATTTACTATTTTAGAAAAATTCTTTATCAATTCTGAAAATGCCATATTTAAAACCTCCTTTTCACATTAGATTTATTATATAATTTTTTGGGCAAATAGTAAAGAAAAGAGGCTAATTTTTTAAAATTTAATATTGCCATAAATATTTTATAAATTTTTACTAAAAATAATGTAAAAAAACATCATGAATAAATCATTTGAGCAAAATGTAAATTCTTTGAATTTAATTATGCATTTTTCTTTAAAAATAGATGGATTTAGTATATAATACACTTTAGTGAAAAGGTGATAATATGTATGAATATATAATAGGAAAAATAACAAAAATTAGTCCCAAATATATAGTATTAGAAAACAATAATATTGGTTATCTAATAATAGTTGCAAATCCATATAATTATAAATTAAATGATGATATTAAAATCTTTATTCATCAATATGTAAAAGAAGATGTTTTAGATTTATATGGTTTTGCATCTAGTAAAGAAAAAGATTTGTTTTTAAAACTAATTTCTGTAAGTGGCATTGGCCCAAAGAGTGCATTATCAATTCTTGCAGCTGGTACTGTTGATGAAATAACTTACGCAATTGAATCTGGAAATGATGCATATCTTAAAAAATTTCCTGGTATTGGTGCTAAAGCATCACTACAAATCATATTGGATTTAAAAGGTAAGCTTGATACATCTACAATTGTTACAAATTCTAATTTAAAAGATGTTGAGGATGCATTAGTTGCCTTAGGCTACAGCAAGAAAGAATTAACAAAAATATTAGCTAAGCTTGACCCACAAGAAGAAGTATCTAAACTTGTCAAAGAAGCTTTAAAAATGTTGATTAAATAGGTGAAAGAATGGAAGATAAAACTGAATTAAAAGAAAAAGAAGAAAGAGTAGTCGACCCAAATAAAGAAAAAGAAGATGAAAATGACGAGCTTTCTTTAAGACCTCAAAAATTAACTGAATATATAGGTCAAGCAAGTGCTAAAGAAATGCTAGATGTTTATATTAAGGCGGCCAAAAAAAGAAATGAATCATTAGATCATGTTTTATTATATGGTCCTCCTGGATTAGGTAAAACAACTCTTGCTACAATTATAGCAAATGAGCTTGGCGTACATATTAAAGTAGTATCAGGCCCTGCTATCGAGCGTAGTGGAGATTTAGCTGCAATATTATCTACACTTGAGGAAGGCGATGTTTTATTCATCGATGAAATACATAGACTTCCACGTTATGTTGAAGAGGTTTTATATAGCGCAATGGAAGATTATTCTTTAGATATTGTTGTAGGAAAAGATAGCCAAACAAGAAGTATTAGAATTGACCTACCTCCATTTACATTAGTAGGTGCTACAACTAGATTTGGAGATTTATCTGCTCCTCTTAGAGATAGATTTGGTGTAATTATAAGACTGGAATATTATTCTTTTGATGAATTAAAACAAATTGTTTTGAGAACATCAAAGGTTCATCAAGCTCAGATTGATGATGAGGCAGCATCTAATTTAGCTAAAAGAAGTAGAGGTACTCCTCGTATAGCTAATCGTTTATTTAGAAGAGTAAGGGATTTTGCTGATGTAAAAACTGATGGCAAAATAACTATTGATATTACAAATGAAGCTTTAAATAAATTAGGAATAGATGATGATGGTCTAGATTATTCAGATTATCATTATTTAAGATGCATTATTGAAACATTTAAAGGTGGCCCTGTAGGAGTTGAGGCAATAAGTGCTTCAATTAGTGAAGAAGTTTCTACTATTGAAGATGTTTATGAACCTTATTTATTACAAGAAGGCTACATAAAAAGAAGTAATAGAGGTCGTATCGCAACAGAAAAAGCCTTTAAAAAACTAGGTTATAAATATTATAAAGGATTATTTGAATAATGAAGACAAGTGATTTTGATTATAATTTACCAGAAGAGCTTATTGCTCAAACACCACTTAAGAATCGTAGTTCATCTAAGCTTATGGTTTTAGATAAAAAAACTGGTGAATTTGAGCATAAAATTTTTTCTGATATTATTGATTATTTATCTAAAGATGATGTTTTAGTATTAAATGATACTAAAGTTATTCCAGCAAGATTAATTGGAGAAAAAACTGATACTAAAGCAACTATAGAAATATTATTATTAAAAGATTTAGGTGATAATGTTTGGGAATGTCTTTCTAAACCACAAAAAAGAGTAAAAATAGGCTCTATAATTTCATTTGGTGATGGTATTTTAAAAGCTCAATGTGTGTTTAAAGATGATGAAGGTATCACAAGATTTAAATTGATATATGATGGCATTTTAGTAGAAATTTTAGACAAGCTTGGTTCAATGCCTCTTCCACCATATATTCATGAAAAATTAGAAGATAAAGACCGTTATCAAACTGTTTATGCTAAAAATTTAGGCAGTGCTGCGGCACCTACTGCAGGACTTCATTTTACAACTGAATTATTAGAAAAAATCAAACAAAAAGGCATTAAAATTATACCTATAACTCTTCATGTAGGCTTAGGTACATTTAGGCCTGTTAATGTTGAAGATACTAAAAATCATCACATGCATAAGGAATATTATGAAATAAGTGAAAAATCCGCAAATGAATTAAATAAAGCAATGAATGAAGGAAAAAGAATTGTAGCAGTTGGCACAACTTCTGTTAGAACATTAGAATCTGCAATCCATGAAGATCATAAATTTTATCCAGAATGCAAAGAAACTGATATATTCATTTATCCTGGTTTTGAATTTAAAGCTGTAGATGCCCTAATAACAAATTTCCATTTACCTAAATCAACACTAATTATGCTAGTTTCAGCTTTAGCTTCTAAAGAATATATACTAAATGCTTATAATGAAGCAATTAAAAACAATTACCGTTTCTTCTCATTTGGAGATGCAATGTTTATAAAATAATGAATAAGCCCACAAGGGCTTTTTTTCAAAATAATTTATAAAAATACATAATTTACAATTTAACTTCTTTATGTATATATTTTTTTATTATATAACAAGAGTTTGCCTCGCTTTAAGAGGTTGACTAAAAAGCCCTTAGTTTAAGCATTTAAGTTCAAAAGGGCGTAAAAACATCTTTATTTTATGTAAAAATAAGTCGAAATTATAACAAATATTTGTTATAATTAACTATCGATTTAAAAACATGAAGGAGAAAAAAAATGAACGAAAAATTTTTTAACGATAAAAATCCAATTGTTCAATTAGAAATTAAAGACTTTGGTAAAATAGATATCCAAATATTTGAAGATGTAGCTCCAATTACAGCCCAAAATTTTTTAAATTTAGTTGATGAAAAATTCTATGATGGATTAATTTTTCACCGCATTATTGAAGGTTTTATGATTCAAGGAGGAGACCCTACTGGAACTGGGGCAGGTGGATCTAAAAAACAAATAAAAGGTGAATTTATAACAAACAATATTGATAACCCAATCAAGCATGTAAGAGGTGTAATTTCAATGGCAAGAACTATGAATCCAAATTCTGCATCAAGCCAATTTTTCATTATGCACAAAGATGCACCACACCTAGATGGTAGTTATGCGGCTTTTGGACAAGTTGTAAATGAAATTGAAGTAATAGATAAAATTGCATCAGTTAAGACTGATTATAATGATAGGCCATTATCTGATGTTATCATATCAAAAGCAAGAAGGATTAAATAATGAAACCTCCTGTATATTATGAACACATCCATACCTGTAAACAAACAGGGGCAAGATATGGTATATTACATACACCACATGGTGATTTTGAAACCCCAATTTTTATGCCTGTTGGTACTCAAGCTACAGTAAAGACATTAATACCTAGTGAAATAAAAGAAGTATCTGACGGCCTAATATTAGCTAATACATATCATTTATGGCTACAACCAGGTGATGAGCTAATCAAAAATTTTGGTGGTGTAAGAGGCTTTATGAAATGGGATGGAGCCCTACTTACTGATAGTGGTGGTTTCCAAGTTTTTTCATTATCTAAAACTAGAAAAATAAAAGAAGAAGGAGTTTATTTTAACCACTATAAAAGTGGTGAAAAATTATTTTTATCTCCTGAAGATTCAATCCATATTCAAAATAATTTAGGTGCTGATATCATTATGTCTTTTGATGAATGTCCACCATTTAATTCAAATTATGAATATTTAAAAGATTCAGTAGAAAGAACAATGCGTTGGGCTAAAAGAGGTCTTGAGGCACACAAAAATAAAGATACTCAAGCACTTTTTGGCATCGTTCAAGGAGCAGGAAATAAAGAATTAAGAAAATATTCAATTGATGAATTAGAAAAACTAGATTTTCCTGGTTATTCAATTGGCGGTCTTTCAGTTGGTGAAACTAAAGAAGAAATGTATGAAATGCTTGAATATTTAAAAGATATTATGCCTAAAAATAAACCAAGATATCTTATGGGAGTAGGTTCACCAGATGATTTAATTGAAGGTGCAATAAATGGAATTGATATGTTTGATTGCGTATTACCAACAAGAAACGCACGCCATGGTTCAGCATTTTCTAAATATGGTCAAATTCAAGTAAAAAATACAAAGCTTAAAGAAGATCCAAATTCATTAGATGAATGTGATTGCTATACATGTAAAAATTATTCTAGAGCTTACTTAAATCATTTAGTAAAATCAGATGAAATCTTAGGACAAAGATTAATAACATATCATAATCTATATTTTCTTAAAAATCTAATGAAGAATATTAGAGAAGCTATTAAAGAAGATAGATTATTAGATTTCAAAAAAGAATTCTATCAAAATTACGGATATAAAATGAAAGGAAGAAGCTAATGTTTGATATAGAAAATATCGATGAAAATAAAATAATTACTGTTTTTGAATTTGAATCTTTAGGTAAAGAATACAATAAAGCAAATCAAATTTTAAGTTTTACGAAAGTGTTTCAAAATCAAAATAAATATAACAAAATGGTTCAATTACCAGATTCTTTTATGTTTTTAAAAGCTAGAGTAGAAGAAGATGTTTTTGAAAATGCGATTGACTTTTTCAAAAATCTTGGACTTAATGTTTTTAAAACATTTAAAGAATATTTAAGCTTTATCAATTATAAACAAGATAATTATAAAGAAGTAATTGATAAAATGGAAAATGATTTATGTTTTTATATTAATCTTGATGAAACAATTTATTCATTCATGAAAAAATATAAAAAAGAAATCATTAAATTTGCTAAAGCATGTGATACAACTATCATGCTATATCCTTTAAATACAAGAATAATCAATTTTTATAGTTTCTTTTGTTTCAATTTCTTAGATAGTGATGAAAAAGGTGATGTAACTGTTGATTTTTCAACAAATTCTATCATCTATTTTGAAAAAAAGAATTCAGAAGAATTCATTAAAACATGTAATTTACTTTCTAAATTTGCAAATAGTGAAAAAGAACTAAGCGAATTAAATATTAATATCGTAAAATAGGTGCTATATACATATGAAGGAATATAAAAAAATACAACAAAAATATATTGATGAAATCTCATCAAATGTAACTATATATGAACATATAAAATCAGGTGCTAAAATCTGCACAATGGAAAATAATGATAATAATAAAGTATTTTCTATCGGCTTTAGAACACCACCAATTAACTCAACTGGCTTAACACATATCCTTGAACATTCAGTTTTATGTGGCTCAAGAAAATATCCTGTAAAAGATCCATTTGTTGAATTAATGAAATCTTCATTAAATACATTTTTAAATGCTTTTACATTTCCAGATAAAACAATATATCCAGTTGCTTCATTAAATGACAAAGATTTTTCTAATTTAATGGATATATATTTAGACGCAGTATTTTATCCAAACATATATAAATATAAAGAAATCTTTATGCAAGAAGGCTGGCATTATGAATTAAATAATAAAGATGAAGATATCGTCTATAATGGTGTTGTATATAATGAAATGAAAGGCGCATTTTCTGATCCTGAACAAATCTTATTTCGCCTAATAATGTCATCATTATTTCCAGATACAGCTTATGGCCTTGAATCTGGTGGAGATCCAAAATATATTCCTAATTTAAGTTATGAAGAATTCTTAAATTTCCATAAAAAATATTATCATCCATCTAATTCATATATCTTCATTTATGGAAATTGTAATATGGAAGAAAAATTAAAATATCTAGATGATGAATATTTATCTTCATTTGATAAAATTGATTTTGATACAAAAATAAAATATCAAAATCCATTTAATAAACCTGTTTTTCTAACTTCTTATTATGAAGATAATGAAGAAAATACATATTTATCTTATAATTTAGCTTTCAAATCTACATTTGAAATCAAAGATATATTAGCATTAGATATCTTAATTTCAGAATTATTCACAAAACCTTCAGCTCCAATAAAAGAAGCATTAAACAAAGAAAATATAGGCACATCTATTGAAACGATGTTTGAAGATGGCTTATTACAACCTGTTTTATCAATTTATCTTACAGGAGCGAAAGCTTCTGATGAAGAAAGATTTATAAAAATTATTGAAGATGAATTTAAAAAAGCTATAAATGGAGCATTAGATAAAAAAGCTATTGAAGCATCTATTAGATTTTATGAATATAAAGAAAGCGAAAAAGCATTCTCAGCTCATTTCCCACAAGGTTTAGGAATTAACATAACCCTACTTTCTTCATGGTTATATGATGATAATCATCCATTCGATAAATTAGAAATAATAAAATATTATAAAGAATTATTAAACGACTTATATACAGGTTATTTTGAAAATTTAATTGATACTTATTTATTAAATAATAATCATAAATCTTTCGTTAAATTAGTAAGTAGTCCAAATTATAATCAAAAAGAAGATGAAGCTTTAAAAAATAAACTTCAAAAATATAAAGAATCATTATCTGAAAAAGAAATTAATGAATTAATTGAAACAAATAAAAAATTAAAAATATATCAATCTGAAGAAACATCACAAGAAGCTTTAGATACACTTCCTAAATTGAAAAAAGAAGATATAAAAATTGAAGCTTTAAAAGCTAATTTAGAAATTATAAAAGATAAATATGAAATATTATTTTCAGAATATGATGTAAATAATATTTGTTATATTTCATATTTATTTGATATCACTGATATCAGCTATGAAGAATTAAAATATCTTAATTTATATTCTAGATTATTTTTATATCTTAATTCTAAAAATTATACAAATAATGAATTATTAAATAAGATTAAATCATATACTGGTGGAATTTATACAGGCTTATATACATATATAGATGATAAAAATAAAGTCCATATAAAATTAAAATTTGATTTTTCTTCATTAAAAGAAAATATCAAAATAGCTAAAGATTTAACAGATGAACTAATCTATAATTTAGTATTTGATAATAAAGAAAAAATCAGACATCGCTTAGTTGAAACCCTAACTGATTTAAAAAATAGTATTGTTTCAGGAGCACATATTTTCGCCTCAAATCGAGCTTTTTCATATATTTCTGATTTCTTCAAAATTGGTGATGTTTATTCAGGATTAGATTTTATTTATTTTTTAAATGATATTGTTAATGATTTTGATAATCAATATGAAACATTAATAAAAAAATTAAATAATGTTTCAAATCTATTCTCTAAAAAGAATTTCATTTTAACTGTAACTGCAAGTAAAGAAAACTTTTTAGAAATAAAGCCTATGTTTGATGAATTTTATCATAAATTAGAAGATGAATTAAATTATGAAAAGCATACATTTATAAAAGATATTAAAAATGAAGGATTAAAAGCTCCATACAATGTAAATTATGTTTCAAAAGTAGGTAAATTAAATATTAAATCTACAGGAGAGCTTGATGTTTTATTAAAGATAATTAATACAGCATTTTTATGGAATAAAGTAAGAGTTTTAGGTGGAGCTTATGGTGTTTCAATGTCTATTACTAGAAATGGATATATTTCACTTAAGAGCTATAGAGATCCTAATATAAAATCAACATATGAGGCATATGAAGAATTAATTGATTATATTAGAAATTTAAATATTTCAGATGAAGAATTATATAAATATAAAATTGGTGCATTAGGTGATAATCAATTAGTCCTACATAAAAAAGATTTAGCTTTCTATGCATTTAAAAAATATTTAACAAATACAAAATATGAAGAAGATGAAGAAAGATTAAAATCTATCTTAAATGCTAAATTAGAAGATTTAACTAAATATGCTGATGTCATCAAAGATGCATTAAAAGAAGATATAATATGTACAATTGGTAATCAAAATAAAATAGAAGAAAATAAATCTTTCTTCAAAGAAATTAGGGATGTGAATGTCAAATGTCAATAATATTTTATAATATAATTTCATTTTTATTAGGTGCATTTATTTTATTTTATGGCATATTCTCATTTTCTAAATTCAAAAATATATTATCTTTATGCCTTTCCATAATACATTCAATATTATTAATAGCTTGTGGAATTGTTGGATTTATTATTAATGAAAATTATTCATATATCATAATCATCATTATGGCAGTTTTAGCAATTAGCTATATTCTTATTTTGATGCTTTATGATAGAAAAGTTCAAGCAAAGAAAAATGAAGAAGAAAAATAGCCTTCAATTAGTTTAAAAAATATAATTAATTTACATAATTTAAAAACTAAAATATAATATTTTAAATTTTTTAATGAAGTAGGTTTATATGTACGAAGTAAATTTTGAAATTCCCGCATTCTTTTTGTCTATTGTTTGTTTTTTATATTGTATTACTGCAAAACAAAGACAATATATACCACCAAAAACAGTAAAAGCTAAATTAACTAGTCAGCATTTTACATTTTTAGTTATGCTTGTAGCTAATATGTTATCAGCTATTTCATCTATTATTGGTGTTTATATAGCTAATTCAAACACGCCAAGTGTTTATTTTTGGAAATATTTTTTCCATGCTTGTTATTTTTTCTTTCATTCAACATTATCAATTGCTTTTGCATTATATATTATTAATGTTACATCAACAAATTCAAATTGGAAAAAAATGCATTACATCATTTTTACAATTCCATATATCCTAGCTGAATTATTAGTATTAACAAATCCGCTAACAAATTGGTCATTTTATTTTGATAATGACTTAATCTATCGTAGAGGTATATTAATGCCTGTACTATATGGTTTAGGTGGACTTTATGTTGTAATTGGCTTTTTCTTCTTTATTAAGAATAAAAAAGCAATTTCTAAAGTTGATAGTATAGCAGTTGCAACATTCATAATTGTTGCAACAGCAGGTATTATAATTCAAGGTATTAAATCTGCATTTTTAGTTGAATTATTTAGTGAAGCATTAGCTTGTTTAATATTAATGGTTGTTCTTGAAGAAAAAAGTGGTCATGTTGATATTACAACAGGATTACTTAATAGAGTCGCATTTGCTGAAGCAAATAAAAGACTTATGGCAACTAATCAAGAATATAATATTGTATTAATTAAATTAAATGAAATTGATAAATTCATAAGAAGATTTGGTGGAAGAGAAGTTGAAGAATTCTTGATGAATGTTGCATCATTTATTTCAAAAGAAGCAAATGTTATAGATGTATATAGCTACCGTAGAGAATCATTTGCTGTAATATTTAAATATGCTAATGAAAAACAAGTTATCAAGTTTATTGAAACAATAATTGATAGATTTGAAAAAAATTGGCAGATAAGTTCAGTTGAAATAAAAACTGATGTTATTGCTACATTAATAAAAATTCCTCAAGATTATTCATCATATGATGATTTTAAAAATATTCTAGTTTTAGATTATAAAAAAGAAAAATCAGGATCATATTTTGTTCCATTAATTGAAATCAAAAAAATATCTAATTCATCTTTATATGAATCACTTCTTAAAAAAGCAATAGAAGAAGATAAATTAGAACTTAAATACCAACCTATTTGGTCGATAAAAGAAAAGATGACAGTATCTGCTGAAGCCTTACTTAGAGTTAATCTCGATGAACTTAAAGATATATCTCCTGAAGTATATATTCCTATTGCAGAAAAAACTGGTTTAATTAGAGAAATAGGTTATATTGTATTTGAAAAAGTATGTGAATTCTTAAGTGATGAGAGATTTAAAAAAAGTAATATTGAATATGTTGAACTAAATTTATCAACATACCAATTTATGTATAACGATTTAATAGATAGATTTGAAGAAATTAGAAAAAAATATAATGTCCCTGCTAAATTAATAAATCTAGAAATTACAGAAACAGCAGCCACATTAGATGAAGATGTCGTATTAAATTCATTAAATAGATTTTTAGAATTAGGCTATACTTTATCTTTAGATGATTTTGGTACAGGTTATTCAAATATGGTTAGAATGATTGGTAGTAATTATCGTAATATTAAAATTGATAAATCAATATTATGGAATGCTATGAAAAATGGCACTAATGAAAAAACATTAAAAAATTTAAGTGTCTTTATTAAAAGCTTAGGATTTGATATCATTCAAGAAGGTGTTGAAACTAAAAAACAACTTGAATTAGTTACAAAATGTGGCTGTGATTATATACAAGGTTTTTATTTTAGCAAACCTATTCCTAAAGATGAATTCTTTGAATATATAAAAAATGAAGCAAAAAGTTTAAAATATAAAAAAGAGGATTTAGAAAAAGATTAATCATTAATTTGATTAGTCCCTACTAAATCCTCTTTTCTATATATCATATTTTTTGGACTGTAAGCAATACAAAAATAAATACAATTATGGCATGGTTGACATAATAGGTTCATTTTCATGTGATTTTTATTAATTAATTTTCAAAAAGTTGATATAAATTTAAGATTTAGTTCATCAGATTTAGTTTCATTTATTTAATATAACAACATTACAAATTAAATTTTTTTATAATCAAATATTAAGGGCATATTCCCTTTTTTATTGTGATTTATGAAACAATATTATTGTTTTTTCGTTACATTCAATTAATTCAACTATTTTTACACGATTGGGCATTAAAGCTAATGAGAAATTGTTGAAAACAACCCGCATTTATAGTAAAATATACAAGTGGAAAAATTTGCTTGAATTTTTAAAATTAAATTTGCAATTTACAAGGAATTTTCAAAAATAAAATAAAATAATTTAGTAAAACTAAAATAAAAAAATAGCCCTATAAGGCTATAGTTTTACATATGATATTTAAAGAATAAAAAAAATGGCGTTTCGGACAGGATTCGAACCTGCGACCCACGGCTTAGAAGGCCGTTGCTCTATCCAGCTGAGCTACCGAAACGTTAGTCGTATTTCATACGCTCAATAATTATATTATATTTAAATAATTAATGCAAGTAAAATTTTTAAAAAATATTAAAAGGAGGCAATATTCATGGAAAGAAATTATCTACAAGAGATTGAAGATATACTAAGATCTAATGTTTCTGATGAAGAAAAAAAGGAAAGTCTTTTACAATACCATGAAAATGATATTGCTGACGTATTAGATGAATTAGAACCAGAAGAACAACTTAAGCTTCATAAAATATTAGGTGATGAATTCTTTGGTGATGTCATTTTACATGCTGAAGATATAGGTGATGTCATTGAGAATTTACCAGCTGAAGATGCTGCTGATATTATCGAACAAATGGATGCCGATGATGCCATTGATGTCTTAGAAGAACTAGAAGATGACACTAAAGATGAAATCGTCAAATTGATGGATGAAAATGCCATTAAAGAAATTAAAGCCATCAAACAATTCCAAGAAGATGAAATTGGTTCTAAAATGACTAATAATTATATTACAATATCAAGCACAGATACTGTTAAATCAGCCATGAAAAAAGTTATAGCTGATGCAGCTGAAAATGATAATGTTTCGACCATCTTTGTCTTAGATAAAGATAATAAATTATATGGTGAACTTGAATTAAGAGATTTAATTATTGCAAGAGATAAAGATGATTTAAACAAAATCATCAAGACAAATTATCCATATTTTCTTGCATCAACTAAAGTTGATGATTGTCTTCCAGAATTAAAAGAATATGGTCTTGATTCTTATCCAATCGTTGATGAGGATATGACACTTCTTGGTGTCATTACATCAGATGATGTCATTGAAGTTTTGGATACTGAATCAGGTGAAGATTATGCTAAGCTTGCCGGTTTAACTGAAGAAGAAGATATCGATGAATCAGTAATTAAATCAGTTGCCAAAAGAATTCCATGGTTGATTGTATTACTTGTTTTAGGCTTGATTCAATCTATCTCAATGAGCGGCTTTGAAGCAGTTGTTGCTGCATTACCAATCATTATTTTCTTCCAAACTTTAGTTTTAGATATGGCTGGTAATTCAGGAACTCAATCCCTTGCGGTTACAATTAGACTTATCGCAACCGAAGAAATGGAAAAGAAAAAAATTGCTAAAGCCATATTTAAGGAAATTAGAGTTGGTATGACAAATGGCTTAATTCTTGCAACACTTGCTTTTGGGGTTGTCCTACTTTATTTGTTAATTGCAAACAAAGGTGTAAGAATTGGTACTGAATTTAGTATGCCTGATGCATTAAAGGGTGCTGGAATAGTTGCTGTTGCATTATTTACAGCTATGACTTTATCTTCATTTATAGGTACAATTGTACCAATTATATTCTTAAAAATTAAAGTCGACCCAGCAGTTGCTTCTGGTCCATTTATCACAACTATAAACGATGTTACAGCTATGCTTATTTATTACGGACTTGCTGCACTACTCTTTAGTATATTTTAGAAATGAGGCATTTAGATGAACAAAGAAGAATTTAAAGAATTACAAGAAGAAACAGCATTATATATTTATAAATTTGCTTCTTTAAATAAAGAATTATTTATTACAGATTTAAAATACAGTCATTTCTTTTATGATTTATTAACTGAACAATTTGAAATTGAAAAAGAATTAAATTGTATTAGAGGTATGATTGAAAATAAAACTAGAAACTTAAATTTTGAAGAATTTAAGAAAGCATATCTTAAAAAAATGAATGATGAATATAATACATTTCAAATGAAACATAATAATAAAGAAACAATTTATAATCAAACTGTTTCAAAATCAGAAGAAGAATTAAGAAAAATTGAAACATATTTTGAAGAATTCATCAAAAAATATCATCCATTTATTAATTATTGTAAAATAAATGAAGTATTACTTGCTTATGAATTTGTGGAAAGATTATATAATGAAAATAATTATACTGGTATGATTGAAGCATTTAATCTAAATAAAACTTATTTTAATTATCCAACTATATCTGTTGCAAATTATAATGATGCAGCAATGCTATATTATGATTTTAAAAAGAATTTAGCTGCAAGATATTTTAAAATAAAACAAGATCAATACCCAAAAAATAAAATAGAGGTAGTTAAAACAAAAGAAGGTATTGAAAAAGAAAGAGAATCATTAAAAAAAGAGATTGAAAACCTACTTGGGGCTTTAACCTCTTTAAGAGAAGATTTTAAAAAAGAGTTCGGATACGAATTTAGTTTTTAAAATATAAATCATCTATAACTTTTAAATAATGGAGTCTTGGAATATAAGACTCCTTTATTATTATACATTCTTCTTTAAATACTTTATAAGGTATAGATTTTCTATCTATTTCCTTATTATCCCAAAATCTTTTTATAACCTCAAAAGGTGCGTAAAAATATTCATTAGTATGAGTAAAATAAACAATTAAAAATCCAATTCCACCATGCTTTATAATCTTATCTAAATGTTCTATCTGATGTGGATGTATATTTGATAAAGGAAAAGATGTTTTGTTATGGCTTTCTTTAGCCTCAAAATCAATATATTTTCCTTTATATATTCCATTATAATCTGTTGTAGAAGGTGTTTTATAATAAGCTTCAGTTATAACTGCTTTACTACGCATTGGGTAATCAACTTTAACAATTTGAACTGGTGTAGGTTTTTTATGAATAACAGCTATATCATTTACAAGATAATATTCATTAGTTTCATTTATTGTTGTTTCTAAGTCCATACCAAGATTTGCTTTATTAATATTCTTAGTAAAATTAACTTTTTTATTAGGAAAATTTAAGGCCATATATTGCACCTACCTTCATTTTTTATAATTTTAGCATAATATTATATTTTTTACTAATATTTATAATACAAAATAACCTAATAATAGATTTTAGATTTGTAAACGTATTCATAAAAAATATAGGTGGAAAATTATATAAAAAGAGTATATACTAATACCGAAAAGTATTAAACATAAAAATAAAAGGAGGACATTATGGCAAACGTAAAAGTTGAATTCAAAGTTGTTGCTCATAACGCTAATAAATTATTCTTAACTGGTTCATCAAACAATTTAGGTGCTTGGAACCCAGATAAGGCTGTAGAATGTGATTTCTGTGATAAATGCGGTAAATTCTCAGCTTCTAAAATGTTTAAAGAAGGCGAAGTTGTTGAATTTAAAGTATTAAAAGATAGAACATTCGATGCAGTTGAAAAAGGCGCTTGGGGCGAAGAAGTTGCAAACCATTCATTTGTTGCTTCAAAAGGCTTAGTAGTTGAATTAGAAGTTCTTAACTTCAATAACTAATCTAAATTAATTTAGAAACATTAAGTATCGAGGCTTTACTCCCTCGATACTTTTTTGTTTGCTATTTGTTAATTTCTTAGGTATAATATAAGAAATTATTACAAAATCAATTTTTTAATATTTTAGCAATAAGAATGGAGTGTTATTTTGAGTAAAATAAACTTTATTGCGCTTGGTGGAGTCCAAGAAATCGGTAAGAATTTATATATACTAGAAGTAGATGGTAAATGTTTTATTGTCGATTGTGGATTAAAATATCCTTCAAGTGACTTACGTGGTATTGATTTTATAATCAATGACACAACTTACATAGAACAAAACATTAAAAATTTTTATGGTATCTTTTTAACTAATGCCTCAAACACATCAATTGGTGGTGTATCTTTTTTACTTAAGAATTATAGATTAAGAGTTTATGCATCTAAATTTACAGTAAACATTGTTAAAGCAATGTTAATAGAAGACGGGATCAGTGATGTAGATGAATTAGTATTTGAGCTTGATGTCAAATCTCCACTAATTTTTGGTAATGTTACAATTAGAGCATTTGAAGTTTCAAATAATATACCAGGTTCATATGGATATTCTTTTAAAACGCCTGATGGATATTTGATATTTGCATTAGAATATAATTTTGACCAAAATGCTAATATCAATTATTCATATATGTATAGAGAGCTTGCGGTATTCGCTAAAGATGGAGTTTTAGCTTTAATAACTTCTTCAATTGGAGCTTTAACTGAGGCATCAAGAGGCTCAATTTTAGAATTATCACTTCGTTTAAGAAATATAATTGCTGGTGCTAGTGGTAGAATTATCATTCCTATTTATTCTAAAGATATAATAAGACTTAAATTAGCTTGTAATATAGCATTAGAATATAATAAAAAGATTGCGATAATTGGACGTAAAAATCAGAAAATAGTAAATACAGCTTGTGAAATGGAATATGTAAATATCCCTAATGAATCATTCGTTAATTTAAAATATATAACTGATTCAAATGATAATGATGATAAGAATTTAGTGATTATTGTTCCTGGAGAAAGAGATGAAATCTTTAGAATGCTTGAAAGAATGTCTAGAGGTTTTGATCGTTTAATAAATATTAAAGAAAGCGATACTTTAATATTATTAAATAAAGCAGAAATAGGTACTGAAAGAAAAGAAGCAAAAACATTAGATTTATTATATAAAAGAACAAGTAACATTAAGACTTTTAGTGAATCATTATTACCAGATGGTGCTGCAACCCGTGAAGAAATAAAGCAAATGGTTAATATATTAAAACCAAAATATATTATTCCTGTTTTAGGTGAATATCGTCATCAATATTCATTAAAAGATGCAACCTCAGTTTTAAATATTAAAGAAGATGATATCATTATTCCAGACAATGGAGATGTATTATCATTTTATAATGGAAAATATCAAGGAATTAAATCTGAAGTCCCTGTAGGTGAAATATTAATTGATGGTAAAGCTATTGATGATGTATCTGATATCGTTTTAAAAGATCGTGAAATCTTATCCCAAGATGGCTTAATCATCATAACAGCATCAATTAATCCACGTATTAAAAAAATACTTGCTGGACCTGAGGTTGTTACGAGAGGATTTATTTTTATCAAAGATAACGAACAAGTGATAAATCATATAAAAGAATTATTTAATATTGTAGCTGATAAATATTTAAAAGCAAAATTTATCAATTGGAATGATTTTAAGACTGATGTAAAAGCAGAAGTATCTAAATACATTTATAAAGATATGAAACGCAATCCAATCATTATTCCAGTCTTATTATCAACTGAAATGTAAAAAAAGAGTGGTGAAAATATGACTAAAAATAGGATATATTTCATATTGTCGTTTATGATTTTCTTAATTGGATTTGTTGTTGGATCATTTATAGATTTAAATTTAAGCAAAGCTATATATGATAAGAACAATACCTTTGGTCTTATCATATCAATATTAGGTACTATACCAGGTTATGGCAGTATCACATTATTAGGCGGCATATTTTTATATACAGGGCTAAAAAGAAATGATTTTAAATTATTTATAAGAATTTTATTTATCATACTTGCAATAGCTGCCTTTATTACTGCAACATATTATAGCGGAAGAGAAATATTTGGTGTAAATGGTTTTTATAATTCTAAATTAAAATTCATTGGATATATAATTTCAGCACCAATAATGTGCTTATTTGGGTTTGGAGGCTATTTTATAGCCTTAAAATCAAACAATAAATATTTATGGCTATTAACAGTCATAATTGTTATTGCCTTCTTTATTATATTAGTTCCTGGAACAAGTCTTTTAAAAATTATATTTAATAGACCTAGATATAGAACTGTTTCTTTAGATGAAGCAGAAAATGTTGGAATAATTTTTAAAAATTGGTGGCAAAGAACTGGCAATTATAAAGATTTAATTACTACATTCAACAATACAAATACTATATCAATAACATCAGAAGAATTCAAATCTTTCCCATCAGGACATGTATCATCTGCATTCTTATTTTCTTCTCTTGCTTTATTCTTACCAATAATGGATAAAAAATATGAAAAAATAAGCTTACCACTATTTTGTGGTGGCTTAATTTGGACATTATTAGTTGGTTTTGCAAGAATAAGAGTTGGAGCACATTTCTTAAGTGATGTATCCATGGGTGGAATGCTTGCTGTCATATTCTCATTTATAGCTAATGAAGTAATAATGAGATTGAAATATTTTAAGCAAGAAATAGGAGAATAAATATATTATTTTAGAAAAAGAGAAGCTCATTCGGCTTCTCTTTTTAATTTAGCTATATATTCTTTAATCGCACGTTCATATTGCCCTGTATCTTTAGGTACGTAATATATTTTTCCTAATAATTCATCTGGCATATATTGCTGTTTTACATAATCATTTTTATAATCATGTGGATATTTATATTGATATTTACCACTTTTTAATTCTTTATTTAAAATATGAGGTGGAATAGCCATTGATTTCATGTTTTCTAAATCAGCTATAGCATTATCTATCGCAAGATAAGTAGAATTAGATTTAGGAGATAATGCTAAATCACAAACAGCATAAGATAGTGGAAGTCTTGCCTCAGGTAAACCTAGTGATTTTGCTGCCTCAGTTGCAGCTAAAACTCTTGGACCTATATTAGGATTTCCAAGACCAATATCTTCATATGCCAAGCATAATAATCTGCGTGAGATAAATTCAATATCTTCTGTTAATAATAATCTAGCAAGATAATGTAAGGCTGCATCTACATCACTACCTCTAATTGATTTTATCATTGCGCTTGTAACATCATAAAAATATTCTTTTTTTTCATCAATATTAAATGATTTAATTCCTATTAAATCCATCGCATTAGCTAAATTTAAATCTTCTTCATCGAGCATATTTACAATTTCTAGCATATTTAATGCACTTCTTACTTCACAAGAAGATGCATTAACAATATATTTTAATATATCATCGCTGATATTTTTCATTTGTTCATTCTTTATTACTTTTTTTAATAAAAGAAATAAATCATTTTCGTTTATTTCTTTTAAACGATAAATATGGCATCTACTCCTGATTGCAGGATTAATACTACGATATGGATTTTCAGTAGTAAGTCCAATAATTGTTAATTTCCCACTTTCAACAAAAGGTAATAAAAAATCTTGTGTATCTTTTTTCATACGATGAATCTCATCAATGATACATAATGTATTTTCATAATATTCAGCAGATTGAGCAATATCTTTTAATTTTGCTTTATTATCACTAGATGCATTGAATGAAAAACTAGATAATGGGAAGTAAGATGAAACGACTTCAGCTATGGTAGTTTTTCCACACCCTGCTGGTCCATATAATATTAAAGAAAACAGTTGATTATTATCAATCATTTTCTTAATAACACCCTTAGGACCGACCAAATGATCTTGTCCAACTATATCTTCAAATTTTTTTGGTCTTACTTTATATGCAAGTGGCATCATATAACCAACTCCAATCTTCTTAACATTTTATCACACTTTAAATATTCAAAAAACATCAAATTATTTTTTTCTTTCTCAAATATATAGAATAAATTTGTGTTTTTTTCTTTATTTTAGGCTTTTTTTCTTCCTTTTACTTTTACAAAGTAAAAATATATGGTATAATTTTTTTAGTTATTATTAAAAAAAGTGAGGTTTTTCATTATGAATTTAAAGGATTATATAGCAAATGTTAAAGATTTTCCAAAAAAGGGGATAATGTTTAGAGATGTTACTCCAGCACTTCAAAACAATGAATCATTTCATTTTATTATAGATGAACTTGCAAAATATGCCAAAGAAGTAGGAGCTAATGTTATAGCAGGTCCTGAAGCAAGAGGATTTGCTTTAGGTGCAGCTATTGCATATAAAGAAAACTTAGGATTCGTAACAATAAGAAAACCTAATAAATTACCTAGAGAACAAATCACAGAAGATTATGATTTAGAATATGGTAAAAATACATTATGTGTCCATACTGACGCATTTAAAAAAGGTGATAAAGTTTTAATTGTAGATGACCTACTTGCTACAGGAGGCACTGCAATTGCCTCAGCTAAATTAGTTGAAAGATTAGGTGCTACAGTTGCAGGTTTTGCTTTTATTATCAACCTTAAAGATTTAAATGGTTTATCTTTAATCAAGGATTATAGTGTAAAATATTTAGTTGAATACGAAGGAGAATAATTTTATTCCTTATGAATTATACGAAGTTTGAAGAATTGCTGATGTTATCAGGCAGATACATCCATAAAGAAGAATCAATCAATTTAATAAAAAAAGCATATAATTTTGCCAAAGAACATCACGAAGGTCAACTTCGTAAAAGTGGAGAGCCCTATATCATTCATCCACTAAATGTTGCATGTATCCTGGCAGAAATTAACACAGGTCCCGCAACAATTTGTGCTGGATTATTACATGATGTTGTAGAAGATACAAATGTAACATTAGAAGAAATTGCAGAAGAATTCAATTCTGATATTGCAGGAATTGTAGATGGTGTAACAAAAGTAGATAAGCTTGTTTTTACTGATGTTGCAGATAAACAAGCAACCAACCAACAACATATGCTTCTTGCGATGGCAAAAGATATACGTGTTGTAATTGTTAAGCTTGCTGATAGATTACATAATATAAGAACACTTGGAGCTTTTAGTGGTTCAGTTGAAAAACAAAAAAGAATTGCCAAAGAAACACTTGATATTTATGCTCCACTTGCACACAAGCTAGGTATCTTCCGTATTAAAGCTGAGCTTGAAGATACTTCATTAAAATATGTTGATAGAGAAAATTATATAAAAATCACTTCTCAAATAAAAAATGATAACTCAGCTCGTATGACTAATATCAATCATACGATATCAGAAATTAAGACTATTCTTGATAAAGAAAATATAAAAGATTATCAAATAAAAGGTCGTATCAAAAATATTTATAGCATCTATAAAAAAATGATTGGCCAAAATAAAGCATTTAGTGATATATATGATATTCTAGCAATTAGAATTGTAGTTAATACCATAAGTGAATGTTATCAAGTATTAGGCTTAATTCATGCTCAATATACACCAGTACCAAAACGTTTTAAAGACTATATAGCTGTACCAAAACCAAATATGTATCAATCACTACATACCACTGTTATAAGCGAAGATGAATTCACATTTGAAGTTCAAATTCGTACATATGAAATGGATGAAATTGCTGAACTTGGTGTTGCAGCCCACTGGGCATACAAAGAAAATGTTGAATATTCAAAAGAAAAAGAACAATTCGAAATTGCATCTAAATTAAAATGGTATGGCGAATTATTAAAATTTACTGAAGAAGATAAAGATGATAGTGCTAAAGATTATGTAGATGCTGTAAAAGAAGATATCTTAGGATCTAATGTTTATGTATATACTCCAAATGGTGAAGTTGTAGATTTACCTAAAGGTGCAACTCCAATTGATTTTGCATATAAGATTCATACTGATTTAGGTAATAAAACAGTAGGAGCTATTGTAAATAACCACATTGTTCCATTAAATTATGAACTTAAAAATGGTGATTTAATATCTATTAGAACCAATAAAAATTCATTTGGTCCTTCAGAAAACTGGCTAAAAATAGCTAAAACATCACATGCAAAACATAAAATTAAAAACTTCTTAAATAAACAAAATAAAGATGTATTAGTAGCTCAAGGTAAAAATACTGTTTTAGAAGAATTCAAATTTAGCAAAATATCTCCTGATAATTTAAATGACGAATTTGTTCAAAATAACTTTTCTAAAAATAATGTTTCAACATTAGAAGATTTATATTATGAAGTAGCAAAAGGTAATTTATCACCTAAGACAGTTGTAATTAAATACAATGGTCAATTCGCCCCTAAAACTGTAGATTTCGAAGAAAAATTATCTAAACATCTAGAAAGAAATCAAAGAATACTTACAACTAATAGTGAAACAGGAGTCGTTGTAGAAGGCTTATCAAATCCTCAAATTAAATTAGGTTCATGTTGTAACCCAATTCCAGGTGATGATATAGTCGGTTATATTACAAAAGGTTATGGAATTGTAGTTCATCATAAACATTGTAAAAACCTACATACATTCCAAGAAGAAAGATTAATCAAATTATATTGGGCAGATAATCCAGGTAGAAAATATCAAGTAAGCATCAAAATAGATGCTGTAGCAAATGAAAATTTATTAGTTGAAATAATAAATACAGTTTCGGCTTCATCAATGTCTATCTTATCTATTTCAGCCAATAATAAGCCAAATTTAGAAACAGTTGTTAAATTAAAAGTATTAACTGAAAACTTAAACGAACTTGAAAAGATGATTGTAAATCTTAAGAAAATTAAATATATCATAAATATTGAAAGGGATAATCTATGAAATTAGTAATCCAAAGAGTATCTTCTTCAAGTTGTACAGTTGATAATAAAATAATATCAAGTATCGATAAAGGTTATCTAATATTAATTGGTTTTAAATCTGATGATAATAATTTATTGTTTGATAAATTAGTAAAAAAAATAATTAATCTTAGAATATTTGAAGATGATGAAGGAAAAATGAATAGATCTATTTTAGATGTTGGTGGTAAAATTCTTCTAATATCACAATTCACTTTATATGGTGATGTAAAACATGGCAATCGTCCATCTTTTACAAACGCAATGAAATTTGATGAAGCCAATAAATTATATGAAGAATTATTTCAAAAGCTAAATGAAAAAATAGAAACCAAAAGAGGCTTGTTTGGAGCTGATATGAAAATTAATCTCCTAAACGATGGCCCAGTAACCATAATTATAGATGGAAATGATTTATAAGGAGGCAGTACAAATATGAAACAATATGAATTTAACGGAAAAACATTTGATGCACTTGAACCACTAATGCAAGAATACATCGAAAATTATAAATTAGCTACAGATGATGTAATTGTTAATTACAAAAAATTATTAGCTTTTGTAAGAAAGCTTGCCAAAAAAACAAAAGAAGAGGATAAAGAAGCTAAAATTAAAGAATACTATACATATTCAAAAAGTAAAAATAGTGTATTAACATTTATTATCTTTGAATTATTAGAAGAAAAAGCTGTTTATATAAATGGTGTTAAATTATCATTTGAAGATTTTACTAAAAATCTTAAAACTGTAGATTTATCAAAAAGAAATGTATTAGTTGATTTCTTAAAAGATGGTGGTATTGAAAATACATATTCTAGAATGCCAGAATATGAATTCTTAAAAACAGATGCAAAATTTTTAGATTCAACTGGTGATACTGAAGAAACAATTAATTATTTAATCAATTATTATGGTGAAAAATCAGATTCATTTGCTGAAAATTTAAATATTATTTTAAATGAAGATACAAAAGAAAAATTCCGTAAATTTAATCGCTTATTAAAAAATAAAGAATTTATTGATTATTTATCACATAAATATGGCTTTACAAATATATCTAAATCATTTAATGATTCATCTAAAGTATTTGAAGTTACAAGAGCTTTATCTAAAGAAAAAGATATTCCATTAAATAAATTATTAGTTATATTCGATGATGCTTATTTCTTATGGTTACCAGAAAATTACACTAAATATACATATAAGAAAAAAGAAGCAAAAGCTTTGAAAAAAGAACTTAAAGCTTCTAAAAAATTATTAGCTAAAACATTAAAGAAATATCAAAACAATCTAGGTGAAAGAATTTCTAAAAAATCTGAATTAACTCACTTTGATATGATTATTGATTGTTATGCAAAATTAAATAATGATTATTTATTATTCTGTAAATTATATTATAGCAATATGATTATTGCTAAAAATAGTGATTATAATTTGGATTATAATTATGCAAATGTATTAATTTGCCAAAATTATGCAAACGGCAAAGAATTAACATTAGCAAATGAAACTCCTAATCCTGTTGAATTAGATGATACATCACTAGATTTTTCAGATTTTTCTAATGTTAAAAATTCAAAATTTGAACAAGACAGAATCCTAAAAGCTAGAAAAATTCAAAATAAGAATAATACACTTGCCTTATTTTCAGGTATTACAACTACAATTTTAACAATGCTTACAATTGCATCAGCAATCTATTTGTTATTTGTAAAAGATTTAGCATTTATGGCAGATTTCTTATCTAAAAATGAATACGAATTTAATGATGTAAGAACATTCATCACAATTCCAGGTGGTTTACTTGTTTTAGGTATTGGATTATCAATAGCATTATCAACTAGATCATCTAGAACTGAAGGTCATTTATCTAATTTATTGTTTTTAAAGAAAGCAGAAGAAAATTTAAATATCCTTACAGTAATGCAAAAAGAAAAATATACAAATCTTAAAAATAAAGAATATCAATTAGAAGCAAATATGAGAAATGGACATTCTTTAATTTCAAGTGCTACAATTTTTGTACATTCTTTATCAGTTGCGATATTTGCATTATTTGTTATGTATATATTATCTTATTTCAAAAATTTCCCAATGGAAATAAATTCTGCAGAAACATTAATGCCTATATTATTATCATTATTTGTAGGCCCTATTATTACAACAGTATTATTATTCTTTAAAAAGCCTAAAAATAATTGGTTATTATTATTGCTAGATTTAGTTACAATTGGTATAGTTTTCGCAGCTAACCAATATCTTACAACTCATTAATTAAATGGTGATAAGGAGGTATATTAATGATGGAAAACGTAAGAAACAATGAAGTAATAGAAAATTTAGAATCAAAACAATACAAATTAAGATTAGTAAAAAGATCAGCCGTATTAAACAAAAGACTTGCAACATGGACTTTAGTTTTATCTATTTTAATTGCTTTAGTTACTGTTGGTAATTTATTATTTGTATGGCTTATTAGCCAATATGAAATAGGCGGTGTTGATTATAATGCTGAATATTTCAAAAATAGATTCGCATTAGGTTTTACTGATATCTTACCATATCTTGAAATTGCATTATTTATGTTTATTTTCACTTTTGCAACATCAATTGCTTTAAGAAAATCAAGTAGACATAAATATTTAAATTTATTAGATTTAGAATACTATTATGAAAATGAAAATAATCCTAATTTAACTGAAGATGAAAATCTAAAATTAAAAGAAGCAAGATTAGATGCAAATAAAAATGAAAGATTATTAAAATCACCAGAAAATAATTTATTTACATCATTTGTGATTTTATTACATTCTCTTTCAATTTCTACAGCTGCAATGACTGGAGTATTCATTGTAAGTAATGCCCTATATTCAATCGTGTTTAAAGTAGAATTATATTCTTTCTTTGTAACTATTTTAGCAGGTCCACTACTTACAACATTATTAATGATATTCCCTAAGAAAAAAAGTGTATCATTGCTACTAGCCTTAGATTGTGTATCTATCATGGCAGTATTTGCATTGACTCAATATGTATTTAAATAGAATGAAGATATATTTAGAAAGTTTAGGCTGTGCAAAAAATCAAGTTGATTCTGAAATGATATTAGGCGCTTTAAGAAATGAAGCCGAAATAACAATTAACGCAAGTGAAGCCGATTTAATAATCGTAAACACTTGCGCTTTTATTGACGCTGCCAAAGAAGAAGCAATTAATAAAATATTAGAATTATCTGATTATAAAAAGAAAGGTGCTAAATTAGTTGTTTGTGGCTGCTTAGCTAAAAGATATAAAGAACAATTAATTACTTTATTACCAGAAGTAGATAGATTTATTAGTATAGATGAATATAATTCATTTGGCAAAATAATCAATTCATTAGTAGATGGAAATTACAATATTAAAGATTTCTCATTCTTAGATAGAATTGTATTAACTCCTCCATATATGCGCTATATTAGAATATCTGATGGTTGTTATAATAGATGTGCCTTTTGTGCAATTCCTCTTATTAGAGGAAACCTAGTTAGTAGAAAAATTGAAGATATAGTTGAAGAAGTAAAACTTGCGATAGCAGAAGGTGTTTATGAGATAAACCTTATAAGCCAAGATACAACAATGTATGGCAAAGATTTATATAAAAAGCTTGCTATCATAGATTTACTTGAAAAATTGGATAATTTAAAAGGTAATTATAAAATAAGATTATTATATCTTTATCCAGATATTTTAACTGATGAATTAATTAATTTTATAAAAACATCAAAACATGTAATGCCATATTTTGATGTACCAATTCAACATTCAGAAAATAAAGTTTTAAAATCAATGAATAGAAGAGGCAATAAAGAATTTTTAATTGAACTATTTAATAAAATTAAAAAAGAAATTCCAAATGCTATCTTACGTACAACATTTATAGTTGGTTTTCCTGGTGAGGATGAAAATGATTTTAATAATCTATGTGATTTTATATCAGAAATAAAATTTGATAGATTAGGAGCTTTTACATATTCACCTGAAGAAGGAACTAAAGGATTTAATATGGAAGGACAAATAGATCCTAACATTAAACAGGCCCGTTATGAAAAATTAATGGCTATTCAAGAAAAGATTTCATATGAATTAAACAAGATAAACTTAAATAAAGTTTTTGATGATATATTCATTATAGGATATGATGAAGAATCATTTATGTATAAAGCTAGAAATTATTCATATGCTCCAGATGAGATAGATGGAGTGATTTATATCGCTGCTAAAAAAGAACATAAATTAGGCGATATAGTGATGGCTAAAATCCTTGATTGTGATGCATATTCATTAACAGGAGAAGAAATCTTAAATGAAGAAAATTAATGTAGTTTTATATCATCCAGAAATTCCTCAAAATGCTGGAAATATTATGAGAAGTTGTGTAGCATTTGATGCTAAATTACATCTTATAAGACCATATGGCTTTAATATCAATGATAAAGAATTAAAAAGAAGTGGTCTAGATTATCTAAAATATCTTGAGCTTGAAGAATATGATGATTTTGATGATTTCCTTTCTAAAAATAAAGGTAATTTTTATTTCTTAACAAGATATGGAAATAAAACACCAAAAGATATTAAATGGAATGAGACTGAAAATAATATTTATTTATTTTTTGGAGCAGAATCAGTTGGAATTGCATATGATATATTAAAAAAATATCCTAATAATTTATTTAGAATTCCAATTACTAAAAACGTAAGAAGTATTAATCTTGCAAATACAGTAGCTATTATGCTATATGAAGCATCTATAAATATTCCAAATCAAAATTTATCAATATATGAGCCTGAAGAATTTAAAGGAAAAAATTTTATCGAAGAAGTAGATTTAAATACTTTAGATTATAAACATAAAGAATGGATTTAATAATCCATTTTTTATTTTATAACAAAAGAAAAAGTGCCAAAAAGCACTTAATCTAATTTATAAAATTTATCGCCTTTTTTAATCCATTTATTACCACTATCATCATACCAATATTCACCAATAGTATTTTGATATAATTCTACTTCATTACCATCACTTGATCTAACTTTAATTTCACTATAATTAGTAACACCTTTAGCCCAAATTAAAACAAGACCACTAAAAACTAATAATATGATCCACATTACCATTATTTCAGCTAAGATTGGACATAAGAAAGTTAATAAAGCTAATATGAATACAACATATATATTTAATGATTTATTTTTTAATTTCATTAATACATAAAATGAATTTATTAAACCTAATATAAGATAGCCAATAAATCTTATTATTTTTGCAACAACACTTCTTTGTTGTTGCTTTGTAGCTTCTTTCATTTTTAATTTAGTTGGATTAAAATTAAATTTTGTTAAAAAATAACCAACAGTTATACCAACTTCACTAGCAATCATTGTAATAATTATAATAAATTTATCAGTAAATAATTTAAATAATGAAACATGAAGAACGTTTAATGCATCTTTATTTATTATAATTAAGACAATTGGTAAAATATCAACTAATAACATTAATATGATTGAACAAATAGTACCTATTTTATTAATTTTTTTACTAAAATTAAATGGTGATAACATAAATAAATAGATACCAAATGACATTGAAAATGCAACAAACCAGCCACCACTAACCATATTTAATTCTTTAACATCCCATAATACATTAACACCAAATAAAGAAATAAGGCCTAATATAAAAATAACTAAATAAATAACTGACATAATTACAAATGTAGGCATATTAGTTCTTTTTTCTACTTCACCAGAAAAATAATATGAAACATTTGTTTCTTTATTATTTTCATCTGCATCAACATCTTGAGGTTCAATTTCATCTTCTTTATGAACAGATTCTAATTCATGTTTAAATTCTTTTGATGTTTCAATTTGAGGTTTTGGTGCTGCCTTAACTTTAGTTAAAGTAATAATTGAAAATATTGCATATGGGATTCCAGCAAATGAATAAAAGCCAATTATAATAGGCACAATGAATAATTGCTTTTTTAATTTGCCTTTGTTATTTAATACTATCGCAAGTATTAAGAATACTAAAATTAATACAGCAATTATAATAAAAATAACTGTAAGCACCATAGCCATCATAGAAAATGTTTTTTGATTAGAATTTGAACTACTACCAGGTAATATAGAAAAATAAAATCCAACTAAAAATATTTGTGCTATAACAAGTGGTATTGTAATAATAGATAATATTATAAAACCTTTAATATTTTGTTTTTCTTGCATGTTTATCTCCTTTATAATTAATTTTAAGATATTTTATCATAAATATTTTAAAAAATGATTTCGTTGTAATAAATACATAACTTCTTGCAAAAATTAACCAAAAAAAAAGATACTTATGTAAAACATAAGTACCTTTTTCAAATAATTTATTTAATATAGAATGACTAATCTTTTTGGAACCAACAAATATGGTTGAATAATAGAATACAAATTAAATCTAATAACCAACCTAAGAATCCAGCAAAAATTACCCAAAGGATTGCTAAACATAAATGTAACCAATTTTTCTTAGCAATAGCACGGCCAATACGATATACTGCCCAGAAAATATCTAGAATCCAAATACAGAAAATAATTTTGCCAAGTCTTGAAAGACCATCCATCCATTTACAATATCCTTGCATAGAATTCCCTCCTTTTTTCAATTAATTATTATATACTTATAAAAAATTTTTTTCAATATACTAAGCATATTTTTATAATTTTATTTCCCTGAAGTACTACCAAATCCACCATTTCTAATACCTGTTGTATCATCATCAAATGTAATACCATATTCAACAAAAATGCCTTGCATAAATGCTTCACCTTTTTTTAAATCTAATATTTTTCCTTCATTTGAATCATTAGTAATTTTAGCAAATATATGTCCTTCGTTATCTGAATTATAATAATCGCTATCTATTATACCTACTGTATTATTTAGTTGTAATCTATATTTAAAACCTAATCCACTTCTAGGATATAATTTTAAAACATAATTAGGTTCTATATAAACTCTAATACCTGTCGGGATCTTTATAGTTTCACCAGGAGCTAATGTAATATTAAATGGTAAATAAAAATCATATCCAGCACTGCCAATTGTGGCCCTTCTAGGCTTTTTTAATTCATCATAGATACATTTTACATCTTTATCACTAAAGCCTTCTAAAGAGGCCTTAAAATTGTCAAATGAGACTATTTCAAATTTAGCTATTTTTTTAAATTCTTTCATAAACACTATTTTCCTTTTTTTAATTATAGTTTTTTAAAAAATCTTCTTTTTTTACAAAAGAATGATCACATTTTCTATTTGCATAAACTTCATCATTATGAATTGTTGTTGAAGAAAATGAACCTGAAGATGTATGAAAATTATGTGCATAATCATCTTGTGTTTCTACGACTTGATTTATTTCATTTCTTAATAACAATTTATTGCCATCATCTTCATAATAAATATTTGTATTTAAAGATATTCCATATTTTGATAAATCTTTATATTTTTTAGGTACATATAATTTTTTTATATTTGAATTTTTAAAACAACCAAAATGTAATACTGCTTTAGTTGGAATCATAAAATTATTTAATTCACAAAAATCTATAAAGCTAGAATTAAATTCATAAGCTGCTTCAGATAAAATTATATTTTTTAAATTAGAACAATATGCAATAGAAGCCCAAGCTAATGATATTTTATTATTGTTTTTAAAAACAACTTTTTCTAATTTATCGTCAAAATAAAATGCATGATTAGCTATATATAAATTAGTTGATAAAATTAAAACATTCTTAAGATTATTATTCTGATAAAATGCATTTGTCGCAATTCTTTTAGTGTTTTCTTTAATTATAACATTTTTAACTTCATCTTTGGCTTTTACTAAATAAATATAATCATTATTTTTACTTGATAAATATAAACAACCATCAGATTCTTTATAATTAATTTTTAAATATTTAAATTCATAATAGATTAATTCAAATAAATCATTATTATCAAAATAAAAATTTTCATCATCTGGGAAAATAAAATCATAAATTTCTTCTTTATCGAATACTGTATCATTAATAAATTGGATTATTCTTTCTATTCCACCATTATTATAATATTCATTTAAATCTATTTTTATCATAATAATCAATTCCTCATTAATATTTATTCGTATTATATAACAAAAAGAAATGGAATAAAATAAAAAAAATCCTTAAACAAGGATAACTAAGAAAGAGTGGTGCCTCAGGGCAGAATCGAACTGCCGACACAAGGATTTTCAGTCCTTTGCTCTACCGACTGAGCTACCGAGGCAAAACATGGCGGTCCGGACGAGACTCGAACTCGCGACCTCCTGCGTGACAGGCAGGCATTCTAACCAACTGAACTACCGGACCATATTATTTGGTTGCGGGGATAGGATTTGAACCTATGATCTTCGGGTTATGAGCCCGATGAGTTAACCAGACTGCTCCACCCCGCGATAAGTAATGGCGGAGAAAGAGGGATTCGAACCCCCGCGGGACTTTCATCCCCTACCGGTTTTCAAGACCGGACCCTTCAACCACTTGGGTATTTCTCCATAATCATATATTTAAATATAAAAAAAA
>CAJOOI010000015.1 GCA_905236105.1 uncultured Acholeplasmatales bacterium
ATAAGTTATTCACATTGTGAAAAATTTTCATAAAATATTTATCTTATAATGTGAATGCTTTTGATTAGTTGAAATATGAGTATGCTCTATAGACCATCTATTTAATTTATATAAAAATACTGGTATATATAAGCCAAAAGTGAGGGCAATAAATAAAATTCGAATTAAAAACCAAAAATACGCACTTATAATAGATCCATCAAATGCAAGTTTTGTTCCAGATAAGAATTCTCGATTCACCATATAGCTTTTTTTAATTTTTAAAACAAACGGGAAACCTAATCCTATAGTAAATAAGAGAGCTAATTTTCTTAATATGCTATGAATGGCAGTCATAATAATATGCATTTCATAATATGAATTTATATCTAATTTATTAATGAATCTTAAATTTTTATGTTGCCATATATAAAATCTATTAACAACTAATGTCATAAATAAAATAGAAGGCAAAGAATTAATTAATGTAATAATAAGATTATTAATTCTTTCATTTTCAAAAGTTAATAATTCAAGTATATATGGTGATAAATATGCAAGAACAGTGGTAATAAATAAAAATGGAATGTAACCGAAAATGAAAGATTGATATACTGTTGTAATATTACCTACAAATATTATTCTCTTATTATCTATATAAGATTTTTCATATTTCATTTTACAATATAGAAAGTATGCTAAAGGAAATAGTGAAAAGAAAGATAAAATTGACATTAAAAAGAATAATAAAATTTTAAAATAAAATATTTTAGGATTTATTTCATGTCTACTTATTGTATTAGATTTTCTAAAACCAAAATCAGTAATTACTTTCTTAGGATTTTTAGAAAAACCAATTTCATGTATAAATTTTTTAGTGACTTTCTTTATCTTTGTTTTTTTCATAACCTATTAATATTATAAATATTTTTTAGTAATTTATCAATCTAAGAAAAATAATGTCTTGACATAAAACAGTATTTTTGCTATTATAAACGCACGTGGTTTTTATGAAAGGAAGTAATAAAAATGAAAAGAACTTATCAGCCTAATAAACGCAAAAGAAAAGTTACTCATGGCTTTCGTAAAAGAATGTCTACTAAAAACGGAAGAAAAGTATTAGCTAGAAGAAGAAAAAAAGGTAGAAAAGTATTATCTGCTTAATATAATAAATTGACAAAACAAGTACGACTAGAGAACAATTTATTGCTTTTTAGTCGTATTTTTTTTGTAATAAGATTATATGAAAAAAATATATCGCGTAAAAAAGAATAATGAAATAAAAGATATTATAGATAATAAAAAATTTTTCTCAAATAAATATTTTACTGTCTATAAAATGAATAATTTAAAAACCACTCATTTCAGATATGCGATTAATGTAGGAAAGAAAATCGGTAAAGCTCATATTAGAAATAGAATTAAAAGACAAATAACTAGTATTATAGATAATTTAAATATTAATATAAATAATAATATTGATATATTTATTATCGTAAGACCTAGCATTATCAATATTGATTATTCTAATATGACTAAAGAATTAAAGTACCTATTAAAAAAACAAGGAATATTAGAGGAGAAAACTAGTGAGTAGATTTTTAAAAAAGAACAAATTTAAATTTCTTTTTTTAGCAATATGCTTATTGTTAGTTCCAGCTTTAACTAGCTGTCGTTTTGACGGTGGTAACTGGTATGCAAAACCATATACTACATACGGCCAAGAATGGGTTGATTTGTGGAATGGTGGAGCTGGCTTTTTTAATACTTTATTTGGTTGGCCAATTAATTTACTTTCATGGCCAGCTGCATGGATATGTTCAAATATTGGTAAAGCATTAGGAAATTCATTCTTCTGGGGTATTTTCTTTACAACAATTATTGTTAGAACTTTAGCATGGCCAATTTATTCAAGACAAAATGGCATGAGCTTAAAGATGCAATTAATGCAACCAGAAATGGCTAAAATTCAAGCAAAATATAAAGGAAGACAAGATCCAAGAAGTCAACAAATGATGCAACAAGAAATGATGAAGCTTTATAAGCAATATAAAGTTAATCCACTTGGTTGTATGACAACAATGTTCTTACAATTCCCTATTTTCATGGCAATGTATGAAGTTGTACAAAGAGTTAACGCCACAAAAACAGTTGTAACTGGCAATGTTGGTGTTGTTGTATCAGGAGAATTCGCTTTATCAAATGTTACATTATTCAACTATTTTGATTTAACTTCATCTTTCTTTGGTGCAACAGAAGTAAAAGATCGAATCTTTGGTTTAGTAGTTGCCCTATTATTTGGTTTAATTACATTCTTACAACAAAAATTAGGCCAAAGACCAATGAAATATCAAAAGAGATATCCAAAAGATCAAAAAACAAAAACTCAACAACAAAATCAAATGAAGTGGATGATGATTATTATGAATGTTATGTTTGTATTTATGGCATTACGTTCTACATCACTTGCTATCTATTGGTTAATTGGTGGTGTTTATCAAATGGGTCAATCTCAAATTGGTAGATGGATTAATGAAAAAAGATATGAAAAGGCACAAAATAGTGTAGAAATAATCTAGGTGAAAAATATGCAAAAAAGAATAAGTATTGTTGCAAAAGATGTAGAAGAAGCAACACAAAAAGCAGTAGAAGAATTACATATTACTTCAGATAAAATATTCATTAATGTTTTAGGCGAAATTCAAGAAGGGTTGAATTGTGAAGCTTTAGTAGATATTAATTTAACTATTGAAGGAAAAAAATATCTTGAAGGAATTTTAAAAGCATTGGGAATCGCATATAAAATTGAAGCAAGAAGTATCGGTAATGAAGAACAAATTCATTACCTTATTGATAGTTATGAAAATTCATTATTAATAGGTGTAAAGGGTAAAACACTTGAAGCACTTCAAATTTTATTAAGAAATTTGATTTCTTCATATACAAAAGATCATATTGTTGTAACACTTGATATTGGTGGATATAAACAAAATAGAGCTAGACAATTAGAAATTCTTGCAACAAAAACTGCAAAAGAAGTAGTAAAAACAAAAATGGAAATAAAACTTCCACATATGAATTCTTTCGAAAGAAGAGTAATTCACGAAAAACTTTCAGAATGGCATGATGTATATACTGAATCTGAAGGTGAAGGCGAAGAAAGAGCTATCGTGATAAAACCAAAAAATGAAAAAAATTAGAAGTCGTTTGACTTCTTTTTTTGAAAGGAAAAACTGATGAATAATTGGGATTTAACAATATTTTTTGAAACTGAGGAAGATTTTAATAACGAATTTAATAAAATAGATTCTGATATTAAAAATTTAGAATCACTTAAGGGAAAATTAAATACTAAAGAAGGATTGTTGCTATATCGTGATTACATGAATATAGCTGATTTAAGATTAAGTAATATCTTTAGTTATGCTTCAATGAATAAAGATTTAAACCAAAAGAATGTTGAAGCAATGAAAAGATATTCTAAAGTTTATTCTAAATATATGGAATTTGTTCAAAGAACTTCATTTATTGATCCAGAAATATTAAAAAATGATAAACAAGAAGTTTTATCATGGCTTCAAGGTGAAGAATTAAAAGGCTTTAGAAAAAACATAGAAAATTTATTTAGAATGAATAAATATGTTAAAAACGCTAAAATAGAAGCTATTATGGCTAATTATAGCGATGTAACATCATCTTTTTCTAAATTATATGACGCATTAGTTGTAGGTGATAATAATCCTGTTAAAGTAACACTTACTGATGGAAGTATAGTTGATGTTACTCTTGCAAATTACACATCATTATTAACTACATTATTAAAACAAGAAGATAGAAGATTGGTTTTTGAAGGTATTTATTCTTATTATGATAAGCATAAAAAGACTTTAGCTAATATCTATCGTGGATTAATTGCAGGAGAAGCTGCAGCATGTAAAAATAGAGGATATAAATCAATATTAGAAAGCAGATTATTTTATAATAATATAAATAAAAAAGTTTATACTTCATTAGTTAATGTTGCTAAAAATAATAATGCACCATTAAAAAGATATTATAATTTAAAGAAAAAA
>CAJOOI010000016.1 GCA_905236105.1 uncultured Acholeplasmatales bacterium
TCAATTCATTTCAACAAAAGAACAAAAAGATGAAATAATCAAGAATTTTGGTGGCTTATGTTGTGAAATGGAAGGTGGAGCAATTGCCCAGGTATGTTATTTAAATAATATACCTTTTGTAATTTTAAGAATAGTTTCAGATAGCCCAAATGAAACAGAATACATAGATTATAAAGCATTTGAGGTTGAAGCAGCAAATAGATGCGCTAAAATTGTATTAGAATCAATTAAAAATATGTAAATAAAACCAAATTAAAACACCTGAGCTTTTCAGGTGTTTTATTGTATTCATTGATTGATATCATTTTGTATTATTTTTTAATTTTTATAACTTATTTATTATAATTTTAATATTTAATTATTTAATAGGGAAGAAAGCGAGAGATTCTATAATCAATCATATAATTAATTATAGAATCTCAAAGGATGGATATTTCAAATAATTATAAAATATTAAGTTTTAATAAAATTATATTTCTTTTAAAAATTTATTTAAATCATCCTTTGTAGGTAAAGCACTAATGGCTCCTTTCTTCATACAAGCCATTGCGCCACATACATTTGCTACTTTTAAAATATTAATTAATTCATCTGTTGTTAAATCTTTAATATTTTTACCATCTAGTGCTTGTAATACGCCTGCATAGAACGCATCACCTGCACCAGTTGTATCTACAGAATTAACACAAATTGTAGGTACATCTTTAGAAGTACCATTAAAATAGAACCTAGAACCATGTTTTCCTAAGGTAACTAATACTAATTGATCATCTCTTGTAATCTTTTTAATTCCTAGATTAATATCTTTTTCATTAGATAATAATGTAACTTCTTCTTCAGAAAATTTTACTATGTTGGCTTCTTTCACATATTTAAGCGAAATATCAATTGCCTCTTGAGCTGAATTATATATATCATCGCGATAATTGACATCAAAGCTTAATAATTTATTATACTTCTTTGTCAATTTTACAACTTCATCAGCTACTTTTATTCCTTCTTTTTCTGATAACATTAATGATCCAATTAAAACAATATTAGCATCTTTTATTTTATTAAGAGATGAAAATTGAATATGATAATCTGCAGTATTTTTTCTATAGAAAGAAAAGCTTCTTTCACCATCCTTACCATTCTCAACAAAGGCTAAGGTTGTATTATGTTCTTTATCAATATTAATATCATCATAATCCAATTTATTACTTTTAACAAAATCAACTAAAAACTTGCCAATTAAATCATCACCAACAGCCCCAATGAATCCAACTTGTTTGCCTAAATTTTTTATTCCACAACAAACATTAAATGGAGCTCCTCCTGGAAAACGTTCAAATGATGTTATTCCATTATTATTAGTACCTATCATATCGGCAAGAATTTCACCTATACATAAAATCATTTTTACAAATCCTTTTTTTCAATTTAATATCATATTTTTCTAAATCCAAGAATTTAGCTTTGCTAGCATTATTAGATTTACTCCATGGATATTTTTTTAATGAACTACCCCCATCTAGCATTATTATATTTAGATTTCATACTGTGGGATTTGAGATTAACGAAACCGCCAAGTCTACACATTAACCAGCTCTCAGAAAACTCTGTAGATTCCTTTCTAAATACTGCTTATATTATATCACTATTGGTTATAATTTACCAACACTGTGCAAATTAGGATATTTATGGAAAAAAGACCGACTAGGCTGTTTAGCCTAATCGGTTTTTGTACTTATAATTAATTATTCTAGTCGTCAAAGTCATCAGGATCGTCCAAATCATCAGGATCATCCAAATCTTCCTCAACATAATGATCATCAACATCGCCATCAGTACAATGAATTGCAGCACAACCATCGCTATATTCATTCCAATCATTACCTTTAGGAATAGCTTGCCATTCGGCTTTTGTACCTTTAAAAGTGATTGAAAAATCACTGGCATAAAATGCTGAGGCTCCAATAGAAGTAATTGTATTTGGAAGAGTAATACTTACCATGTCATAATTTGCCATTAAAGCCATAAAACCAATTACTTCTAATTGACTACCATCTTCAAAAATTAAATTAACAATGTCAGTGTATGAAATTGCATTTTGATCCAATGTTTTTACTGTGTTGGGAATAGTTAATGTTCTAATATTATCATTATCATAGAAAGCTTCTTTTCCAATAATAGTAACTGGTAGTTTATTAATGATACCTGGAACTGTCATTGTTTCTAAAGTATGATTTACTGAAGAAAGAGTATATGAGTCTTTGCTATCATTTAATGTAAATTTATAATAATCATATATTTGTGAATCAAAATTTGTATTTTTAAATGAAGCAACTAAACCATATAAATAACAATCTGTTGATTGAAGCTCACCTAATGATGCGCTAACTGTTTCAATTTCAACATGAGAACCATCAATTTGGCAAACACGTTTAGCTGTACATTCTGTATGATCTTCATTCCATTCATAAGTTGTATCATTCCATACATGGTCAGCTTGAACAATCACACTAGTTTTATCAATTTCATTACTTCCTTGCCAATCAGAAAAATATTTACCACAAACATCGCAACTCCAATATTCAATATTACCTATAGTTGTACAAACATTTGAAGGAACAGCATCATGATGACTTAAAATATGATAGCCCTCAACGACTACATAATCAGCTGAAACAACAGTGGTTGCATCTTTATCTAAGAAATATAACCCACAAATTTCACATGTCCAATATTCGATATTACCATTTTCAGTACATGTTGGATTTTTTGCTTCATGATGTATCATATTATGACCTAGTTTTGAAACAGTAATTGAATCACTACTAATTTCGTGTTCACCCTTATCATCTGAAAAACATTTAAAGCATATATCACATGACCAATATGCAATACGTCCATCAGCTTCACAACTTACTGGAACTGCTTTATGAGCAGTAAGAAGATGGCCTAAAGCATTAATTTCTTGTGTTTTTGTTGCAGTATGACCTTCATAAGTTGCAGTATAAGTTGTTTCGCCTTTTGTTTCACAACCAGGACCTGTTGTCATTACATGAGTTACTGATGCATCATGAAGTTCAATATGTGATGAATCATTTTCACAAACATATTTTGCTTTTGCAGAATAATCATCAGCCCAAACAAATGAATCGAATTGATAATCATGTCCTTTTGCAGCTACTACTACTCCTTCAGCTGTTGTTTTATTATTAAATGCTGAATCGGTAAAATATTCATTGCATCTTGAACATTTCCAATATTCAATATTTCCTGCATCAGTACAAGTTGCAGCTTTTGCTTCTGTTCTTTCTGTACTATGTCCAAGTGCTGCAATTGATAAATCAGCAAGATTTACTTCTTTCTTTTCTGAATCAAAGATTTTGTCACAACCTTCGCATGTAAAATGAGCTTTTACACCTGATTCAGTACAAGTTGCAGCTACTTCGGCAACTTCTTTATATTTGTGCTGATGTCCACAACTAACTAAAACACTAGCCATAGCAACAAGAAGTGATACGGCAAAAAATAATTTCCTTTTCATTTTTTACTTCCTTTCATTTTGTAAATATCCATATTGATATTTGTTTTAGATTATAGCCTAAATATAGTTATTTTTCAAACGTGCATTAATTTAAATTGAAGTTGTTTTTTCAATTTGGTTTGAATAATCTTCAATCGTTTGCTTCATCAGCCTGTTCAACAATTATTATTTGATTTTTATCAACACCATTATCCAATAAATATTTTAAGTCGTTTTATTTTTACCCCTTACATTTAAATGATAATTTCATTATATCTCATCCCAAAATTATTATAACAAAATAAGAAACTAAAATGTTACAATTAATTCCTTATTCGTTCCTTATTTTACTCTATTAGTTCTTTGTTTCATAATTGCCAGTTATATAAGTTAAATCATCCATATTGCTTTCCTTGTTGTTTAGTTATATACTTTTCTCTTTTAATTTACTTAATCTTATCTCTAATGTTTTAATATAGTATTCTTTTCTAATTTCACTCATAATCACTATATCATTATAATCATATGGAATATTATTAATAAATCCTTTTATTTGCTCTAAATTATCATTAACAATTTTTAAAACTCTAGTTATAGAATCGGGATTATTCTTTTTAACATATTTAATAATGTCTAAATTAGAAATTCTTTTTTCATTATCATCTTCATATGCAGTAATACCATTTAATGAACTACTCATTAACTTTTCTTCACTTGACATAATATCAGCAATTCTTTCATCGCTTGTTTTACCATAAAAAGAATTACCACAGTCATATATTGGAGATAATTTATATGAATCTTCTTTTTTATATTTTATAATACCCCAGTTATCTTCATTTCTATCGTTATTATTAATTAACATATCTATTAATACAACATCCCAAAATCTATCCTTAGCATTTTTAATTTTAGATAACACAGTATTGTGTTTTAATTGAAATTCAATTTCATTAATATTAGATGCTGATGCAAAAAAATTATCATTACGATCCATAATTGATTGGTGTCATTACGTAGTGCTGTGTATGGGATTAATAATTCATTTTTATCATCATTAATAAAATCCTTACATGCACAGACTACTTTATTACGTTTTCCATCATTACATATACCTAATATCGTCTTATGAACATCATATCCTAATATCTCATAAATATGGCTACCAATATATTCAGATAAAGGAGATGTAACGTAAGATAATCCAGTATCCCTATTCATTCCAATTGTATTTTTAGGAAATTTCAAAAGCCACAATTCATTATTGTATATAATTCCTTTTTTTTCTCCAGCTCTACCCGCATATTCAAGGTTTCTACTACTTAAATTACAATTTGTAAAATCAGTTATTTCTATCATAGTTGATATCTCCTAACTAGTCTTTTCCACTCTGTTTCAGTAATTAAATGTTTAGATACTTCTTTCTTAGCTTGAGAATCGATGGCATCAGCTAAATTCATATATAATCCATAATCATCTAGTATATCAGCCTTTTCAGCTTTATCCACTAAATCTGACATTGTATTTGATAAATCAAAATCAATAACTATATCATTATTAATAAAATTATATTTTCTATTCTCATAAATATCTTTAGTTATTAATTCTATTAAATATTTATTTATATTATCTACGCTATTAATTTTATTGATTAATAATTTATCATCATTACGGATTCTTAATTTAATAGTCTTATAAGTATTCTTGATAAAATCATTTATATACTCTTGTTGATTAAACATAATATCGCCACCTTCAACTATATAATACTACATTTGGGCACAAATGTAAA
>CAJOOI010000017.1 GCA_905236105.1 uncultured Acholeplasmatales bacterium
GTCCTAACTGAGGTTAGGCTTTTTGTCGTTATGGAGGCATTTTTGGCAAAAATGGGTCTAAAATAGAATTTCCTAAGCAATAAAAAATAGCGATTAAATAAATTTATTCAATCGCTAGATATAATATTTTATTTATTGAAATAAAGAAGAAACTTTTTCTGAAGCCACTATTTCGATAGTCGATCTATTTTGCGGGCTCGTAATAATAAATGCATTACCACGAGGATTATTAATAATCTGATCTTGTTCAGTTGTATTAATATTGCCGGCTTTAGAATATAGTGTAACTAAATCATCCATATCATTTGGAGCTAAAGCAAATATAAATGAATATTGACATGCATTAATAATCGCTGTTGATTTTCTTATAATGTCTTGGCTTCCAACGAAGTCTTTGATATTTTGAGTGATTATTATTTGCATACCATTATATTTTCTTATACGCTTAGCAAGCTGATACATAAAATCTAGTGCGATAGGGTATTTTGGATCAATAAATACGTGTGCTTCATCTATCGCTACAATAATCTTACGATTAGTTTTATGCTTTAAGTTAAAATCTCTATTTTTAATTATTTCATTATCTAACCACTTTAATACTAGTAGCATTTGGGCATTTGCGATAACGCCATTTTTATTTGCTAGAAGTGATTGGAAATTGAATACACAGAAGTTTTCTTGAACTGATAAAGATGAATAACCATTCCATAATTTAGCATTTCTACCTTCACCAGAAAATTTAGAAATAAAATTCTTAAGAACACGATAATTATTAATATCGTAATCTGTTTTAGCTTTATCTAATTCTTCTAATATTAAGGCATATAAATCATCAAAAATAGGATAATCTTCAGCTCTTAATTTAGAGAAATTAGAGTCCTCATTAATTCCTTTTCTTTCATATAAATCTACAATTAGATTATTTAATGCTTCTAGTGCATGAGCATCAATACCAGGTAATATTTCTCTAAAGAATTGTTCAAGGAATTGTAGATGCACAGCAAATGTTGTTGATGATGCATCTTCTCCTTCTTCATCAGCATCTAGTGTTGTAATAACATGGAATGGATTGATTCTTCCGTGAGTTGCAGAACCAACGTCAATCAATTTACCACCCATATTTTTTGATATAATATCATATTCATTTTCAGGGTCAAGGATGAATATTTTACAGTTTTCAGCAGCTAGGTGAGTAAGTAAAGTTTTTGTTGCATAAGATTTACCAGAACCACTCTTACCAATAATAACCATATTAGAATTAACTCTTTCATTATTTCTAACAAAGAAATCAGTAATAACTGGGAATTCATTTGCTTGACCTAATATAACTCCACCTTTTTCCATAATTGTTGATAATACAAATGGGAAAACTGCAGCAATTGAATTTGAATGAATTGAACGCTTATATTCTTCCATCAAATCTACTTTTGATGGATTCATTGAAGCAACAACTCTATTTTGATTACAGAAATTATCTGATAATTCAAATCCTTGTTCAGTTAAGACTCTTAAAATTCTTTTCTTAATATCTTTTTTCTTACTACCAATCTTATTATTAATAGATAAATGAATATTAACTTTATATAATGTTTCATTATCATTTTTCAAGAATTGTAATATTTGAACTAAAGTATCAATATGTGTAGATTTATCAATAACTGATGATGCTTTAAATGATTGTTCGCTTTGTGATAACAATTCTTGAAGCGATCTATCTATCATCTTTACTGCTTTATCTTTTTCAAAAGGCTCTAAATTCATAACGACTTTAGTCCCTTCAATATTAAACATTTGAAAGCCCCAAGCATTTGGTACGGCAAGAGGATAATTTCTAACAGTAAAATTAAATGTTTCAACGCCATCTACTATTGTTGATTTAGAATTAAATTGAATATTATCTGGTAATAACCAGTTCATATATTCACTTTCATCAAGAATATCGATGTCTTCTTCATTGAAATTATCAGAATAATTATATTTTAAGAATATACAAATTTCTTTAGTATTTAATATTTTAGATTCCATACCAGCATCTTTGAATGTATCAACAGCGCTTGTTAATATTTCATCAATAGCCGCTTTTGATTCATCATAAACTACTAAATAAAATCCTGGTAGCATGATTTTCTCTTTGCCTTCGCCACCATTTAAATTACGATATATTTGAATTCTATCATCAATTACTTTTTCGCGGACAAATAATTCATTTTCACTTAATTCTCCAGCATCAAATGTTCTTTTTAAATCATCACGCTTTTCTTCTTCTATTGCGATAAAGTCATCTAAATTCATCTTTTTATCAATTTTGATTAAAGATGCCTTACTCTTATTATTAATTGAACGAATAACTTTACCAAAACAGTTGTTGATGATTTGGTCTTGTCTAAAACCAGTTAATAATCTAAATTCACGGCTTCCAATTTCTAAGACACCACCATAATATCCATTAAATTCAATATAGCCATCTCTTACATTTTTAAAAGCCATAAATGTTTTAACATTAGCTGCACTTTCAATATCTTCTTTTACATATTTTTTCCCAGAAAATAAATATCTAACAAAAGTTTTTGAAAACAAATATAATCTTTGTCCATCATATGGAATATATAAACTAACAACAATACAAGCAACAATTAAAGCAATAAAGAATCTTGCAATACCAATATTACTTAAAATTATAACTGTAACAGCAGCTGCGCCTAATAAAGCAATTAAAACATCAGCTACTGATATATTTTTAAAGAATTGTAATTTGACCTTAGCGGTCTTTGGAATGATTCGCATTACTTACACCATCCTACTCATTTTTATTGGCATTGCCATTATTATTGTTGTTGTTTACTAAAGAATTTCTAATAAGGTCACCACGTCTTTGGTTCAAATTATCCTTATTTGAAATATTATTATTTGGTCCACCTTGGGAATTATTTCCAGATTTATTATCTTGTATTATTGTTGAAGATGGATTATTACCTGCCGCATTCGAATTATTGTTGTTGTTATTAGAACTATTTTGAATTGCATTTTTAATTCCATCCCCATCCCGATTACCACCTGAATAATTAGGACTACCTGTAAATGGTTCGCCTTGATTGTTATTATTAGATACTCTACCTGATTCTCCTGCAGCAGCTGGTTGAGCTTTGGCAGCACTATTTTTACCAGTTATCTTATTCCATAAAGCGCCTCCAGCCTTGCCTAGGCCCCACTTCATAAATCTTCCACCATAATCAGCAAGTGAAGTATCCATCATTTCTCTTGAACCAGCTCCAGCAGAAACTAAATTACCAAGAATTGAAAC
>CAJOOI010000018.1 GCA_905236105.1 uncultured Acholeplasmatales bacterium
AAGATTAGGTGCAACTTTTATTTATGTAACACATGATCAAGTTGAAGCTATGACAATGGGTACAAGAATTGTTGTTATGAAATTAGGCTATGTACAACAAATCGATAAGCCAATGAATTTATATAATAAACCATATAATAAATTTGTTGCTGGATTTATTGGAACACCTCAAATGAATTTCTTTGATGTCACATTAAAAAGAGAAAATGATACAGTTTCTATTTTATTCAAAGATGGTTCAAAAATCGAATTACCTTATGAAAATGTTTGTAAAGTTCATGATAAATACTTACATGGTGATGTAAATGTTATTTTTGGTATTAGACCTGAACATATATTTGTAAGCGAAGAAAAAACAGGTCTTAGCTGTACAGTTACATCAATTGAACGTTTAGGTAATGAAACAATAATTTATGGTGATTTAGGTTCAGAAGCTTCTGAATTCACAATGAAGGATGAAGGAAAATCTATTATCATTAAAACTGTTCAGGATAAAGAATTTGAAATTGGCGAAGTTATTAATTTAGCTATTTCTCCTGAAAAGATTCATTTATTTGATGGACAAACAGAAGTAACAATAATGCATGATATTCCTGAATATAATGCAATAGCTGCTAAGGTATCTAAAGATGAATTAGAATTACTTGATGCAAAAGTTAAATTAAATCCTGTTTATTTTGAAGCCGTAAAAGATGCTAAAGATGTATTACTTGAAGTATCACCTGAGGCATTTGTTCCTGGCAAAGATTTCAAACTTCCTGTTGTTAAAATTGAAAAAATTGAGGATAAGAATCTTGCATATTTAAGATATAAAGATAGTTATATTTTTGCCTTAGTTGATGAAAATGTCAAAGAAGGTAGCGAATATGCATTCTCATTAAGATTTGATAAAATACGTGTATTAGTTGATGGTAATGTTGTATCAGATATAGTTTCAGATAGAGATTGCTTACGTGGTAGATTCGAAATGAATCAATTAGGAAGAAATGATTATGAATTCTTCTATAATATCAATGATACAAAATTAAAAACATCTGAAAAGAATGGCTATAAGATTAATACAGTAGAAGGCAATAACTGTTATAAGAAGATATATAAATATGAATTCAACAGATGTGATGTTAAAATCGCAGAAAATGGAATTCCAGCAAAATTGATTGAAGTTAAAGATTTCGGTAATCAAAAATATGCATTAGTAGATGTTGCTGGACAAAATTTATTAGTATTAGTCGATGCTAATTTTGATTCAGCTGCTAAAGATTTATATATATCATTAGATTCAGAAAAACTTGAAGTTTGGCAAGAAGAAAGCAATTTCAGGATTTGCTAAAATATGGAAAATAAAAAGATTGAAAATATTGATTATATTCCCGCTTTCTTATCACATATTATAGATTTATCTTTAATATTTTTAGGTTATTTCTTATTATTCTTTTTAATATCAAAAATACCAAATGTTTCAAATTTATATTCCAAGCATCAAATTGAGGCTGTAAGTATTCAAGATAAATATAAACTTGAAAATAATATAGGATATAAAATTTATAGTGATGATAAAGAATATGATGGAAAATATAAAGATTATTTAAAACATACTGATGAAATTGGTGAATATAAGGTTATAAATTATGATTCAGCAAATATAAGTAAGGAAGATGCTACAAATTATCAAACAGAATTAAACAATGATTCTAATTATCGTAATGAAAGATTCTTACTTGCTTTAATTGAATATGAAATAAGAATTATTTCTTTTGTTGGAATATCATTTATCTTGATATTGATTATTCCTATATTCAATAAAAAAAGATATACGATTGGTAGATTAGCATCAAAAACTATCTTGATAAGTCAAAAAAAGCAATTTGCAGCTTCAAGGTGGCAAATATTAGGAAGATTCTTTTTAGCAATTATTGTTCCAAGCTTACTTGCGATATATTTAAATCCAATTTTAATCTTATTTATTGTTTTAGCAATTGATGTTATTACAATGTTATACAAGAAAAATGGAAGAACTATTATTGATTATCTTACTAAAACAAAAATAATCAATGGGGCTTCTTATATAACTAATAAAATTGAAACTAAACAACAAAATAATTTAGGAGGTAAACAATGAAAAAATTATTTTTAGGCCTTGGTGCCTTAGTTTTAGGTGCATTTACACTTGTAAGTTGTGGTGGTAATTCAAATCAAATTACTTTATGGTGTGGTGCAGAAAGTGCAGACTTCTATGAAAAAGAAGGAAATGAATTCTTCAAAAATAATGCAGAATTCTCACAATTTAGCTTAAAAGCAGTTGCAACAGACGCTGGTACAACACCAGGCGAAATGATTACTGATAATACAAAATGTGCAGATATTATTACTGTAGCACATGATAATATTGGTAAATTAGCAAATCAAAATAAAATTAAACCACTTATTAATGAAGATTTAATTAATCAAATTAAAAATGACAACCCAGAAAATTTCGTTTCAGTTGCTCAATCAACTTTAGGTGGAGATAGTGAAAAGAGATTTTTTGCAGTTCCATATATTTCTCAATCATTATTCTTATATTACAATAAATCACTTGTAACAGAAGAACAAGCAAAAACATTTGAAGGCTTAAAAGAAGCAGGAAAAGCTGCAAATGCAAAAGGCTTTACAGTTACAGGCTTAGATGGTTATAATTTCTCATTTACAATTTTAGCATTAAATGCAGAAACTAAAACTTCTACATTAAGACTATATAATGATGGTACAAGACTTGATGCATATGCACAAGGTGATGATGAAGTAGCATTATTAAGATGGTCTCAACGTATTTTTAATGATCCAAATGGTGGCTTACTTCCAAGTGATACAGCATGGGCAGTATCAGTTCAAAATAAAAAGGTATTAGCAGTTGTTGGTGGTGCATGGCATTATAATGCATTCTTAAAATCAGTTGGAGAAGAAAACTTTGGTGCAACTGTTCTTCCAACAATGACTTTAACTGAAGACGATGTTGCAGGTACAACAATTGCAGCTGGTACTAAATTCCAAGCTGGTACATTTGCAGATTGTAAAGTATTCTTAATCAATGCTGCATCTGATGCTTCAAAATACAATGCTATATCTGCTTTATTAAAACATTTATCTAGTACTACAGTACAAAATAAATCATTCAAAGAATGCCAAAACTTACCTGCATATAAAGGATCTAGCGCATATATTGAATCAATTAAATCAGAAATTAGTGCTAATTCATATGCAACTGCAACTGCACAATTAAAAATGGCAGAATTTGGTATGCCTCAACCTTTCATTAATGGTACTTTAAATACATTATATTATTCAAGTGGTGCTCCAAAATTATATGAATTATGTATCGTAAATGAAAAAGGCGCATATAATGATATTAGAAAATTAAGAGAAACATTATATAGAATGGAATTTATTTGGAAATATATGGAAGATCCAGCTGATAATATTCCTGAAACCTTACCAACTCCAGCTGTTAAAGCATTTCAATTAATGTTTCAAAAATAATTACTATTTTTTAGAAAGAGGACGGCTATGGAAAAAAATGATAAAGAAGTCTTAAATGAAGATTTCGTAGATATTAAAATAAAAGAGCCAAACGTCTTTAAGAGAATTGGAAATGGATTTGTTAATTTCTTTAAAGTATCAATTCCTAATTTCTTTACGAAAAAACTTCCTGATTTCTTCAAGAAAATAGGAACAGGGATAAAAAATTTTGGTATAAATTTTGCTAAAAGATGGAAAGAAGGAAGTATTGGAACTAAAATATCACACTTCATAATGGGTTTTGGTAATTTATATCATGGACAAATAGTTAAAGGCTTAATATATTTAGCTATAGAAGTATTATTTATACTTTATATGGTATTATGTCCTGCCATTACAGGCCCTGGTAATGTAAAGGTTCCAACAGGTTATAAATCATTAGGTAATTTGGTACTACAAGGTCAAGAAAATCGTGGTTTTGATCCAATAACAATGCAGATTATTCCAGATGATAGTTCACAATTATTCTTATTATTTGGTCTTGTTACAATTGCAATAATAATATTATTTATCGTACTTTATTTATCAAATTTAAAATCATCATTTAAAGCTGATAAAGATGCAATTGAAGGAAAGAAGCCAACAACTATAAAAGATGATTTTAAATCTTTACTTGATAATAGATTACATGTCTTAATGATAGCTCCTACTTGTATTGCTGCATTAATATTTACTGTATTACCAACAATATTTATGATATGTATGGCATTTACAACATATAATGATGTTGAAATGCAAGCAGCTGGAACTAATCTATTCCATTGGAATGGTTTATCTAATATTGGTGCTATTTTCACAGGTAATTCATCATTGGGAAAAGAAATTAATGCTAGATTCTTACCAATCTTAGGATGGACATTTATTTGGGCAATCTTTGCTACATTTACATGTTATTTTGGTGGTATTATTCTTGCAATATTAATTAATAAAAAGGGATTAAAAGGTAAAAAAGTATTTAGAACAATATTTATTTTAACTATCGCAATTCCTCAATTTATTTCATTACTTGCTATGAGAAATTTACTTTCTGGTGAAGGTCCAGTAAATTCATTACTTCAAAGCTGGGGATGGATTGATGAACCAATTTCATTTTTAGGTAATAATGTTACAGGAAATAATGCTACATTATCTAAGGTTATGGTTATAATTATTAATATGTGGCTAGGTATTCCTTATACAATGTTAATGACTAGTGGTATTTTAATGAATATTCCAACAGATTTATATGAGGCAGCTAGAGTAGATGGTACAAGTAGACCAAAGATGTTCTTTAAGATTACATTACCTTATATAGTGTTTGTTACTACACCATATTTGATTTCAAGCTTCATTGGTAATATTAATTCATTTAATACAATTTTCTTGTTGACAGGCGGTGGACCATCAATAGGCGAATATGTTGGTGGTGAAACTGATTTATTAGTTACTTGGTTATATAAATTAACTATTGATAAAGGAATGTTTAATACAGGTGCTGTAATTGGTATTTTAACATTCTTAATTACATCAACAATTACTCTTATTACATATAGAAGAAGTAAAGCTTATAACGAGGAGGATACGTTCCAATAATGAAAACAACGGGTATAAAAATAAAAAAATATCGTTCACAAAAAGCATCAGCTCGTACAAGCTTAATAGTTACATATGTAATATTAGGTATTTTAAGTGTTATTTGGATTATTCCAGTTTTATGGATTGTATTAAGCTCACTTAGAGGCGATGTTGGTCCAGTTTCATCAAATTTCTTCCCAAGAAGTTTTGGGTTTGAAAATTTCAAGTTATTATTTACTTCAGATTATTATAACGTAGATTTTGCTTTCCTTAGATGGATCTTAAATACAATTATAGTAGCAATTATTGATTGTTTAATTTCAACATTCCTTGTACTTTCAGTTGCTTACTGTATGTCAAAACTTAAATTCAAATTAAGAAAGCCATTTATGAACATAACAATGATTATTGGCTTATTCCCAGGATTTATGTCAATGATAGCTATTTATTTCTTACTAAAAGCTATAGGTTTATCTGGAAATGTTGGTTCTAGTTCATGGTTGAATTTAGTTGGTTTGATTTTTGCATATTCTGCAGGTGCAGGTATGGGTTATCAAATTGCTAAAGGATTCTTTGATGTTATTCCATCTTCATTAATTGAAAGTGCTAAGCTTGATGGATGTAGTAATTTTAAGATATTTGTAAGAATTATTCTTCCTTTATCTAAACCTATTATTATTTATCAATTACTTATGTCATTTACCGGCCCATGGATGGATTTCATCTTTGCTAAGGTAATTATTGGTACTGGTGCACCAGAAATGTGGACAGTATCAGTTGGGCTTTATTCATTAATGTTTGGTGCACAATCAGATGCAGCACTATTTACTCAATTTGCTGCAGGCTGTGTTATTGTTGGTATTCCAATTGTTTCATTATTTATCGCATTACAAAGATTCTATGTTGAAGGCGTTACAGCAGGTGCTGTAAAAGGGTAGAATTTAAAAAATAATGATAAAAAATGTTATATTTGATTTATATGGCACTCTTATAGATATATGGACTGATGAATCATATGATGGTTTCTTTGAAAAAATTGAAGAATTATTTAAATGCTATAAAGATTTAAAAGGTCATTTAAAAGAATTATACTTAACTAAATGCCAAGAAAAACAAGAACTTATTGAAGAAATTGATTTACTTGAAGTATTTAAAGAAATATATGAAGTAGATGACAAAAAAGCATATGAAATAGCATTAACATTTAGAATGCTTTCAATAAATAATATTAGTTTATATCCTAAAGTAACATGGTTACTTGAAAAATTAAAGAAGAAAGGTTATAAAATATTTTTATTAAGCAATGCTCAAAGATGCTTTACTATATTTGAATTATATGCTTTAGATATTGATAAATATTTTGATAAAATATATTTGTCAAGTGATTATGGAATGCGTAAACCTAACCATGAATTCTTTATGAGACCAATTTTAGATTATGATTTATTAAAGCCAGAAACTTTAATGATTGGTAATGATTGTTATACTGATATTAAAGGATCTTTAGAGGTTGGATTAAAAACTATTTATATAGAAACAGAAACCTCAACAAAGAATGTCATTAAGCCAGACATAAAAGGGTTTAAAGCAAAAAAAATATATAGGAAAATAAAATCATTTAAATGATCAAAAAGGTCTTAGTTCAAACGAACTAAGACCTTTTTAATAAAATATTTTGTAATACAATTATTTGTATATAAATTTTTAATGTAATAATTTTAATCTTATAATTATCACATTTTATGAATTTATTTATCTATTATGAATTTGTCCACCTTTGGCAAGGATTTCTTGTTTTCTTCTTTTTTTATCTTCATACATATTATTATCAGCTCTAGAAACAGTATCAACTACTTTTTCTTCCTTTTTTCTCATCGCATAACCGAGTGCACATGTATAATCAGTTTTTGCTAAATCATCATTTATTGCTTGAATTCTTCTTTTTATTTCTTTTTCATCTTTTATAGAATATAAAATAATGAATTCATCTCCACCTGTACGATATACAGCTTTATGATGACCTGCATGTTTAAGTAAAATTTTAGCAATTATTTTTAATGCAGTATCACCTGCATCATGACCATATGTATCATTTAGATATTTTAGTTCATTCATATCAACTACAATAACTGATTCGATACGATCATTTATATCATTTATATCTTTATAGTAGCTTTGACGATTCATTAGGCCTGTAAGAGGGTCTAAGCTTGCTAAATGGATATAAATAAATAAGAAATAAAAAACAGTAGCTGATGTGAAAATAGGAGTAAAATCTGTATCGCCTTTTAGTATTAAATAAATAATAATAAATGCTGCAGATACTAAAGTAATATATAAAGCTATTATTTTATCTCTTGTTTTATAATGTCTTAAATAAAATATTATTTGGATAATGAATAATATTAAATATATTGCAAATATTATATAAGGTAAAAAGTATATTGCACCTTTTTCGTATACATTATCTAATCTATAATAAAATACTATGTGTGTCCATTGTGATGAAAAATAAAGAGGGATGCAAATTAGTTCTGGAATAAGCATTAAAATTTTAAATTTTTTAGGAATTTTAATTGCATCCTGAGAAATGGTTTCAATTAACATCATTAATATTATTGGGTATATCAAATATTTAACAGATGTTAAAAGAGGCCTTAAAACAGTGTAGGTCTCTAATGTTTGTGTCCATGCTTCTAAATTATGAGCTATTATGGCAACAAATAATAATATTACTGTTGTTCTCATAAAAATTTTCATTCTATCAGGAATATGTACACTTATTATTAATATTATTAGTAGTCCAAATAATTCAAATAGGACTTGATAATTGTTTAAAATGAAATCACTGAAACTCATATAGCCTCGATATTAATTTAATATTTTATTTCTAAACTACTATTTTATTCTTTCTAATAAAAAGCTCATTGGCCTAAAGCCATCATTACATGATACTAAAGCTTTATTTTTATCTTTCATCCAACCTTCATATATTTCTTCTTTTTTAGCTAAAGCTATGATGAATGGTGTTAATGTTTCCCAAGCACTATCACAAAATCCCTCAGGCTTTTCTAAATTATAAGAAATATATTCTTTATTTAATTCCATTTCACAAGGAATTGCAATCTTATTTTCTAATTCTTCAATTAGATCTTTATAAACTGTTTGTCTAATGCCAACAATTTTTATTTTTATCATTTTTTCTCCTTCAAGCTGTAATCTCTAATTATTCTATCAAAATGACTTAACATCTTATTAGCTGAAGAATTGATTAATAATTTTTTACCTAATTCAATATATTTATTACGGTATTCTTCTAATTTGGTTTTATTTTCATACCAATAATCTATTTTAAAAGCTAATTCTTTTACATTTTTGCTTATATATATATTATTATCACTTAATCCATAAATACTTGTTGAAGATAATTTGTTTTTAGCGATAATTGGTACACAACCTGAAGCAAAAGCTTCCATACAGGCCATACCTTCTACTTCAACTTTAGCACAGTGAATAAATAAATCTGCATAGCCTCTTATTGTTTTTAATTCATCTTGATGATAAAAACTAAATTCAATATCTACATTTAATTTAGTTGCTAATTTCTTTAATTTTGCTTCTAAAGGGCCTTTTCCAGCTAAGATGATATGAATATCATCTTTATGCTTTGATAGCGCGTAGGCCTTAATTAAATCTTTTTGATTTTTTTCATTTGAGTATCTACCTGTACAAAGAATTATAAATTTATTGTTATATTTTTCTGGTTTTTCTAATCTTTGTTGTTGGATACTTTCAAGATTAATTCCATTTGATACAGTAACTAATTCATTTTTAAAATGATATTTAAGTAATCTTTCTTTTACTAATTCTGTAGGACATTGAATTAGGGTAGCTCTTTTAAAAGATGAACGGAAATAAGCCATTATAATTGAATCTATATGCATCCATTTTATACCTGCTGAATATGTCATATTTTCAGGATATAGATGGAATGTTGCTGTACAAGGTTTATGATATTTAACTGCTAATTTTGATGCAAAACGACAAACAGGAAATGGATCTTCTAAATGAACTATATCACACCATTTAACTGCTTCTGTTATTATTTTTTCATCAGTTTTTGCAAATGTATAACCTTCTTTTTCGATTATTCCATGAAAGATTGGTACTTTATATACTTCAAGAGGATATTCTGAAATACCTCTTCTATTATTTGTTACAACTCGTACTTCATGACCTTTTTCTTTAAAAAGCTTGATAAAGCGTTGAGTGGATATGCAAAGACCATTGCTGTCATTAAAATAATCATTTGCTATTATTAAAATCTTCATTACTACTATACTCCAAATTGATTAATTGCTTTTATTTAAAGATAAAACAGTAATTGATTCAATATGGGCTGTATTTGGTAGCATATCAAATGGCTCAATTGAATTAATTTTATATTTATTAGATAAATCATTTAAGTTTTTAGCAAGAGTTGAAGGATTACATGATACGTATATAATTCTTTTGAAATCATTATCTAATAATAATTTTATCATATTATCATCTAAACCTGTTCTAGGTGGGTCTAATATTAAACAATCAAATGATTCATTCTTTAATAATTCCTCAGTTACTTTTGCTGCATCTCCACAATAAAAACGTGTATTTTTTATTTTGTTTATTTCAGCATTTTCATTAGCTGATATGATTGATTTTTTCTCATATTCAATACCTACAACTTCTTTAGCCATATGAGAAATATATAAAGAAATAAAACCAACCCCACAATAGATATCTAATACTTTTTCTTTTAATGATAATTTTAAGTTTTTTAATACTTTTTCACACAAATTTTCAGTTTGAGAAGTGTTTAATTGAAAAAAAGTATCAGGATAAATATTATATTTAAGTTTATTAATGTTTAAAACTATTTTTTCTTCACCATATGCATGGATAAATTTACCTTGAATAATATTTCCAGAATTAAAATTATTATTTAAAAGAATGTAAATACCTTTTACTTCTTTTATTATAGATGTTTCTGATATTAATTTATATAAATCTTCTGTTTGTTTAGTTACAATAAAAGTTACTAATGCTTCATTATTATCATTTACTCTTATTGATAAATATCTTAAAATACCATCTTTATTTTTAGCACTATAAACAGGTATTTTATATGATGATGCGATTTTAATGATTTTATTAGTTAATTCATTAATTAATTCATCATGAATAAGGCATTCATCTATATCAATTAAATGATTTGTACCTTCTTTAATCATACAAGCTTTTACATTATTGTAATCTGTACTTCTTAAAGGTGTAATTGAACGATTACGATAATTTGATGTGAAAGGAGCTTTAAAAGTAGGCTTGATTTCAAAAGACTTGGGATTAATTTTAGTATATTTTCTTATAGCCTCTATTATCATTTCGCGTTTGTAATCACACATTTTATCATATTGAATATGCATTGTTGAGCATGCACCACAATCTTTAAAATATGGACAAACTGGAATTTGTCTAAATTCTGAAGGATGTTTATTTTCAATAGATTCAGCAAATGCCATATTATCAGTAACTTTAGTTATTTTTACATTATGACCTTCACCAGGGATTGCATCATCTACAAAAATAGCTAATTTATGATAATAGCCTATTCCTTCACCATTTATACCTATTCTTTTAATATCTAATATGAATTCATCATTTTCTTTTAGTCTCATTTTCTACGTTAAAATACAAGAATTTTGCATTTCCACCTAATTTTTTACCTCTTGCAAATATTCCGTATTTTCCTCCTATCCATCTACCAGGTGTTGCTTCAAATACTTCATCAAAATAACAATTATTAAAACCTAATTGATATTTATTTGGATAGCTGTATTTTAGATTAAATATTATTTCATTATCATCAAATGGTATTTTTTTTATGATTTTATCTAATTCATTAAATTTACCAATAGATAATAAAATAAATTTTTTATTATTTATCATTTTTACACTTATATAAGAATATTTATTTCCCATATAGCATAAACCAACTTCATCATTGTTATTGATTAAATTTATGATACATTTTGTTTTGATTTCAAATGAATAAAATACTAATTTTGTTAATAAAGAATTAGGTATTTTATTTAAAGGTAAATTGTTTGTATCAACAATATTTAAATATAAACCATCTTTTGTTGGCTTAAACCAATTTTTATCTTTATTAGCTGGAGTTTGCCACATTAAAGATAATCTATTTTTATTGAATTTATCACTTGATATTATTTTATAATTTGATTTTTTATTAATAAAATAATTATATGATTCAAGTGCACTTCCTGCAAGTAATTCATCTCTTACATCGCCAATAATAGGCCAATCATTAATCCATTTTACTGGTTGTAATAAAACTACTCTACCATAAGGGCCTAAATCTTGAAAATGATAAAATACATATTTATCATCCTCATATTCAACTAAAGCTCCTTGATGAGGACCATTTATTTTTGAATCATTTTGTAGCATAACTATTTTTGATTCATAAGGACCATATACATTTTTACTTCTTAAAGCTACTTGCCAACCTGATTTAACACTTCCTGCTGGAGCTAAAATATAAAAATAATCATTTCTATAATAAAATTTAGGTCCTTCTATTGTTGGATTATTGTTGTGACCATCATAAATTATTTGATATGTATCTGAAATACATTTTTTTAAATCAGGAGTTATTTCATATAATCCGAGCATTGAATTAAAACCAATTCTACTTTTGGCAAAGCCTACAACTAAATAGCATTTATCATCTTTCCAAATAGGACAAGGATCTATAATACCTTTTCCTAATATTAATGGCCAAGATGTAAATTTACCTTTTTCGATATCATTTGTTTCATATATCCATATACCTTCATCAGGATATGGGACAATGATATAAAATTTATTGTTATGAAAACGAATAGATGGTGCCCAGACACCTTCTCCATGATATACATCTTTAAATCTATCAAAAGGTATTTTATAATCGGCATAACGTAATAATTTAAAATCAATTAAATTTTTACTTTTTAATATTGGTAAAATAGGTGTATGGTTAAATGATGATGCAACAAGATAATATGCATCTTTATATTTAATAACATCTGGATCAGAATAATCAGATAATATTATTGGATTATTGTATTTCATTTAACCACTTCCTTATTATTTGTTGATAATTCTCATTATGTCAAATACTGTTACTACTACAAATAATGCAAGTATTAAGACAAAGAATATATTATTAATAATATTTTCTACTTTCTTTGAAGGTTTCTTTCTTGTTATAGCTTCTATTATTAAGAATAGAATTCTTCCACCATCTAAGGCTGGAATTGGAAGTAAATTAACTACTCCTATATTAACTGATAACATTGCTGTAAGGCCTAAAAGAGATAAGAAGCCAGAATTAATATAAGATTCTACCATCGAGAATATACCAACAAAACTAGATAGATTTTGAACACCCACTTGTCTTACTCCTGATGGAGCAATTAATAATTTTAATGTCCTAAATATTAAAGTAAAATCATTACCAAACTGAGCAAAGGCATTACCTATGCAGCCAAAGAATGAAAAGTGTGTTGTAGGTGCTACACCAATTTTTTGTTGAATTTTTTCTATTCTTTGATTAATTAATACTTCATCTGTATAAGGCTCAGCAATGCCTGATGCTTCATAATCAACTAATGTATAAGTATCATCAGTATTTTTTGAATAATATTGGAATTTAATTTTTGATGCAGATTTAATATCTTTAAATATTGTTATTAATTGACTCCAAGAAGTGATTTCTTTTTTTTCAAAATCAATATTTTGAGGATTTTCTTTATCTTTTTCATCATAAGTTACACTAATACCTGTTAAAATATCACCAGTCTTAATTTTATTAGATGGAGTATTTATATATCTTACGTTACAAGCACCTACTTCAAGACCAGATATTTGTTTGTTATCAACTGTTATATTTTTTAGTCCATATGTTGATGAACCCATATTTGATAAACCAATTGATACAATATAAGTATATGCTTCTATGTTAAAAGATTTTTCTTCTGTCCCTCTTAAGACCTTAAGAGGGATTGTTGTATTATTTTCTTTAAATATATTTTCAAGTTCTTTTTGAAAATCGGTCCAGGTATCGATTTTATTTCCATTTACTTCAATAATTTTATCATCTTTTTGAAGTCCTGCTTTATAAGCTGGATATTCCATTGTCTCAGAATAAGTTACTTCTCCAATGACATTTGAATCATAATTCGGAACACCTGTTGCAAAAGAAATAATGATATAAATTAAGATTGCTAAGATGAAATTATTCATTGCACCAGCAAATAATGTTATAAATCTTTTCCATTTGCTTTTAGAATCAAATGATCTATCATATGGTTCAATTTGATATCTTTTATTTTTAGAAAAAACAAAGAATGCATCATCAGCTATTTCATAATAATTATTACCTGTTTCTGTGCGTAAACTGATATGTAATTTATTTTCACCTTTACCTTCAAAATCATATTCAAATACATTGCCTGTAATTTGAGATTCTACTTTTTCATCTAATATTATTTCTTTTACTTTATCATTTTCTAAATTAAGACCAATTTGATCGTTAAATTTGACAATGTCAGTTAGATTTTCTTCTCCTGCCATTGCAACATAACCACCAATTGGAATTGCTCTAATTGTAAATGTTGTTTCTTTAAATTGATGTTTATATATTACTGGGCCCATACCAATTGAAAATTCATGACATAGTATGCCAGCTCTTTTGGCAAAAAATAAATGCCCTAGTTCATGAACTGTTATTATTACACCAATTATGATAATAAAAGCTATAATGGCTACCACAACAAGCCAAAAGCCACTCAAAGCTAAAAACAAATTAATCACCAAATCTTTCTAATATATCTTTAATAATTTTATTTGATATATTTAAAATATTTTCGATATTATATTCTATTTTTTTGTATTTATCATTTGATAATTCTTGATAAATTATTTCTTCTATTTTTAAAAATGGTATTTTATCTTCTAAAAATAATTTTACTGCTGCTTCATTTGCTGCGTTTAAAACAGCTCTATATATTCCGCCTTTTTCTAAAGCTAAATAAGCATAAGCAAGGCATGGAAATCTTTCTGTTGATAATTCTTCAAAATGAAGATTTTTTCCGATTAAAGAAAAATCATCACTACCATTTATTTTTTCATGGTTAGGGTATCTTAAAGCATAAGCGATAGGAATATGCATATCAGGAGTTCCTAAGGCAGCTTTAATTACTCCATCATTAAATTCAACCATAGAATGCACTATTGATTCTTTATGCAATATGGTTTTAATTTTTTCATATGGAACATTAAATAGATAATGTGCTTCAATGACTTCAAAGCCTTTGTTCATCATTGTAGCACTATCAATTGTTATTTTATTTCCCATAGACCAATTAGGATGTTTTAGGGCATCTTCTTTAGTAACATTAATTAATTCTTCTCTTGTTTTATTTCTAAAAGAACCACCGCTAGCTGTAATTATAAGATTTTTTATATCATTTTTATTTTCACCTTTTAAGCATTCTAAAATAGCAGAATGTTCAGAATCAATTGGTAATAATGATACATTATATTCTTTTACAAGAAAATTTATAATATCACCTGCAACAACCAGTGTTTCTTTATTAGCAAGTGCGATATTTTTTCTTGCTTTAATTGCATAAACTGTTGGTAATAAACCAGAAATACCAACCAAAGAATTAACAAATATCATTTCTCTTTCAGTTTTATATGATGCGACTTTTAATAAACCTTCATCCCCATAATAAATTTCAGGTTGATATGAAAGATTTAAATCGCATTTATTTTTAATTGAAATGATTTTTGGCCTAAATTCTTCAATTATTTTTTTCCCTAATTCAATATTATTTCCAATTCCAATACCTACTAAATTAAATTCGTTATTATATTGTCTAATAATATCTAGTGTTTGGGTTCCAATTGAACCTGTTACACCAACTATGAATACGTCTTTCATGCTATCCTATGAATGGGAATAATTGTTGTTCAATTAATATGAACACCATAAAAATTGCAGCAGCAAACAAAGCTGAATCAAATCTATCTAGGACACCACCATGGCCTGGGAAGATTTGAGAATAGTCTTTAATGCCAAAATTTCTTTTTAATCTTGAAGCAACTAAATCACCAATTTGGGCACAAACTGATAAGAATATAGTAGTAATTATAATATAAATTATTTTGCCAAATTCTAGCTTGAAATTATTATATGCAAAAATATCATCGAAAAATTCCATGCTACGACCTGCACCACCAGCTAGTTTATCAAAAAATGAAGAATAGTATGGGTATAGGTAAACAATGCAAAAACCAATGATTGTTGCAACTAGTGTACCACCGATTGCACCTTCCCATGTTTTCTTAGGTGAAATATGAGGAGCCATTTTATGCTTGCCAAATTTTAAACCGAAAACTAATGCAAAGGTATCAGTCATTGATGTTATAGCAAATAAATAAATGATAAATCTTACACCATAAGCTCTTAGGGCAGTAAGGGATGCAAAACAAATACCAACATAAAAGATACTGATATAAATTTTGCCTAGATCGTAAATTGAGAAATTCTTTACGAATACTAAACTACTCATAAATACGATAAATATGATAAGTAGAGCAACTGTTGGTGATAAGATCTTACGCAAATGCAACCAGTTTAATGCCTTAACGACTATTGGGTCAGACCAATTGTTTGTAGTTGCATTTAAATCTGAAATGTAATTTAGAATAGATGCATATAAGATAAGCATCAGGCAAATTGCAAATATTCTCATACCAAGTGGTATGATTTTTTCTTTATCATACATATTAAATAGCTCTATCATTGCGCCTATTGCTAGTATAATCATTATACTTTCTAAGACTGGTCTAAGTGCTGGTACAATGAAGGCTGGAACTAATATTAATATTATAACTGTAGCTGTTAAAAATCTTTTCAAGGATTCCATCTCCTTTTTTCTTGTATAATCCGATATATTATAGCATTATAAATAAAAAAAATCTAGTTTATATAAACTAGATTTAAAAATATATCACTTTTTGATTAAAAACTCATTAATTCTTTTGTTTTTCTTTCGGAAATTTCTTCAATTAATTTGCTCTTTTTATCTGTTAGGTTTTGAACTTCTTCAAGTTGTTCTTTTTCTTGATCTTCTGTGATAGAAGCTTTTTTAACTTCGTCATTTAAATCACGTCTGATATTTCTAACAGCAACTTTTGCTGATTCTTCCATTTTGCTAACAACTTTAACTAATTCTCTTCTTCTTTCTTCAGTCATTTTTGGTATGATTAATCTTATACCAGTGCCATCATTTTGTGGTGTTAATCCTAAAGAAGAAGCAAATAGTGCAGTTTCAATAGCCTTAAGAGATGATTTATCAAATGGCTTTATGTAAAGTTGATTTGCCTCAGGAGTTGTTATTGAAGAAATTTGCTTAACTGGTGTTGGAACACCATAATAATCAATTTCAATTGTATCAAGTAAAGATGCATTTGCTCTACCTGTTCTTACTGTTGTTAATTCACGTTCAAAGTTTTCAATAGCTTTATCCATTCTTTCTTCGCCTTCAAGAATGGTCATTTCTAATTCTTCCATTTTGTCCTCCTAATGATGTACATATGTACCTATTTTTTCACCAGTAACAACTTTTTTAATGTTACCTTTTTTATTCATATTGAAAGCAATTAAATTCATATGATTGTCTTTGCATAAAGATGCAGCAGTTGAATCCATTACTGCAAGGTTTAAATGTAGAATGTCTTCAAATGTTATTTCTGAGAATAATTTTGCATCATCATATTTATTTGGATCTTTATCATAGATACCATCTGTATTATTTTTTGCCATCAATACGATTTCAGCACCAATTTCAGTTGCTCTAAGAACCGAAGCTGTGTCTGTAGAAAAATATGGGTTACCAAGGCCACCAACGAAAATACAAACACGATTTTTTTCAAGGTGTCTTATTGCTCTTCTTCTAATGTAGGGCTCAGCAACATTATTACAAGCTATTGCTGTAAGAACTCTTGTTGGCACACCCAAATGTTCAAGTGAATCTTGAACTGCAAGACCATTCATTATAGTAGCAAGCATTCCCATGTAGTCAGCTTGAGATCTATCCATTCCTAAACCTTCAGCTGTCTTACCACGCCAAATATTACCACCACCAACAACAATGCCTATTTTTACTCCTAATTCCCAAACTTCTTTAACTTGTTCGGCAATTTCAAACACGGTTTTTGGATCAATTCCACTACCTAAATCACCAGCTAGTGCTTCACCAGATAATTTTAATAATATTGTCTTATACATAACACACCTCCCAAATTTTTTCAAGTTTTAAAAAATAGGGGAAAAATCCCCTATTCTATTATTTGAATGCTTCAGATTGAGCTTTAACTTCTGCTGCGAAGTCTGCTTCAACTTTTTCGATTCCTTCGCCTACTTCAAGACGTACGAAATTAGCAACTGAACATTTGTTTGAGCTTAGATAAACTTCAACAGTTTGATCAGGATTCTTAACAAATTCTTGTGATAGCAAGCAAATTTCTTTTAAATTCTTTTCAAGTCTACCTGGTACGATACGTGTTCTAATTACTTCTTCAGGCTTTGGTTTAGCAGAATCTTTATTTTCATTTAATGCTGTAGCTAAAATGATTTCTTCTTCTGATTTAATAACTTCAGCAGGAATATCAGATTTAGCAACATATCTTGGGTTTAAAGCTGCAACGTGCATAGCAACATCTTTTGCTACTGTTTCGTTATTGCCATTTAATAATGTAACAACTACAATTTTACCACCCATATGTTTGTATGAACCAAAGATTTGGTCATCAGTTTTATTTAATACTGTAACTCTACGTAAAGAGATCTTTTCACCGATTACGCCAGAAGCTTCAAGAATAACAGTTTCAAGAGTTTTGTCTCCAACCATAACTTTTAATGCTTCTTCATCGTTAGTTGCATTTGAATTAACTAAAGCTTCACCAACTCTTTTTAATAAGTCAGTAAATTTTGCGTTTTGAGCTACGAAATCTGTTTGGCTGTTAAGTTCAAATAATACAGCTTTATTGCCTTTAACTTCAAATGAGCAAAGACCTTCGGCAGCAACAGCGCTAGCTTTTTTAGCAGCTTTTGCTATACCTCTTTCTCTTAGCCATACTACGGCTTTTTCCATATCGCCATCACATTCATTTAATGCTTTTTTACAATCAAGCATACCAGCTTCTGTAGCTTCACGTAATTCTTTAATCATTGCTGCAGTAATGTTTGCCATAATATTTATCTCCTAATTATAATTATTCTGCTTTAGCATCAGTTTTTGGTGCTTCTTCAGCTTTTACTTCTTTTTTAGCAGGTTTTTTTGCTTTAGGTTTAGCTTCTGTTTTTGCTTCATTACCTAATTTAGCGATTGGTTCAACTTTTTCATCTCTAGAAATTTCTTCACCTAAGTCAACACTTTCTTGAGAATCATCAAATTTTTCAACTACGCCACCATTAGCTTCAATTACAGCATTAGCCATAACCCAAGTAACTAGTTTAACGGCACGGATAGCATCATCGTTTGCTGGGATTACATAATCAACATCATCAGGATCACAGTTAGTATCAACGATACCAAATACAGGAATACCTAATTTTCTTGCTTCTAGAATAGCATTTCTTTCTTTTCTAGGATCAACGATGAATAATGCATCAGGAAGTTTTTTCATATCCTTAATTCCTGATAAGAATTTTTCTAATTTGTCTCTTTCTGCTCTTAATTTAATAACTTCTTTTTTAGGAAGCTTTTCAAATTCGCCAGTTTCTTCCATTTTATCTAAATCTTGAAGTTTTTTGATTCTCTTTCTAATTGTTTTGAAGTTAGTAAGAGTACCACCTAACCATCTTTGATTTACATAGAATTGACCACTTCTATTGGCTTCTTCCTTAACAGCTTCTTGAGCTTGTTTTTTAGTACCTACGAATAAAACTTTGCCATCGTTTTTAGCTATTTCTAATAAAGCATAATAAGCTTTTTCGATTTCGGCTGCAGTTTTTTCTAGGTCGATGATGTAAATACCATTTCTGGCTGTATAAATATATCTAGCCATCTTTGGATTCCATCTGCGAGTCGCATGTCCAAAATGAACACCTGACTCAAGTAATTGTTTCATAGAAACTACTGATTCAGACATTTTTAATTTTCCTCCATTTTATTTTTGTTATGTCCTCTGCCATCTTCATCATACGCCTCCATCAATTTTACTCGCACACGACGGCGCACTCCAATGACATGTGTATTTTGTGCCATTTGAAATAATATCATAGTTTTTAAATAAAAGCAAGAAAAATATTACATATTATTAATATGTATATTTTAACAAAAAAAGAAGCATTTGCTAAAATTGATTAACAAATGCTTCATATAAGGGGGTTATTCTATTGCAATAAGCTTTTTAGTATTATGCTCTGTAAGCTTTTTGATGACAATTGTAAGAATTCCATCTTCATATTTAGCTCTTACATTATTTTCATCCATGTTGTCTAAATAAAATGTTCTTTCAATTGATTTGAAACTTCTTTCTTTAATTAAATATTTTTTATCATCATTTTGAGCTTTCTTAGTTGCTTTAATTGCTAAAACATCATCGTTGATTTCAATTTTGATATCTTCTTTTCTCATACCAGCAACTTCAAATGTTACAACATAATTGTCTTTGTTTTCGATTATGTCAGTTTTTCCGTCATTACTAAATAAGTTATTGAATTCTTTTGTACAGTTATAATATGGATTTTCTCTTAAATAAAACATAAATCATTACTTCCTTTCATTATTCAATTGTGATGCTCTTTTTAGTTTTATCTTGTTCTTTAACTGTAAGATTAACTATTAATAGACCATTTTCATATTTTGCAGATAAGCTTTCTTCATTTATATCGCCAAAATTTATTTCACGTCTCATTTTTGAATTAGTACGCTCTTTTAATAAATATTTGATATTTTCGTTTTCTTTATTTTCTTTTCTTTCTGCAGTAATTGTTAAAGTTCCCTTTTCAAATTCTATATTAAAATCTTCTTTAGAAAAACCAGGTATTTCAGCAACTACTTTATATCCTTCCTTCGTCTTAGTTACATCAAGAGGGAAACTTTTATTTTCTTGTGCCTCTGCAAATATATTTGTTAAATCTTCTAAAAAATCATAAAATTGTGTTCTCATAATATCATCCTTTCTTGTTGGCACTCTTACTACTCCTCTGCCAATCTACCTATATTATATCACTATTTTTGGCACTGTCAATACTAAAGTGCTAATTTTTTAAAAATTTTTTTTGAACAATAAAAAAAGCCTTATTTTGTGGATAAGACTTTTTAGAGAACCATATATTAATGAATCATAGATAATTTAACTGCTTTGTGCCAACCATCTAGTTTCTCGCATCTTTCTTCATTTTTCATTGTTGGTTCAAAAATACGTTCAATTTCTTTATTTGATTTGATTTCTTGAATATCTTTCCAATATTTTATTTTTAAACCTGCAAGATATGCTGCACCTAATGCAGTAACCTCAATAACTTTTGGCCTTTTTACTTCAGCTTTTAAAATATCTGCTTCAAACTGCATTAAGAAATTATTTTTTGATGCACCACCATCAACACATAATGTTTTTATATCAATACCTAAATCATTTTCCATAGCTTTTAGGACATCATATACTTGATAACATACACCTTCCATGGTTGCTCTAATGATATGCTCTTTAGATGTTCCTCTTGTAATACCTACAATTATTCCACGTGCTTCTGCATCCCAATGTGGAGCACCAAGCCCTGTGAATGCTGGTACTACATAAACTCCATCTGTATCTTTTATTTTGTTTGAATATTCTTCTGTTTCATCCAAATCTCTAATAAGACGCATTTCATCTTTTAACCATTTTATTGCTGCACCACCAATAAATACAGAACCTTCTAAAACATATGAAGGCTTTTCTCCTTCAAGGGATGCTGCTAATGTAGTAATTAAGCCATGTTTACTTCTTATTATTTTATTACCAGTATTCATCAGCATAAAACAGCCTGTACCAAATGTGTTTTTAATGTCGCCTTTTTCAATACATAATTGACCAAATAAGGCTCCTTGCTGATCTCCAACTATACCTGTGATTGGGATTGATGCACCAACAGAATCAACTGTAGTATGACCGAATAGATGGCTTGATGGTGCTACATCAGGCAATATTGATTTTGGAATATTAAATAATTTCAATAATTCATCATCCCATTTTAAAGTATGAATATTAAATAAAAGTGTACGAGAAGCATTAGTATAATCTGTTTTAAATGATTTACCACCAGTTAAATGCCATAGTAAGAATGTATCAACTGTACCAAATAATAATTCATTTTTATTTGCAAGCTCTCTTGCTTCTTTTACATTATCTAAAATCCATTTTATTTTTGTAGCACAGAAATATGAATCTAATCTTAAACCAGTTTTTTGATAAATCAATTCATCAAGTGATTTATCTTCTAATAATTTTTTACAATATTCATCAGTTCTTCTACATTGCCATACAATGGCATTATAAACAGGCTTGCCAGTTTTTTTATCCCATAATATTGTTGTCTCTCTTTGGTTTGTTATACCAATTGCGGCAATATCTTTAATTGATATGCCACTGCGGATTATTGCAGAATGTAGGGAAGCCATTTCTGATGATAATATTTCTTTAGGATCGTGTTCGACCCAACCTGGCTTCGGATATATTTGATTGAATTCTTCTTGTGCTAAGCCTACTATTTCACCTTTATGATTAAAAACTATGGCACGAGAAGATGTAGTACCTTGATCTAATGATAATATATATTTTTCTTTCATATAAACACCAAATTATAAAATATTTTTTGTTGCTACAACATCTACACCTGTATTTAATATATTTTTAACTACAACATCTCCAATATATATAGGTTTATTTACAGTTACATTTTTTAAGACTTCTAATGCTTTAAATATTAATTCTTTAGGTATAGCTTCTTTTGTTTTAACTGATAATATCAAATCACTATTTTTAATTTTTACAACAGATGTAACCATCCTTTTTGGATGAAGAATTTCATTTATACCATAAGTTTCTCCTCTTTTACATGTGTTGCCAGTTACTTTAATATTATTTAAATCAGAATCATCTACTTTTAAAAGGCATCCCATAGGACAATTAATACAAATAAATTCTTTCATTATTGAATCCTCACTAATATATTATTTGCTGATTTTAGTTTTTTAACTTCATCTTCTTTTAAATCAATTGATTGCATCTCACCTGGAGTAAGTACTCTTTTCTTTTTAGAAATAAAAACCTCGCCATCAACTAAAACCTCAAGCTTAACATCCTTATAAACATTACCTACTCTAAGTTTTAAAGAAATAGATGTATAATCTTCATTTTTTAATAATAATTCTGGAACTACATATCTAACTTTACCATCAGTTTTTATTTCTATTTTTTCACAATTTGTAACATTTTCTTTATTGATAAAATTAGCTGCAGCCTCACCTGCTTTTTTAGCTTCAAGAGAAACAAAATCTACTAAATCATGAACATGCAATACATTGCCACATTCAAAAATACCTTCAACTGATGTCATATATGAATCATCAACAAGTGCACCTCTTGTTATATTAGACATAGAAACATTTGCGCCTCTTGCAAGTTCATTTTCAGGTATTAGTCCAACTGATAACAACAATGTATCACATTTGATTTCAAAAGAGGTATCTAGTTTTGGATTTAGTTTTTCATCTACTTGGGCAACTATTACACTTTCTACTCTATCTTTTCCTTTTATTTCAACAATTGTATGTGAAAAATAAAGCGGAATATTAAAATCATTTAAGCATTGTACAATATTACGATTTAATCCTGAAGAATATGGCATTAATTCTATTACTGCTTTAACTTTAGCACCTTCAAAAGTCATTCGCCTTGCCATAATTAAACCAATATCACCAGAACCTAAAATAACTATTTCTTTTCCGGGCATATAGCCATCAATATTTACAAGCTTCTGAGCTGTACCAGCACTATATATACCAGCACATCTTGCCCCAGCAATATTTATAGCTCCACGAGGACGTTCTCTACAGCCACAAGCAAGTATTATAGCTTTAGCTTTAATTTCTAATAATTCGCCTTCTTTTAAAGCTTTAATTGTTTTATCATTTGATATATTAATTACTGTTGTATTTAAAGAATATTTAATATTTCTTTTTTCTACTTCATCAATGAATCTTTGAGCATATTCAGGACCAGTTAATTCTTCATTGAATGTATGTAGGCCAAAACCATTATGAATACATTGATTTAAAATACCACCAAGTTTATCTTCTCTTTCTAATATTAATATATCTTTTTGGCCTTTATCATAAGCCCCGATTGCGGCTGCAAGTCCTGCTGGACCACCACCGATTATTACTAAATTAATATTTTTCATCTTGTTCACCTATATTTAAAGAATTATTTGTTTTCTTTTATTTCACTAACGATTAATCTAGAATTATGACCTGATTTAGATATTTGTTTTATATCTATTTTTAATTCTTCAGCTAATATTGCCATAATTTTTGGCGTACAGAAGCCCATCTGGCATCTACCCATTCCTGCTCTAGTTCTTCTTTTCACACCATCTAAATCACGAGCACCAGGTTTTCTTCTTATAGCTTGTCTTATTTCTGCTTCACTTACTACTTCACACCTACAGATAATATGACCATATTCTTCATTTTTACTTAATTCTAGTCTTAATTCATCATCACTCATAGATGAAACGCGCTTTATAGCTTTTCTTGTTGGAATGAAATTTTCATTTTTTTCTAATGAAAGATATTTAGAAACTTCATCTGAAGTATATTCTGCAATTGCAGGAGATGATGCAAGGCCAGGAGATTCAATTCCAATTAAATTGAATAATCCATCAACATCTTTTGACCATTCAATTGTAAAATCATTTTTATCTTCATGTGCTCTAAGCCCAGAAAATTGAGTAATAATTCCACCTCTTGGTAGGCTATTTACAGATAAATTTCCTTTTTCCCATACATCTTTTAATCCAAGATAGGATGTTGATACATCATCTTTATCATTTATATCTAATGCTGTAGGACCTACTAATATGTTGCCATGGCATGTTTTTGTTACTAAAATACCTTTACCCATTTTAGTAGGTAGTTGAAATAATGTTTTAGAAGTAATAGATTCAAATTCTCTATCTAATAATACATATTCTCCTTTTCTTGGAGTAATATGATATTTTTCATTTGAAATCATATTATTAATTTCATCTGAATATAAGCCTGCAGCATTAATTAATACCTTAGTTTCATATGTGGTATTTTCTGTTTTGATTACAAATAAATTATTATTTTTCTTTACATCAATAACTTTTTCATTAAATTTGAAATCAACACCATTTGTTGCGGCATTTTCCGCCATTGCAATACACATTTCATATGGACTAACTATACCTGAAGTTTTGGCATATAAACCATGTTTGACATCTTTAGAAACATTTGGCTCAATTCTTCTTATCTCATCTCCAGTTAATATTGTTACATCACTAACATTATTTTGTTTTGCTCTTTCTAATAATTCGTTTAAATCTTTTAATCCATCTAAAGAAAAAGATAATACAAAAGCTCCATTTTGTTCATATGGGAAATCTAATTCTTTAGCTAAATGGGGATACATCTTAGCTCCTCTAACATTAAAATATGCTTTTTTTGAACCAACTTTTGCATCAAATCCAGCATGAACAATTCCTGAATTTGCTTTTGTTGTACCACATGATACGTCATCTTCTTTTTCTAATACTAAGAAATTACCTTTATATTGTGATAAGAATCTAGCAACACTTGAACCAATAATGCCAGAACCTACAATAATTACATCATATACCATATTTATTCTCCTACTTTACTCTTAATATAATACATTTTAAATATAATTGCTCAACAGATTCTAATAATGAAGGATGATCAGGAGCTTGAATCCTAAAATCTATTAATTGTACACTTCTTTTAGAATCTTTTACTGCTTCTTTTAACATTTGAAAAAATAGATCCACCGTCATATGCTGTGAACAACTAAATGTTAATAAATAACCACCACTTTTGATGATTTTTAAAGCTTGTAGATTGATTTCTTTATAGCCTTTATATGCATTTTTTAATGAATCTTTATCTTTGGAAAATGCTGGTGGATCTAAAATTATAACGTCATATTTTCCTTTATTTTTTTCATCTCGTAAATAATCAAATACATCAACACAAATTGGTGTAATGTTCGAATAATTATTTAAATTAGCATTAAATAAAATATCTTCACAAGCTTTTTTAGATATATCACAGGCATCTATTTTTGATGCACCATATTTTGAAGCATGTAATGCAAAGCCACCAACATTTGAAAAAGCATCTAAAACATATTTGTCTTTTGAATAAAATCTTAAAATATCCCTATTTAATTTTTGATCCAAGAAATAGCCTGTTTTTTGGCCATCTTTTAAATCTACTTTTAATTTGATGCCATCTTCTTCAATTATTACATTTGTATCGAATTCGTTATATAAAAAGCCTTTAGTTTCTTCTAAACCTTCTTTAAGCCTTACTGGCATATCACTTCTTTCAAATATACCTTTAGGATTAATTAATTTTACCAAAATATTTACAATATCTTTTTTTATTAAATCCATTCCCAATGATAAAAATTGAACTGATAAATAATCACCATATTTATCTACTATTAATCCAGGTAGCCCATCAGCTTCTGAAAATATTATGCGAGTAGCACTAAAGCCCAAATTTTTTCTATGATCAAGTGCGTATTTGATTTTGGCTTCAAAAAAATTAATATCAATAACATCATCTTCATTTAATGATAAAAATCTTACCATTATTTTAGAATTTGAATTAAAAAATCCATAACCTACGAATTGATTTGTTGATGTTAATACTTTACAAACACTGCCACTTTTTATTTCTCCCTCAAAATGATTTACTTCATTTGAAAAGACCCAAGGAAAGCCTTCAAGCTTCTCTTTTTCTTCGTTTTTGTTTAAAAATACATTCAGCATATCATCACCAAGTTTCTATATAATATGATAACATATTTATGGATAAAAATCATTAAAAGAAAAAAAGAATTCTACATAAGAGAATTCTTTTTAAGAAATTTTTAATTTAATTTAAAAGAATAATAAAATTGCATCTTTATTAGATGTTACTGTTTTAATTAATTGGTCATATACTTGTGGGAAGAAATGAATAATAATTAAAGCTGCAAGTAATAAATAGAAGATTATACGAATGATAATATTTCTTTTTAATGTAAAACCTAGTCCTACTACTCCAACTAAAATTAATGTTGCCCATCTTAATATGAATTCAATTGTTATAACTAGTGCATCTGGAGCATCCTTTAGGAAACCAAATGAAGCATTTAGTACAGAAACTATCCATAATGCAGCAACAATTATTGCAAATATACCACCTAAAAATAGAAAAATCTTTGATAAATTTTCTCTTAATTCTTTCATTATAAATGTCCTCCGTTTTCTATTAATATTATATAAAATATATTAATAAAATCAAATATAATTTTACACAAATTGAATGCAATCTAAGACCATCATTATTATAAAACCAATAATAAATGACCAAACACCAAAATGATCATGACCCTCATTTGACATTTCTGGTATCATTTCTTCAGCAACTACATAAATCATGCATCCTGCAGCAAAAGCTAAAGCCCAAGGCATTATACCTTGAATTTGCATTGCTAAAAACAATCCTAGTACAGCCGCAATTGGTTCAACAATACCAGATGCCATACCAAATAAAAATGCACGCTTTGAAGAACCAGTTTCACCTTTTATAGGCAAAGATACTACTGCACCTTCTGGTATATTTTGGATACCTATACCTACTGAAAGAAGTAGAGCACCTACCAATAATGCTTGATTATTTGGTTGTGCTAAAGCAACTCCAAATGCAATACCTACAGATAAGCCTTCAGGTACATTATGTATAGTTACTGCTAAAAACATTTTAGCATTTTTAGACATTGTTTTAGTTTTTAAGCCTTCATCTTTATTTTCAGATGTATGGAAATGCGGAACAATTTTATCTATCAACCATAAAAATCCTGCGCCTAAAAATACAGATATAGCTACAATTAACCAAATTGGCATATAATTTGCTTCAGTTTCTAATGCTGGTTTAATTAAAGAAAAGAATGAGGCTGAAAACATTACGCCAGCCGCAAATCCTATAAAAACTCTATTTAATTTTTCTGATATTTGTTTTTTTATAAAGAATATTAATAAGGCACCAAGTGTGGTGCAAATAAATATTAGTGGTATTCCTATTAAAGGATATACATAATCTTTCATTATTTCCATCCTAACAAGGTTTTAGTTGCTTGTCCTATTTCATAATTATTTATTAAATATCCTGAATCATCAAATGCTTTATTTAATGATTCAAGTGAAATTATTTCTTCTGAAAAAATAAGAGCTTCATTCTTTTTATGAGATGAATTAACTTTTTTAATTTTAAAATTTTTTCTTATTAAATCATTTATATGTGCTTCACACATACTACATTTCATACCATCTATTTTTAAAATAATTTTATACATTTTTTGTCCTCCTTGCAGTTAGTTATAACTAACATATCAAAATATTATAGGACATTTTTAGAAAATGTCAAGCAAAAATAGATTTATTCTGGTTTATTTGAAGTATCTGATTCTTCTATTTGTGGTGTTGCATCTACTTCTTCTACTTTTTCAGGGATTTTATTATTTTTTGATACAACAATTAGGCCAAAAATAGCACCAACTGAATTTACATAAATTCCTGATAAGATGCCAAAAATAATATTTAAAATAAATAATGCTTTATTTTCTTTATTACGCGCTATAAATGCTAATACAGCATTAGCAATACAAAACATCATTACAACTAATAATAATATACCAATTATTAAAAACATTAGTTGTATAGCTTCAGCTACTTGTTCGTATGATCCAGTAAAACTTGAATTTATATTTCCGTTTTTTAAGCCTTCAATAATATCATTTTTAAATCTTGGATCAGCAAAAGCTAAAAGAATTATACTTGTTATTAAATAAAAAGCAGGTAACACACAAGAAAATATTGCTCCTATGAGCATTAAGATTTTTGATGCAGTTTTCATTTTTTTCTCCTTATATAATATAAATATTGTTTATGGTGCTGACTATAGGATTTGAACCTACGACCTATCGCTTACGAGACGATTGCTCTACCAACTAAGCTAAGTCAGCAATTAGAAATAAAGGCACTTAAAAAACAAGCGCCTTTATTGAATTTTAAATTCTACCTATTAATTTTTGAATCCATTTTAATTGTCTCTTAAACCAAGGGACAAAATTTTTAAATATTTGCATTACAGGAATTGATAGTAAACATAACATTAATAAGAAAATCTTATTTTGAATTGATAATTCTCTTACAATTCCTGTATTAGATGATGTAATACTATTTGAAGATATTTGATAATCTGTAACTATATTACCTAATATCAAATAGTTATCAGCTGATTTTTGAGGATTTAAGATAGGATCTGTTGCTGTATATTTTGTATAATAACCATCAATAATATAATTTCCTTCACCAGTTACTTCAATTGAAGGTGAATAATGAATATTATCAATTGTAGCGCCGTAACAACGGAATGTTTCATCACCAACTTTAAGTGAATAAGAAATATCTCCAGAATCTGCAGTAACTTCCATAAATGCATCACTTCTATAAATATCGATTGGCTTACCATTCTTATCTAAATATTTTAAGAAGCCTTCAATACTTACATTAGGGAATGTGAAATCTTGTTCTACATCATTTACGTAATATTTATCTTCAACTGGTTTATATTTAATTGATTGCGTACCATCTGCTGAAGTAATAGTATAGATAGCATAATCTTCAACATTTTTAGTACCATAAATATAAAATATGTTTGTATCAGTAAAGACAGCATCTAAATATAATACATTTCTTCCAGCAGTTACAGATGTAGTAAATTTAGGAATAGTTATTTCATATGGTTGAGGTCTTAATGTACCATCATTATTAGTTGCGTAAATTGGTTTTCCATTTACTAATAATAAATATTTATCGCCTGATTTACCAATTGTATAAGTATTATTTGTTGATTCAACTTTATATTTATATTCATTAGATTGGAAACCATTTATGATTAATTCACCATTTTTTACAGTGATTGTAGGCATTACACAAGCTTGACGTATTGCCTCATCTGATTTATATGAACCATATTTAATATGATAATTATAATAATCATTACTACTTTCTAAAGTAATATTGATTGGATATTGTTTTACTGAGCCATCTTCATCAAGAATAGTATTACCATTTTCATCTGTTCTAGAGCACCATAAATAACCTTTTTCATCAATAAATAATTGATCTTGTAAATCATCTGTATATTGAATATCATTTACTTGATAACCACCTAAATAAATATTTCCTTTTGAATCAAAGCTAATATCTGGAATTGTAACTTCAAAATATACTATAGATGAATTAGATATATAATATGGTTTAGAACCATTGATTGTATAATATAATTTAGTTGTAGAACCATCATCATCAACATCAACTGAAAGAGTAGTTGTTGCTGAATTGTTGTCTAATCTAAGTTCGCTTACTTTATTATCTATTACATAATAATTGCTTTTTGATATTTGAACACTAGGATATGATGTTATTGTTTCTTCTGTAATTGAAGTAGAATGATATTCTGCAAATTTAAAGATTGGCCTAAATTCAAATAATTGAGGTAAAACCAATATAGCAAACAAGAATGCAGAATAGCAGCCTATACATAAGCCTTTACGCATTGCATTAAATGGCTTACATGCTCTAATTAATACTGTAAGACATGTATGTGTTGCTGCAATAACTATGACAGTAGTTAATGTAACACTATCTAAATATAAAACATCTTTTAGCGAGAATACAATAATAGATATCACTAAAATCGTGAGCGCCCCAGGCAGAGCCTCTCGAACAACATTATAAATGAATTTACCTTTAACTGGGTTGTTATTAGGTTCATTTATTAAGAATAATGATGGGATACCAATTGATAATGTATCAATTAAGAATAATTGGTTAGTTGATATTGGATAAGTTCCCATAAATAAAGCTTGGATTGCTAAGAATAATGAGAAGATAGTCTTTGTTAAGAATAATGAAGATACTTTAGTAATATTATTAATAACTCTTCTACCTTCTGATACAACACTAGGCATTGAATCAAAATTTGAGTCTAGTAAAACTAAGTGTGAACAATTTCTTGCAGCATCAGAACCTGAAGCAACAGCAATTGAACAATCTGCTTCTCTTAAGGCAAGAATATCGTTAACACCATCACCAGTCATGGCAACAGTTTTACCTTCATTCTTAAGAGCACTGATTAATAATCTCTTTTGTGCAGGTGATACACGACCAAATACTGTATATTTAGATGCACATTTAATGATATCTGAATCTCCCATACCATCTAAAGAAATATATTTATCTGCATTATCAATACCAGCTCTTTGGCTTATTTTAGATACTGTAATAGGGTTATCACCAGAAATAACTTTAACTTCTACACCAGAATCCTTGAAATATTTAATAGTATTTATAGCATCTGGTCTAATTGTATCTTCAATTAGAATCATTGATAATAATAAAGCTTCATTAGATGGTAATTCACCACCTACTATGTCGCCTTCTCTATATGCTAAGCATAAAACTCTAAAGCCTAATTGGGCATATTTATTAATATCATTTTTATATTTATCAAATGTGCCTCTTAATACAAATTCAGGAGCACCTAAAATAAATGTACCAAATTTGTCAAATGTAACAGCTTGATATTTTCTTTGAGAAGAAAAAGGAATTGCAGCTGTGTGTCTAATTCTTTTACCTAAACCGAATTTTTCTTTTAATGCTGTACTCGTAAGGTTAGTATCCTCAAGTGCATTTAGCATTGCTGATACAATGTTTTTAGTAGCAAGACCATGAATTGTATTATAATCAATTACATTTTTTACAACCATTGAGCCATCTGTTATTGTACCTGTCTTATCAAGACAAATACAATTAACTCTTGCAAGCATTTCAATACAATATAATTCTTGAACTAAGACATTTTTCTGAGCAAGTCTAATAACAGATAAGGTTAGTGCGATAGATGAAGTTAAGAATAAGCCTGAAGGAATCATACCTATCATTGCACCAGCAGTTTTCCTAATTGCTGTAGCATAATTTACATCTCTTGCCAAAAACATTATGATAAATAAGCTAACACCTAATACAATTACTGGTACAGACATTACCCATATAATCATATTTAATGAATGCAATAAATCTGATTTTGGTTTTTTGTAAAGTCTTGCTTGATCAGATAATCTTTCAATATAATTATCTTTACCAATTTTATCTACTTTAGCGCTACATTTGCCTGATATAACAAATGAACCACTATATAATAAATCACCAGGTTTTTTAACTATTGCATCTGATTCACCTGTAAGAAGTGATTCATTTACTTCAACTGAACCTTCAACTACAATTGAATCTGCGCATATTTGTCTTCCTGCATCTAATAATACTAGATCATCAAGGACAATTTCATTGACTGCAACTTCATGATTTACACCATCACGTTTGACTATTGCAGTAGGTGAATTTAATAAAGAAAGGTTATCAATAATCTTTTTAGCCCTTATTTCTTGGATAATTCCTATTATTGTGTTTGCAACAACAATAACTAAGAAAGTTAAATCTAGGTAAGCACCAACAGATATTAACATACCTGCAATAAAGAACATCAAAATATTAAAAAATGATAAGAAATTAGTAAAAACAATTTTCCATATTGGTCTACTTCTTGTATTACTTGATTCATTTACAAGTCCATCAATCATTCTATCATTTACGATATCTGATGGAAGACCTAATTCTGGGTCTGTTTCATATCTAATCAATTTAGAAGTTTCATTTTGTAATGCTTTTCTTCTTTTTTTGATTTCATTTTTTCTTTCGCGTTCAAATAGCTCTTTTTGCTTCTTTTCTTCCTTAAGCTTTCTTTTTCTTTCTTTAGGTGGAAGCATTTCTATTTCAGCAGATACTTTGGTTTCATTGGCCACTTCAATTCTTTCTTCTTCATCACTATAAACTATGGCATCTGAATTGTCTATTTCTTCATCTTCATCAGTTTGATCAGCTTGAAGCTCTTCATCTTCAGTATTATTTAAATACTCAGCCAATTCTTCTTCTGATAGTTCATCGATGTTTGGATATTTTGCCATTATAACCCTCCTCCTGTAATCATATTTATTATTTCTTCAACACGATTTAGCTTACCATCTAGATATAAACCACCTATCAGTGCTTCAAAGCCTGTGGCAGTTAAATAATCTTTTAATTCAACATTATGCCTTGTTGTAGATGGATGCGTGTTTCTCCCTTTTTTAAAAAGGCTTAATTCGTATTCGTCTAATAAATTTTTCTCTAATATTTTTTCCATATAAGCTTTTTGAGCTTTAGCACTTGTATAATTAGTAGAAACAATATTGTGAATATTATTCATTTTTCCACCTTTTGTTGTCAAAATGAATTCACGAATATATTTTTCATATACTGCATCACCTAAATATGCTAATGCTAGTCCATTATAATCATTACTTTTTAAATGATTTTCCATTCAACAAGTTTTCTCCTATATTCATCAGCAAGTTCGAAATTTTTATTTAATCGTGCATCTTGCCATAATTTATAAGTATTTAATTCTTCATCATTCATTTTTTTAACGAATAAATTAATACCTAATACGCTAAAAATAGTTTCGATTGTTTTTAATTTGATTGCTAAATCTTTATAGTTTTTGTTTCTTAATAAGGTATTAATATCTTTAAAAATGTTATTTATTAGCATTAATACATTTTGAACGTTAAAATCATCATCCATATATGATTTAAATGATGTGATATCATCTTCATTAAATTCGTTAGATAATAAATCTAATGATTGTAGCTCATATAAAGCCATCTTATATGCTCTTTGCCATTTTAAATATTCATTTTTATATTGGTTAAATATTGAGCCATCTTTATCATATGAAATGATATTTCTGTATGGAGTAAATAATATTAATGTTCTTAAAATCATTCCTTCAAATGAATCAAAATCTTTAACATAAATTACATTACCTAAAGATTTACTCATTTTTTCTTTACCTAAATCAAGTCGTGCTACATGCATCCAATATTTAGCTAGTGGAGCATTGTATAGTGCTTTAAATTGGGATAATTCATTTTCATGATGAGGGAATTTTAAATCCATTCCACCACCATGAATATCTAAATTAGTTCCAAACAATTTGTAATTCATTACAACACATTCAGTGTGCCAGCCTGGTCTACCTTCTCCAAAAGGTGATTGCCATTTAATACCAGTTTCTGTTTTTTTCCATAAAGCAAAATCAAATGGATTTTCTTTTGCTTCATCAACATCTATTCTAGCGCCACTTTCTAAATCTTCAATACGTTGACCTGAAAGCTCACCATAATTTTTAACTTTACTTACTCTAAAAAATACATCTCCATCTTTTTCATAAGCGTAGCCTTCTTTTATTAGTGAATTGATAAAATCAATCATTTCGTTGATGTAGTCAGTTGCATGAGGAATAAAATCTGGTTTTTTTGAGCCAACTAAATTTACTGCTTTAAAATAAGCATTTTCATAAAAAGAAGCAACTTCTTTTTCTGTTTTTTCTTCTGATAAAGCTTTGTTAATTATTTTATCATCAACATCAGTTATGTTTGATGCATAATTAACTTTATAACCTAAGAATTCTAAATAATTTTTGACCATATCATAAAAGATAACTGGTCTTGCATTGCCGATATGAATGTAATTATAAACTGTAGGACCACATACATACATATTGACAACATTTCTTTGACTAGGTATAAATTCTTCTATTTTTCCGCTTAAAGAATTATATATTTTTAAAGACATAAAATACCTCTTTTTAAGCAGCTAAATCAACATATTTTTCAATTAATGCTTTAAATAGATTGTATAATTCTTCTGATAAGCCACCTTCAATTGAAGATGAAGTATTTGTTACTTTAGCTTCAACATCACCAAAAGAACCTGCAACATCTCCTACATAAAAATAGCTTTCTATATTTTCATCAGGCATATATAATCTTACAATTGTATTTGCATCAAGAGTAAAATCACATTCTTCAGTTGATAATGCTTCAATTTCATAAGTTTCATTTGTGCTATTTTCTTTTATTATATCAAGCATTAAAGTTTTTTCAGAATTATTAACTACACGTGTCTTTAATTCTTTTGAAGGATCAAAAGTTGCACCACTTGCAACATTTACTTCTTGTTCATCTTCTAGATAATATGCTTTGAAAGTTACTTGTTGTAATATTTCTGCATCAGTAATCTTGTTTTCAAGTTTAACAGAATATTTACCTTCTTCTGTATTTGCAAATTCATCTGTATAAACAGTCGTACTATCTAATTTAGCATTGATGTAGAAAGGTAAGTCAGCTTTAAATATTGCATAGCAATTATCTATTTTGTCAATTTGACCTTGGATTTTTCCAATGAAGCCACCTAAATATGAGAAGAAATGTCTAGTTTTGCTAGAAGTTGTTGTTGTACCTTTTGTCATTTTAACATTTTGATAATCTACTTCTGGTTCAGTTCCATCTTCATTAAGTTTATATTCGCCTGCATAAATCTTGATTTCTGATGCTGCAACACATTTAGTTATATTGCTACCATTTGATATGTTGTTTGTACCAATAAAGCCACCAACATATAAGTCAAATTCATCTGTTGCTGATGAATTTTTATATTTAGAAACAATAATATTTGCATCTGCATATGATTCTGTTACTAAACCACGAGCATTACAGTTGCCAATAAAGCCACCAATTGCAAGCCATCCAACTTGAGCATAGTTTGTTGCAGCCTCAATTGAACCTTCAGCACCACAATTTTTAACAGAGATTCCATCTTTTAATGCATTATCTTTTAAGCAACCTGCAAATAGGCCGATTGATAATTTTAATCTAGCTTGTGTAGATGTTATTTTGGCATTTGTTACTTTTGTATTTTCGATTGTATCATTTACACCTAAGCCGATTACACCACCAAAATAGCTTTCAGCTGATGATAATGCGCTATATTTGAAATCTATGTTATCAACTGTACAATCTGTTATTAAAGTTCTTTCAGCATAACCAACAATGGCACCACATTTTGTATTTCCTTTGCTAGATGAAGAAAAATTAGCGGTAACATCACTTACATTTAAATTTTTGATAGTTGCAGATAAAGCATATTCAAATAAACCTGTATATTCTGAGTTAGGTACTGCATAGTTTTTAATTGTATGTCCTTTACCATCAAATGTACCACTGAATTTAGTTGTTGCATTGAATCTTGTAGATAAAGTTTCACCAGCAAAATCTAAGTCGTTATCTAAAACATAATAGCTTGTTGGGTCATTAACCATTTTTTCAAAATCATCAACAGTTGTGATATGTATAGCATTATCTTCAGTTTGACTATTTGAATTTGTTGTTACATCATGATGTGTGATTTCTGTATCATTTCCATTGAATGTAACAAATAATTTGAAACGATATTTTGTAGAAGCTGTAAGTCCACTAAATGTTTTAGTTGCTGAATAAGTTGATGTATCAACATCTAATTTTTCCATTAGCTTATAAGTTTCATTCCCATCTTCAACTTCGTATTGTTTAAAGTATGTTGATGCTGCACCAGTTGTTAGGTTATCATTTTTGTCAAATCTAACAGAAAGTGTTACAGTTTTACTTGTTACACTTGAAGTTGTTATTTGGACATTGCTTTCAGTAATACCGCTTTGGTTAGAATTACATGAAACAAAAGTAAACACTCCTATAAATGCTAGCGCAACAAGTGCGATTATTTTTTTAAATTTCATAAAACACCTCGTAAATCTATATTAATTTATGAATTATAAATTCATATGCTATTGCAAATTATACATTAAACAAAGTTTAAAAACAATAAAAATTTGTTAATTTTTAGAGAATAAATTTATAAAAAAAATAATTGAATTTGTAAAACACTTACATAATTTAAAACATTTGACAAAGTCCATTATGTAGTTATATAATAACTAAAGCATTTTTAAAATCTTATTTAAGGAGTTTGTAGTATATGCTTAGAGTAGGTTTAGATATTGGTTCAACAACAATAAAATGTGTTGTCATAGATGATAAAAATAATATACTTTTTAGTGATTATCGTAGACACTATTCTCACATTAAAGACAATATAATCAAGACTTTAACTGAGATAAAAGAAAAGAAAATAATAACTGATAAAATAATGCTAAGTATGTCTGGTTCAGCAGGAATGGGTCTTGCTGATGGATGTCATATTCCATTTGTGCAAGAAGTTTATGCAACACGTATTGCTGCAAATATTTTAATACCTGGAACTGACTGCATTATTGAACTTGGTGGAGAAGATGCTAAAATTCTATTTTTAACAGATGGAATGGAAGTTAGAATGAATGGTACTTGTGCTGGTGGTACAGGTGCATTTATTGATCAAATGGCAACATTACTTAATGTTGATATTACAGAAATTAATGGTCTTGCAAGAGAACACCAAAAATTATATTCTATCGCTTCACGATGCGGTGTTTTTGCTAAGAGTGATATACAGCCTTTACTTAATCAGGGTGCATCAAAATCTGATATAGCTGCTTCAATATTTTATGCTGTAGTTAATCAGACAATTGGTGGACTTGCACAAGGTAGAGAAATAACTGGGAAAGTTGCATATTTAGGTGGGCCATTAACATTTTTATCTGAATTAAAAAAAGCATTTGATAAAGTGTTAAATACTGAGGGACTTTGTCCAGATAATTCACTATATTTTGTTGCCTTAGGTGCAGCATTTGCTTCAAAAGAAGAATTAAGTGTTGATGAAATAATCAAAAATCTTAATGAATTTTCCAATAAATCTACTTATGCATTTAATAACCCTTTATTTAAAGATGAAAACGAATTAAAAGAATTTGATTTAAGACATAAAAAAGATACAGTTGAAACATTACCTCTAGAAGGATATGAAGGAAATTTATATTTGGGTATAGATAGTGGTTCTACTACTTTAAAATTTGTTTTAATTGATGAAGATTTAAATATAAGATTTCAAAGTTATAATCCGAATAAAGGAAATCCAGTTTCAGTTATAAAATCTATTTTTACTGATATTTATGAAAAATATCCAAATATCAGAATTAAGGCTTCTGCTTCTACTGGCTACGGTGAAGAATTAGTAAAAAATGGTTTTAAGCTTGATGGTGGTATTGTTGAGACTATGGCGCATTATATGGCTGCCCAACATTTTAAACCAGATGTTGATTTTATAATCGATATTGGTGGTCAAGATATTAAATGCTTTAAAATAGAAAATAATGCAATATCAAATATTTTCTTAAATGAAGCTTGTTCTTCTGGTTGTGGTTCTTTTTTACAAACATTTGCAAACGCACTTGGCTATGACATAAAAGATTTTGCTAATTTAGGTTTGATGGCAAAAAAACCAGTAGATTTAGGCTCTAGATGCACTGTATTTATGAATTCGAGTGTTAAACAAGCTCAAAAAGATGGTGCTACTATTGATAATATTTCTGCAGGTTTATCTATATCTGTAGTTAAAAATGCATTATATAAAGTTATTAGATGTACATCAAAAGATCAACTTGGAAAACATATTGTAGTTCAAGGTGGTACTTTCTTAAATAAAGCTGTATTGAGAGCTTTTGAAAGAGAGCTTGGAATTGATGTTGTTTGTCCTAATATAGCAGGATTGATGGGAGCATATGGTGCAGCTTTATATGCAAAAAGCTTAAATATAGAAAAAACAAATACATTAACAAAAGAAGAAATATTAAATTTTGAACATATTGTTAAAAATATAGAATGTCAGGGCTGTAATAACCATTGCTTATTAAATATAAATACTTTTAAGAATAATCCTAATAAATTTATAAGTGGTAACAAATGTGAAAAACCATTAGGTATTAAAGCAACTAAAAAAGGTGAGAATTTATATGAATTCACAAGAAAATTACTTACAAGTTATAAATCAACTGGAGGTAAGCGTGGAAGAATAGCTATACCTTTAGTGCTAAATATATATGAATTACTTCCATTTTGGACAACGTTCTTTTCTTCATTAGGCTTCGAAGTTGTAAATAGTGGCTTTTCAAGTGATAAAATATATTCACAAGGACAAAATACAATTCCATCTGATACTGCATGTTATCCAGCAAAGCTTGTTCATGGACACATAGCTAAGCTTATTGATGAAGGTGAAAAAATCATATTTTATCCATGTATGAGCTATAATATTGATGAAAATATGGGTGATAATCATTACAATTGTCCAATTGTTGCATATTATCCTGAAAATATATTAAATAATGTTGGTAAAATAAAAGATGTGACTTTCATTTCTGACTTTTTGGCAATTGATGATAAAAAGATGTTTAATATAAAAATTAAAGCTATCTTAGATAAATATTTTAAAGATAAAAAAATAAAAGCTAAAGAAATAGAAAATGCATCAAGACTTGCTTTTGAGGCATATGATGATTATTTAAGTCAAATAAGGAATAAAGGCTTAGAATATATTGAAAATGCTAGAAAAGAAAAAAGACAAATTATTGTTCTTGCAGGTCGTCCATATCATCAAGACCCACAAATTAATCATGGTATTGATAAATTAATTTGTGATATGGGAGCTACAGTAGTTACTGAAGAATCTATTTCACATCTTAATGAAAAATTCCCTGTTAAAGTATTAAATCAATGGACTTATCATTCAAGATTATATTCTGCTGCAAAATATTGTACACATGAAGATGATATGAATTTAGTTCAATTAGTATCATTTGGTTGTGGACTTGATGCAGTAACAACAGATGAATGTAAACTTATATTAGAATCAAAAGGAAAAATATATACGCAAATTAAGATAGATGAAATTACAAATTTAGGCGCAGTTAAAATTAGACTTAGAAGTTTATTTGCTGCATTGGAGCGAGGTAAAAAATAATGGATCAATTAACAGAAGATTACCAATACCCTAAATTTAATAAATCAATGATAAAAACTCACACTATTTTGATACCTTCAATGCTTGATATTCATATGGCATTATTTGAAAGTGTATTAACACAATGTGGCTATAAAGTTGAAGTAATGCAAAACCAAGGTCATGAAGTTGTTGAAGAAGGTTTAAAATATGTTCATAATGATACATGCTATCCTGCATTATTAGTTATTGGACAATTTATTGACAATTTAAATCACAGAAATGATTTAGATAGAGTTGTACTTTTAATAACTCAAACAGGTGGAGGTTGTCGTGCATCAAATTATATCCATCTTCTTAGAAAAGCACTTGTAAAGGCTGGATATGGTTATATTCCAGTTGTATCTTTAAATGCTAATAGATTAGAAAAAGATAGTGGGTTTGAATTCAGCTTTAAAACAATAAAAAAAGTAGTATCTGCAGTAACATATGGAGATACTTTAATGTATTTATATAATAAGACACGCTCTTATGTAAAAGTGCCTGGTGAAGCCAAAAAATTAGTTGATGACTGGGTTAAAAAAATAAGTGATCAATTTGATTCTGGCAAAGGTACAAGCTATAAAGACATGAGAAAAAATATAAATCAAATTGCCCAAGATTTTGATAATTTAGATTTGGATTTATCTCATGCAAAACCTAAAGTTGGTATTGTTGGCGAAATATATATTAAGTATGCTTCTTTAGGAAATAATCACTTAGAAGATTTTTTAGTAAGTCAAGGGGCTGAAGTAATGGTTCCTGGACTTTATGGATTTGCTTTATATTCGATTTATAATGGTATATATGATTATGAAATATATGGAAGAGGTAAATTAAAAGCATTCCTTTCTAAACTTCTTTTGAAATATTTAAAAAGAAGAGAAAAATTAATGATTAATGGTATTTCTAAAACAAAAATAACACCAATGAAATATTTTAGTCATACAAAAGATTTATCTGAAGGTGTTTTAGACCATGGAACAAAGATGGGTGAAGGTTGGCTATTAACTGCTGAAATGATGGAACTTGTAGAAATAGGGTACAGTAATATCGTTTGTGCACAACCTTTTGGTTGTCTTCCTAATCATATTTGTGGCAAGGGCGTAATGAAGAAAATAAAAATGCTACATCCAAGTGCTAATATAGTAGCAATTGATTATGACCCAAGTGCAACTAAAGTAAATCAAGATAATAGAATAAAATTGATGCTTTCAATTGCAAGAGAGTCCATTAAGGACGATGAGGAGGCGACTCTTTAATGACCATTTTTGATGATCTTAATAAGGAAAAATTAGCTGAGGTTTTTGCACATATAAGACTAAGACAACGTACAATGTTATCTGATAGTATACTTGTAAGACAAAATGATTCTTGTGAAAAAATTTTTTATGTAATAAATGGGACAATTGAGGCTTATAAAAAAATAGGCGATAAAGAAATTTTTGTTAAAGGAATTACTACTGGTGAATACATTGGTATTAATTTGATTTTTTCATCAAATCCGCTTTATAGAGCCACATTTAAAGCAAAAGATAAAGTAAGTGTTGAAGAAATTAACAAAGAAGATTTAATAAAAGTTTTACAATATGATGAGCGAATCTTAAAAAAATTTTTAAACATATTAACTGACTTAGCAATTGAACAAAACGACTCAATGAAAATTAAAACAATGAAAACAATTAGAACAAAATTGTGCTATTTCTTATATGAAGAATATAAAAAAAATAATTCATTAGAATTTGAACTCAATTATTCAAAAACTGATTTGGCTCGTTTATTAAATGTTGAAAGACCATCTGTCGGGTATGAAATAAAAAAACTTGTTGATGATAAAATAATTGAAAATAAAAATAAGCATTATAAAATAATTTCATTAACTGACTTAATGAACAATTTAAAATAATTTAGGAAATATGCTGAAAAATTCACACGAAAAATATTTCTTGACTATTATTTCATAATAGTGTAGAATATCAATCGGTACATTTTTAAGCAATTATCCACAGCCCTAAATTAATTTTATTAAATTTAGGAGGACAAAAAATGAAGACATTCATGGCAAATAATCAAACTGTAACTCATGATTGGTATGTAGTTGATGCAAAAGGTTTAACTTTAGGTAGACTTTCTACTCAAGTAGCTAGTTTATTAAGAGGTAAACATAAACCAACTTATACTCCTCATGTTAATTGTGGTGATAACGTAATTGTTATCAATGCAGACAAAGTTAAATTAACTGGTAACAAGTGGGAAGACAAATTGTATCGTAGACACTCTGAATATTCTGGTGGTTTAAAAACTGTAAATGCTGAAACATTAATGGCTAACCAACCTACAAAAATGGTAGAACATGCTGTATATGGCATGCTTCCTCATACTAAACTTGGTAACCAAATGAGAAAGCAATTATATGTTTATGCTGGTGAAAATCATCCTCATCAAGCACAGCAACCAAAAGAATTTAAGGTAGTAGAATAGGAGAAAGAATATGGCTAAAAAACAATTAGTTCAATATTTAGGAACAGGTCGTCGTAAAAGTTCAGTTGCTCGTGTTTATTTAAGACCAGGCAAAGGTAAAATTACAATTAACGATCGTGAATTTGAAGATTATATTCCTTCTGCAGCAGTTCGTCTTGATGTATTACAACCACTTGAATTAACAGAAAATGTTGATAACTTTGATGTTTTAGTTAATGTATATGGCGGTGGAATCACTGGTCAAGCAGGCGCTATTCGTCTTGGTATCACTCGTGCATTAATGGAAGTAAACCCAGATTATAGAAAAACTTTAAAAGTTGCAGGATTAGTTACACGTGATCCACGTGCTAAAGAACGTAAAAAATATGGTCTTAAGAAAGCACGTAGAGCTCCACAATTCTCTAAGCGTTAATTGTTTGATTATTATAATTGCAAAGAAATATGGAAAGCAGGACTTCTCACCCTGCTTTTTATTTTGCT
>CAJOOI010000019.1 GCA_905236105.1 uncultured Acholeplasmatales bacterium
AAAAATTAAAATGAATAACTATAAAAACAATAAATTTAATCTTTCGTTTTTTTCTTATGTTTAATAATTATTCAAATCTATATAATTCCATATCTGCCAAAGAATATTTATTTTTTCCTAAATTTTGAGGTGTTAAATCCTAAATACGGGCATTTACCTTTCAATTTTTTGCATCCTTTTTTGAATGCGACTATAGTATAGTAAATGAGTGTTGCAAAACGTTGAAAAGCATTAGCTTTTTTGGAATTTTTAGAAAAATAGACTAAATATAACAAAATGAAGCGCAAATCTATTTTTAAAAATAAATATTTTAAAATATAATTATTGAAAAAATGATTAATTTTTTATAAAATACAAGAAAATTAAAGGATGGTGTTAAACATGAGAACATTAAAAATATTTGGTGGAGTTTTTATTTCTATTATATCTTTATTTTTTGTTGTTGCTTGTTATAATTTTGGCAATAATCCAACAAAAGTTAAAGAGACACTTGAGGCAAAAGATTATAAAGTTACAGTTTTAAGTGGTGAGGCATTAGATAAAGAATTTGAAACAAGTTCATTATCTTCTTTGGAATTAGAATATTATTTATTTGCCGAAAAAGGTGATGACAAATTATATCTATATTACTTTTATACAAATAAAGATGCTGAATTTGAATTTAATTTTTTAGATCATGATGGACTTCAAAAAGGTCAATCTGGCAATGTTATTTATTTTGGTACATCTCAAGCTTTAGAAGATTCAAAATAAAATTAATTTAATAATTAATTAAGGATAATTAATTCATAATTAGAATTTTAGGGGGGACTAGAAATGATGAAAAAAATAATAAAGTGCCTTATGTTTTGTTTTGCCTTTATTTCAGTGATTTTTCTTGTTTCTTGTCGTAGAATTTATAAAATCACTTGGCAAAATGCTGATGGTACAGTACTTAAAGTTGATAAAGTATTAGCTGATGCATTGCCTGAATATAAAGGTGATATTCCAACTAAAGAAAAAGATGCAGAAAACACATATACATTTAGTGGTTGGTCACCTGAAGTTGTTGCAGCAACAGCGGATACCACTTATAAAGCGGTTTTTACTCCAACTACTAACAAATATAAAATCACTTGGAAAAATGAAGATGCATCAATAATTAAAACAGAAGAAGTTTTATATGGTGTAACCCCAACATATACTGGTGATGAACCAGTTAAGGCCTCTGATGATTCTCATACTTATAAATTCAGTGGCTGGTCACCTGAAATAACTCCTGTAAGTAAAGATGCTGAATATATAGCTACATTTAATGCAACAAACATATTCACAGTAACTTGGAAAAATGCAGATGGTTCAGTTATAAAAACTGAGAAAATAAATGAGGGTATAATACCATCATATACTGGTGATGAACCGGTTAAGGCCTCTGATGATTCACACACTTATAAATTCAGTGGCTGGTCACCTGAAATAACTCCTATAAGTAAAGATACAGAATATATAGCAACTTTTACTACAACAGACATTTTCACTATAACTTGGAAGAATGTAGATGGTTCAGTACTTAAAGTTGATAAAGTATTAGCTGGAGCAACACCTGAATATAAAGGTGATACTCCAACAAAAGAAAGAGATGCAGAAAACACATATACATTTAGTGGTTGGTCACCTAATGTTGTTGCATCAACAGAAAATACCACTTATACTGCGGTTTTCACTTCTACAACTAATAAATACAAAATTACTTGGAAAAATGCAGATGGTTCAGTAATAAAATCAGAAGAAGTTTTATATGGAACAACACCTACATATTCTGGTGATGAGCCAGTTAAGGCTTCAGATGATGCGCACTCATATAAATTTAACGGCTGGTCACCTGATATTACTCCTGTAAATAAAGATACAGAATATATAGCTACTTTTAATGCAATTGATAGCTACACAATCATTTGGAAGAATTATGATGGTACAGAGCTTAAAAAATCAGAAAATGTTAAGCATGGGACTATACCTACATATGATGGAGATATACCAACAAAACCTGATACTGATGATAAATCTTTTTTGTTTTATAGTTGGGACCCAGCTATTATTAAAGCCGAAAGAAATGCAGAATATAATGCAAAATATCTAGAATATCCAAAAAATAGTACTCATCTAATTTTATGGAAAAATTATGATAATACTCTTATCAGCATTTCATCAGTAGATTCATATGAAAATATAAAATTTGAAGGTACTCTTCCAACAAAGCCAAATGATAGCCAAGGATCATATACATTTAAGGAATGGGTTTTATCTGATAATTCTTATAATTTAGCAATTGATCATAAAGAATATATTGCATCTTATGTAAAAAAAGGTTTTGAAACATATGATGAAAAATATGTTTCAGAATATTCAATACTAACATGTACAAATGAAATAAGTGCTAACCAAGAAAACCCAACATTTGAATTTAATTATGTGAATTTTACATTTGTAGAAGATATTAATGCATCATTTATTAATTTATATGGCTCTTTTAGTAATTTATTAATTACTAATGTTAAAAACGAAAAAAATAAGCTTACAATAGAAACAAAAGGAACTGTTGGTGAATATGATAATGGTGTAATTGCATTTGCAAAAGAATCTAATTCTAAAGGTGTATTAATCACATATGAAATAACACCAGAAGGTATTAAAAGCAAAATTGATATTATTAATGCCTCTTTTGATGCAACAATATCTTATATTAAAGGAACACAAGATTCTGAAACTAATTTTACTCATACTGGCAATTTTGAAATCAAACTAAATGGCTGTAGTTTTTCAAAAATTTTTCAAGATAATATAGCATCTATATTATCAATTGAAGATAAATTGCTTGAAATTTTTAAATTTGATGAAGATTCACCTTCAGTTTACAATGTATCAATAACATCAATAAGTGATTATGAACTAAAAGGTCAATATGTATTATCTACCCTTCAAGAATTAAAAATGAATAATACAAAAATAATATTTAATGATTCAATCAAAGATAAAAACGGTAAAGAATATAAAATATTTGCTAAAAAGGATGATCCAAATAGTGTTATTAATTTAGTTCTTAGCAAGGAAATTAGACCAGATTGGGATTTAAAAGATCTTATCGATTCTAAAATAATAAATAATGAAAAATACATAGTAAGCCAAACTGCAAGCCAAAAATTTGAAGATGTTAAAAGTACGATTGTTGAATATGCATTCAATAACAAAGAAGATAATAATGCTGTAATGAATACTTTAAATAAAGTCGTTCAAATTATTTCTATAGGCGTTGGAGTTTATAAAGGAGACTTTTTCAATACTAAAAATTCAATATTAAGTCTTTTTGGATTAGACTCTAAAGAAGAAGAAATACTAAATAAATTAAAAGATATTGAAAAAGAATTAAATAACATAGAAAATCAAATAACAATAATAAGAGATGAACTTGAAACTATAAAGCAAGAGCTTATAGCAATTCAAGAGGAAGCATTATTAAATAATTATTTAAATGCATATAAAACATGGAATGAATTTATTAATCAATATTATTTAACACTTGCAAATAATATATATGCATATAATACATTCTATTATCAATATTATTATGATTTTGCTATAAAAACATTTAATAAATTAAAAGATACAGATATTAAAATAAACATATATTATGATGTGAATGGTGAGCAAATTATACCTAATTCAAATGCATCATTTGGCATTTATGGTGAGCAAATAGATTTCTCAAAGAATAAAGAAGTATCTATATATGAGCTCACATCTACTATTGCAGGAATTCAAAAAAATGGTGGGCATGCATATCCAAATATCGAAAGTGATATTATTGTTGATTTGAAATATAATTCAAATTTAGATGATAAAACTATATTAGAAGTTTTAAAAGCATTAAGGTTTAATGCTATGACTTATTATTTTACAGAAGAAGATAGGCTTATATCATTTATTAATTCATTTACTAACTTCTGTAAGATATTAACTGGTACACAAATGGGTGCGACATCATCAACTAATACAAAACCACTTGATGCATATGTCATAATGCTATCAACTGTATATAATTTTGGCTTTGAAACTGAAGCTGACATAAATTTAGTTTTGATAAAATTATCAACATTATTCTTATCAGCATCAAAAATTATGGATATAGCAAATTATGTAAATCCAGGTGAGGTTGCCTTTGTTGGATATGAAAAAATGTTTAATTTAGTTAAAGATGAATTATCATCTACAAGATTCTATCATAAAAACAAATCTGTAATCGATGGATCTTCATACACAAACGAAGTATATTTATATGCTGTAAATGATTATGTAAATTTCTTTACAAAGACATATGCAATATTCTATTTTTGGACAAATGGAACAGGAAAAGAATGTGTAAATATTACCGAAAATACACCTGATAAGATGTATGGAAATACATTTAAAAGTTTATCAAGTATTTCAGCTAACGCAGTACAAACAATGGCTTTAAAAATTAAATTATATAATAAATTAAATGGAACAAATTATTCATTTGGTGAATATTTAGTTCATATTGGCATATTATCCAAAGATGAGTTAGACAATATGGAAGGAGTAATTTACGAAATTACTGGTATTAAAAATAATATAGCAGATTATACATATAACCGAGATCATATGACACTTTATCATCAAGGTACAGGAGATGGTAGTCCAGTAAATTTCGATGCTTATACTGGTGGATTTTCCATTAACTTAGTTTTAGCAGGTGGTTCTTATTCATTCAAAAAAGAAGCTAAGTATACTGGCCTTTTAGGAATGAAACAAAATATAAGAGATATGGAATATGTAGATGTAGCAGTTGTTACAAATCTAAAAACTGATTTTGATATTACAGGATGGCCATTCGAATATGGAGCTGGTAGACCTAGCTTTAAGATATCAACTAGTGCAACTTGGATATTATTTTCTTTAGCAAGTTCTACAAATTCTTGATGTAAATAAAATAATTTGAGGGGTAACTCCACCCCTCATTTTTTTTAGGTAGTGTCAAAAGTTTGTACTTTTTTCACTACTTTTTTATTTATATTTAATGATGTGAAAAAGTTCGACATTATAAAGATATAAAATTAACGACATCATTACAACAAGCTGAAGTGTTATAAAATAAAAGATGATTTATTACCATATTCCAAAAATATAAAAAATAAAATTAAGTGTGGTTGAAATCCCTCTGACGAAAAACGACGAAAAAAAAGATAATCATTTATTATAACAATTAGAAATTATAATGTTTGATTATCTTTTTATTTTGTCATATGTGTAAAAATTTGATGTATACTTAAAAACGGCTTAGCTGTGCGATTTTAAATGGCAGGGGCAGAAGGATTCGAACCCTCACTAACGGTTTTGGAGACCGGCTTGCTACCATTGACAATATGCCCCTATGTATAAGATAAAGCCTACTCGAAAACTTTCAGCCTTATTATTCTAGCATAATCAACTACTCAAAGCAAGTAAATTTTTATTTTTCAATTATATAATTATCAATTGGTTAGTCGTAAAAGTAAATTATTTTATACAAGATATGGCTTTTTTGGCGCAAACTATTGTAAAAAATATTAAAAAAAGTTAAAATATTATATATTTTAGCTTTCGTTAGGAGGACCAAAATTATGTCAAACGATTTAATTCACTTACTCGTAATACTGATTCCTTCCGCAATATTCTTGTTATTGCTGATATTTGGAATTGTTTTTGGTGTGATGCGTGGCTTTAGAAAAAGCTTAATATTAGGCATTCAAGCAATAGTAGCTTTTGCTATTGTATTCATACTATTTTTAATCTTTATATTCTCAGATCCTGCAGGAGTAAAAGTAGTAAGTATTACTAATACTTTTATGGGAAATGGTGGCTTACAAAATGTAATAACTAACGCAGTTGGAGTTGAACAAGCTCCTGAGGTTTATACATCACTAGAAGATATATTGCTATATGTTTTACCAAAGAAATTAGATTTTCAAGATTACATAACTGAAATAATAATTAATCATGGTGCATACATCATGCTACTTGTTAACATCATGATTAAAATTGCATATGCAATTGTTTCAATGGTTATTTACCTAATCTTAGTATTTATTTTCTATATCATCTATGCATTATTCTATCCAGAAAGAAGACATAGAAGAAGAATAGAAAAGAAATATGAAAGACTTGAAAGAGATAAACCATATAAGAAGCGTAGATTATGGGGTATGTTAATAGGTACATTTAGAGGTTTAGCTTCAGGCTTATTAATTGTCTCATTTATCGGTTCATTCTTATTTATGGCTAGTGGTAGCAATGGGGACCAAAAATACCAACAAGTCGATTGGGATAATGAGGATTTCTCAAAAACATATAATTTATATAAAGCAATTGGAAGCTATGGAGAAAATGGTATTTATAAAATATTAGGCTCAATTAAGAATAAAGATAACATTCCATATTATCTATATCTTACTGAAATATATTTCAACGGTAAAATAACTGATGAAGAAAGAGGCCTTGAAAACCAAAGTATATGGCTAGTAGAAGAAGTTGGAGCATATACAAAATTCACTAATGATATTATTGAATTAATGAATGAGTATGCACATAATGAATTCAATGATGTTTTATCAGATCCATCAAACAAAGAAAAAATATCAGCATTAACTGCTGCTTTCCAGGATCAAGAATTCCAAGAAAAATTTGATAAGATAATTGATGAATTTGATGCCAAAACATATTTTGCTAATTTCGCATTATCTGTTTTAGATTCAGTTGCTTTAAATATTGATAAAATTGCAAAAGATATGCCTGAAGTACCTGCAACTATTTTAAATATTTTATTCAATAAAGGTTATTTATGTCCTCAAATACTTGATGAAAGCGAAGATTTAGATAAAGAAAATTATGAAATAAGACCTTATCTTAAAGCATCTTCATTATTAAATGATAAAGATACTAAAACACTACTAAAAGCAGTCTTACCTCTTTTAGCAACAAATTTCTCTAAATTTGTTTCTGAAGATGAAATAACTGTAAAAGATATTTTACCAATGGTTCATGAAATAATTCCTACATTACAATCATTATCAATTCTTCAAACAGAAAGAAATGAAGAAGTAAATGGTGTGTTTGAAAGACTTTATCAATATTTAGATAAAGTAATTTATGAAAACATTGGGAAACAAGATGGAAATTCTAAAATAGCTCAAACAAGACAAAAATTATTAGCTGAAACTGCTAAAAAAACAACTATAAACTGGGCTCAAGAATTAAATTCATTACTAGGTACAGCAAGAACAGCAGTTGAAATTGCTCAAAGAACATTACCTGATGACATGGAAAATGTAAAAATAGTAGAAGTTTTATTAGACATATTTGAAGGTGAAAAAAGAAATGCTAATATTGAAGCATTTAATTCAATAAAAGCTGATTTTGAAAAATCTAAATTATTAGGCCTTGCCTTATCTACATCTTATTTACAGGATTTATTAATTGATGCAATTAAAGATTTTGCACCAAACGCATATATAAATCCAAATACTCAATTTAATACAACATATAATGAAAGTGGTGAAGTTATATCTCGTGGTGAAATTTATTATTTACTTGATGGCTTACAACAAGTATTAATGGATTCACAAGCAGTTTCTTCATTAAAACAAACATTTAATTCTAATGAATTATCAACTAATCAAATCCTTGATTTAGTAATAACTCTTTCAAAAGTTAAAGATAATAATAGTCCATTATTAACTTTAACTAAATCTGCAGTATTAAGAGGTGTCCTTACTGCAGCTTTAATGAAACTAAATGATAATCCTGATTTAGATTTATCATTCTATGTTCCAAAAAGCATCTTAGAACAAATTGATGGAAAGACTGTTAATTTAATCAAATATGATGAATTTAGAATTATTTCTGATGCACTTCAAGAAGTCATCAATGATGAAGAATCACTAAATTCAATTAAATCATTAATAAATACAACTCAAGAATCTGACCAAAAATTATCTGCTACGCAAATATTAGAAATTGTATCAAAATTAACAAAGCTTAAAGATAATTCTAATGTATTATTAACATTATCTAATTCAACGCTAATAAGAAGTATTTTAACTTCAGTAATTAGTAAATTAAATGATAATCCAGAAATGCAAATTAGCATTTATCTTCCAGATAATATTAAAGAAGTTGAAGATGGAAAAGTTATAAATGTAATTAAATATGATGAATTAAGAATAATCTCACTTAACATCAGTGATTTAGCATTAGATATTGCTAAATATTTAGATGAAGATGATCCAAATTATAACAATATTTCATTAATATTAAATAATAATAAATTACTTTCAATTTTAGATTCTAAAATGATTGAAGGTACAATAGCTTCAATATTAAAAGATAATTTAATAAAGATTAATGATCAACAAACTGAACAAGGCAATAAAGAATTAATTGTTATGGCCGATAGATTAAAAAACAATATTGAAAATTGGTTATCAGATAATAATAAAGAAGGCGAAGTTAAATCAATCGTAAGAGGTATCCAAGAATCTGGACTTGATTTAAAAGCTATCATCGATGAAGCATCTAAAGCTCAAGAAGACCAAGATATCGCAAAAGTTGTTGTAGACCAACTTAACAAGATTGATACTCAAGCTAAATTCAATAAATTATTATTATCTACTATTCTTTATTATACAATCTCAGAAACTATAATGAATTTAGAAGTAGAAGGCTTCAAATTCATTGTACCTACTACATGTAAAAAAGAAGTTAATGACCCACCAGTAGATGAAGCAATAAAAGAAGAAGATTTATATGGACTATCTAAATTAGCTAAATATTTTGTTTCAGCAGATACTAGTATATCTACAATATTACAAAGTGTTTTAAATAATAAGACTGATTTTATAGATAATAAGATTGTTTTAGCATCATTTATTAATTTCTTATTAACAAATGATCAAACAAAAGATTTATTGTTTATTCCACAAGATTTAAGAAATCTAGCAACTCCTGAAAAATTAAACGAAATTACCCTAGATTCTCCATGGTATACTGAAGTGTCTAATTTATTAGATGCATTTAATGAAATATTACCAAGAGATAACGATGGCAACATTGTATTTGATGATAATCTTTCAGAAGGTATCATTAATAACATTAAAAAATTAAATGATACTTCTTTAAAAACTGAAAAACTCGATACTAAAAAATCTAAGCTTCAAGTATGTTATGATTCAATTATCTTAAAAGGTACTCTTACATCTAAATTAACTGAAGCATTAAAAAATCAAAACATTAATGACACAATTGAATATGTAAAAGTATTTGATACAGGTCATGAAACAGATTCTGATTATAAATTTATATCTATTACTGAATTAGAAAACCTAGTTAATGCTATAAATATAATAGATATTGATTTATCTGATACATCTAATTTTGATATTTCAAGCTTATCTTCTCAAATCCTTTCATTAAATGATAAATATGATGAAACTAATTCTAAATTAGATATA
>CAJOOI010000020.1 GCA_905236105.1 uncultured Acholeplasmatales bacterium
AAAATCATTAGAAAACTATCATAAAAACTTGATAGGTATTTTCCTATGATTTTTATTTTTGCCTAAATTTACGACTGAACAGTAACACCTATTTTATGTTTTTATATTTTTCAAGGATGTTTTGGGCAAAATTAATTGATTTTTCTTTAGAAGATTTTATTTTTAGCATATGTACATATAAAAAATCATCGAAAACGAATATGCCTTTTTCAGTTAATATTTTTCTTAATGCTTTAACTGTTCTTCTTGACCAGTTAGAAGTTGTAAACAAGGCTACGGCTTTAACATTTTCTTTTTTAATTTTTTCTGCATATTCTCTTAATTTAGCTGACATTATATTAGCGTATGGAGCACCACCTAAAAATAATAAATCACAGCTTGTTGAAAAATCTTCATCATTTATTTCTTTTGCTTCAATATCAAGCCCTAAGCCAATATATTCTGCAACCTGTTTTGTATTTCCTGTTTTTGAATAATATCTGATTTTAATATCCATGTTTTCACCTATTTTATAAAATGATTTTGTACTATTTAATTTTACACAATATAAACAATAAAGTCAATAATAATCTGATATATTTATTAAGAAGATAGAAGAAAAAAGTAATGATTATGATATTAAAATAAAATTATTAAAATATTCAATAAAAACCATATTGATTAATAGTAAAAGTAGTGTATAATTTAATCACCTACTAAAGTAGTAGGTAGAAAGAAGACTGAATAATATGTTATATAAAAATGCTTATGAATTAGTAGGGAATACTCCTTTATTAAAACTTGAAAGAATCGAAAAAAAATTTAATTTGAAGGCAAATTTATTTGCTAAAGTTGAATATTTTAATCCTGCAGGATCTGTTAAAGATAGAGTAGCTTTATCAATGATTATTGATGCCGAAGAAAAAGGATTGCTTAAAGAAGGCTCTACAATAATTGAACCAACATCTGGTAATACAGGAATAGGTATTGCATCTATCGCTACAATGAAAGGCTATAAAGTAATCCTTACTATGCCTGAAAGTATGTCTATTGAAAGAAGAAAGCTTTTAAAAGCATATGGTGCAAATTTAATTTTAACTGAAGCATCAAAAGGAATGAAAGGTGCTATCAAAAAGGCAGAAGAATTACAAAAAGAAATACCTGATTCTATAATATTAGGTCAATTTGTAAATCCTGCAAATCCAAAAATTCATTTTGAGACAACAGGCCCTGAAATTTATAAAGATTTAGATGGTAAAATTGATTATTTTGTTGCTGGAGTTGGAACTGGTGGTACAATTAGTGGTGTTGGTAGATATTTAAAAGAACAAGATAGAAATATAAAAGTTATAGCAGTTGAACCAGAAACCTCACCAGTTTTATCAAAAGGCGTAAGTGGTGCTCATATGATTCAAGGAATAGGAGCAGGATTTGTACCTGAAACACTTGATACAAAAATATATGATGAGATCATTACTATTGCCAATGAAGATGCATTTAAATATGGTAAATTAATTGGAAAAACTGAAGGTATTTTAGTTGGTATATCAAGTGGTGCAGCTTTATCTGCAGCAATTAATGTAGCTTTAAGAGAAGAAAATAAGGGCAAAAATATAGTTGTATTATTGCCAGATTCAGGCGATAGATATTTATCTACTAAATTATTTGAAGAGGAATAATAAATGAAAATTTCAACAAGAGGTAGATATGCAATGCGAGTTATGGTAAATCTTGCTATGAATGATAAAGATTTATTTATACCTCTTAAACAAATCGCAAATGAAGAAGAAATACCATTTAAATATGTTGAGACTATTATGACAGATTTGTCAAAAAATAATTTAGTTATAGGCAAATATGGAAAAAATGGTGGATATAAGCTTGCAAAAGATGCAAATCAATATAGTGTAGGTGAAATATTAAAAATAACAGAAAATGAATTATCATTACTTGATTGCCTAATATATAAGGAAAAAGCATGCCCAAGAACACAAAAATGCAAAACAATGCCATTGTGGCAAAGCTTGAATACATTGATAATTGATTACTTGAATTCAATTAGTTTAATGGATTTACTTAGTAATAACCAAGAATTTAATTTTGGAGATGGAATTTAATATAATTAAATTTCTTTTATATTTTTATATCAATTTATCTCCTATTTTGGTATAATAAATTAAAATCAAGGTGGTGATACTAAGATGTTAAGTAGATATATTATATATATTTATTTATCGTTTTAGTATCGCCTTTTTTTTGGAGTTAATATGGAAACAGTTAGGAATAATAAGATAATAAAGAAAAAATATTTACAGTTTTTTTATTCAGTTTTATTTTCAGTTTTAATATTACAAGTAACTACTATCGTTGATTCAATAATTGTTGGCACATTAATTGGGACTAAAGAAATGTCTGGTGTTAAGGCATCAAATCCGATAATAAGTTTTGTTGCAGTATTTGCTACATTAATTGCAGTAGGGTTAAGTAATGTTATATCTATTTCATTAGGAAAAAGAAATAATAAAAAAGCTAGCAGTGCTTTTACATATGGCTTGTTATTATGTATAGGGATTGGATTATTATTTACATTAATTGGAATAATTTTAAGTGATGTTATCGTTTCAACAATAACAAGTAATGCTGATATATTAGAATATGCCCAAAGATATGTAAGAATAGTTATAATATCATCTCCATTTATTATGCTTGCATCATATTTGGGATATGCAATTAGAAGTGATGGTTTTTCAAGATTATCAATGACACTTCTTATAGCTAGTGGCTTTATTAATGTTTGTTTTGATTTGATTTTTATTTTAGCTTTTAAATTAGGAGTAGATGGAGCTGCTATCGCAACAGATATTAGTTATGTATCTTCTAATTTAATTGGTTGTATTTATTTTTTAAAGAAAAATAGGAATTTACATCTAGTAAATATTTTTAAAAAGGATAGTGAAATTAAAGATATAACTATTAGATTTTTAAAAAATGGATATCCATCAGCTTCTAGGTTATTATTTAATTCTATTTCATTAATTATTATAAATTTTATTGTTGGAAAATATGTAGGCTATATGGGAATTGCAGTATTTTCTGTTATCTCTAACATTGGTTTAATATCTAGTGCTGTTTTCCAATCATCTGGTGCTTCAATGATGCCTATTATGGGAGTCTTGTATGGTGAAAAAGATTATAAAGGTATTGGATTATTAGTTAAATTTGTCTTCTTATTTTTATTAATGTTGATTTTAGTAATAGTTTTATTAATAGAAATTCTTGCACCTTTATTCTTCCCATTATTTGGAATAAAAGATGCGCCAAATGAATATGTAATAATTCTTAGATTATATGCAATTGGTTTTATATTTACTGGAATAAATTACATATTATTATATTATTACACGACATTACAAAAATCATATTTAGGAATAATAATTACGCTTTTAGAACAAATTATTATATTAGTACCATTAAATTTAATATTAATTCCAAATATAGGATTATATGGCTTAGTTATTGCATTTATCGCAAGTGAATTTGGAACTACTTTAATAACTTTATTAATTGTATATATAATAAAACAAAAGAAAAATTATAAAAATATATTATTACTTCCAAAAGAAAGAAGCGATGTATTGCTTGATTTTACAATCTTAGCTTCTAAAATAGATGCGGTAGAAGTGTCTAAAAATGTTTTATCTATATTAATAGAAAACAAAATTGATAAAAATAAAGCTAATCGAATATCATTAATTTTAGAAGAAATGATTATTAATACGATAAAAGAAAAAGAAAAACATAATACTTCATATGTTGATATTAAAATAATCAAAGGTGAAGAAAATGTAATAATTTCTTTAAGATCTAATGGTAATCCATATAATCCATTAATAGAAAATGAAGAAGATATTAGTCAAAAAATAATATCATCATTTGCAATTAAATTAAAATACAATCAAATCATGGGTTTTAACCAAACATTAATCGAGGTGTAATATGAAAAGTGTATATTTAAACGACTTAGTAAATTCAATTAAAAATAATCAAGAAAGAATAGCTTTTAATGATAAAGGTAAAGATATTTCATATAAAGAATTTTTTGATTTAAGTAAAAAAACTTTAGCTTTTTTAAATAAAAAGAATTTAGGTAATAATGCATTAGTACCTATTTTGCTTGATGGTAGTAGTGATTATGCAGCAATTGTTGTTGGCTTATGGCTACATGGTGATGTTGCAATACCAATGGGAAAAACTTTTCCAAAAGATAGAATAGATTATATTTTAGAAGAAACTAAAGCTAAATTAGTTATTGATGATAAAATATTAGAAGAAATAAAAGAACAAGACCCATGTGAAGAATATGAAATTAGTGATGAAAATAATTTAGCATTAATTATTTATACTTCAGGTTCAACAGGTAATCCTAAAGGCATAATGCATAATTTTAAAGGATTAAATAAAAAAGTTGATTTTAAATATAAATTAGATGATGCATTTTTGATGATTGCTCCATTTTATTTTGTTGCCTCATTAACAATTTATAAAGTCTTAAAAGAAGGAGCTAAAGTCTTACTTCCGCCAAATGATGTTAAATTAGATATCCGTAAATTAGAAGATTATATTGTAAATTTTAATGCAACATATGTATTTTTACCTCCTTCAGTATTGAAAAATTTTCATAATAAATCAGATAAATTAAAGGCAGTATATACTGGTAGTGAAAAATTAACAAATGAAGAAAGTAAAGAAGGCTATAAATTAATAAATTGTTATGGTATGACTGAAACATTAGGTACAGTTTGTTCTTTTATTGTTGATAAAAAATATGATTCAACTCCAGTTGGTAAAACTAGTTATGAATATAAATTATTAGATGATGATGGAAAAGAAGTTGCAAAAGGTTCAATTGGTGAATTTTGTATCAAAGGGGATTTTGCGTTAGGTTATTATAATGACCCAGAAAAAACAAATAAATTAATAATTGATGGTTATTATCATACAAATGATTTATTAAGAGAATTACCTGATGGTAATTTAGTATATGTCAATCGTAAAGACTGGATGGTTAAAATTAACGGCCAAAGAGTTGAGGTCGGCGAAGTTGAAGTAAGAATTAGAGATATAAAAGGTATTAAGGATGCGATTGTAAAAGGATTTGAGAATAAAGATGGTAATGCATATTTATGTGCTTTTTATAAAGGAGAAGTAAAGCCAGAAGAAATAAAAGAAGAATTAATAAAGATATTACCAAGCTATATGATACCTTTATATTTTGTTGAAGTTAAAGAATTTTCATATCTACCTAATGGTAAAGTTAATAGAAAAGTATTATCTGCTCCAGATTTAGATAATTTAACTAATGATTATGTAGCACCAACAAATGAATTAGAAGCACGTATTTGTAAAGCTTTTGAAGAAGTATTTGGATTAAAACAAAGTGGAATAAATGATGACTTTTTCTTATTAGGTGGAGATTCAATTAAAGTAATGAAATTATCAACCATTTTAGCTGATTTGAATTTATCTAGTAAAACAATTTACAAAGAAAAAACACCAAAGAAAATAGCTTTAGCAATTAAAAAAGATGCTAAAATTCATTATAAAGATAAAAATATTGCGCCACTTAGCCAAACTCAATTAGGTATTTATACTGAATGTATGCTAAATAAGGGGAAACAAATATATAATAACCCCATATTAATAAAATTAGATTATAGTATTGATGAAGAAAAATTAGCTAAGGCAGTAGAAAAAGCAATAAAAGCTCATAAATATATTAAAGTTCATATTAAAGAAAATGAAGAATCAATTCCTTTTATGGAGCTTTATAATGATGATTATGTTCAAAAAATTGAAAAGGTATCAAATAAAGAATTTGATGTAATAAAAAATGGTTTAGTTAAACCTTTTGATCTTGAAAAAGATGAATTATTTAGAATAAGAATATTTAAAACAGAAGATTCATTATATTTCTTTACAGATTTCCATCATATCATTTATGATGGGACATCTATGAAGATTTTTACTGATGATATAAATAATGCATATGATGGAAAAGATATTGAAGAAGAAAAATATAGTATTTTAGATATAGCATTAAATGAAGAAAATTTAAGAAAAACTGATGCTTATGAAGATGCTAAAAAATGGTATTTAGATACATATTCTCAAATTGAACTTGATAGTAAACCACTTCCTGATAAACAAGAAAAAGATGTAAGCTTTAAATTAATTGATGAAAATTTAAATGTAGATGCTAATCTACTTGTTGAATTTTCTAAACGTATTAATCTTACATTAAATGTTATAACTACAGGTGCGTTTGCATATCTTCTTTCATTATATAAAGATCAAAGAGAAGCATTATTTTCAACAATTTATAATGGTAGAAGTGATTTAATAACAAATAGAACTATCGCTATGATGGTTAAAACTCTTCCTGTATATGCAAGGTATGATGAAAAGACTAGAATTTATGATTATCTGAACGAAATAAAAAATAATTTATTGAATTCTATGAATAATGATATTTATTCATTTGCTGAGCTTGCAGCAAATTCTTGCGTAAATAGTGATGTATTATTTGCATATCAAGGAGATTATTTAGCTGTTGATAATATGTGTGGTAAAAAATTTATCCGTATTCCACTATATATGAATGCCACAGGTTCTTCAATTAATGTTCAAGTATTTAAATATGAAAATAAAATAAATATTAAGCTTGAATATAAAGAAAATGAATATAGTGAAGCCTTTATTAGACATTTTATTGATGCTTATGATTCGATTTTAAATAATTTTATGATTGAAGAGAGAATTTCAAATGTTGAAGCATTAAGTAAAAATGAATTAGAATTATTAAATAGCTTTAATAATAATGATGTTTCATATGATGAAGATATCACAATTGTTCAAATGTTTGAACGTGCTTCAAAAGAAAATAAAGAAAATATTGCTTTAGTTTTTAAAGATATTAAATTGAGCTATAAAGAATTAGATGAATTAAGCTATAGCCTAGCAACAATGATTAAAGATAAAGGATTAAAAAGAGGTGATGTAGTATCTATTTTAATTCCAAGATCTGAACTCATGCCAATTTGTGGCCTTGCAGCAATGCGTAGTTGTGTAACTTATCAACCACTAGATGCAACATATCCACAAGAACGTCTTAATTTTATGGTTAAAGATTCAAATGCTAAGCTTCTTATCACAACTGAAAAAGAAAGAAACCTTATTACAGATTTTGATGGGGAAGTTATAATAATTAATTCATATAAGGATATTAAAAAAGGTAATAGTAAATTAACTGATGTAGCTAATAAAGATGATATTATGATTTTATTATATACATCAGGTTCAACAGGAGTACCTAAAGGAGTTAAATTATCTCAAAAGAATATTTCTTGTTTTGTCGGTTGGTATCAAAGATTCTTTAAATTAACTAATAAAGATACGGCAGGAGCTTATGCATCATTTGGGTTTGATGCGAATATGATGGATACATATCCAACTTTGGCATGTGGTGCTAAATTAGTTATTTTACCTGAAGAATATCGTCTTGATTTAAGCAAGATGGATGAATATTTTGAATCTAATGGAGTAACACATCAATTTTTAACAACGCAAGTAGGGCGCCAATATGGAATTGATGGGAAAAATAAATATCTAAAATATTTAGGTATGGGTGGAGAAAAATTAATTTCATTTCCTATTAGTGATAAATATGAAACGTATAATTTATATGGACCTACAGAATGTAGTGTTTTATCTACAGCTTATAAGCTTAAAAAAGATGAAAAAAATATCCCTATTGGTAAAGTAATTGATAATTTTAAAGGCTATGTTGTTGGAATAGATGGTAAACGTGTACCAGTTGGTGCTTTAGGTGAATTATATTTGGCTGGAAATCAAGTTGGATGTGGTTATTTAAATAGAGATGAAAAAACAAAAGAAGTATTTATTAATAATCCATTTGATGATAATCCTAAATATATTAATATGTATAAAACTGGCGATATCGTAAGATATATGGAAGATGGAACAATAGAATTTGTTGGGCGTCAGGATGGACAAGTTAAAATTAGAGGATTTAGAATTGAATTATCTGAAGTAGAAGAAGTAATAAGAGGTTTTAAAGGCATAAAAGATGTAGCAGTTAAAGCATTTGATCATCCTGCTGGTGGTAAATATTTATGTGCTTATATCGTTAGTGATATAGATATAAAAATTGATGATTTAAAAAAATATATTTTAGGTATTAAGCCCCCTTATATGGTTCCACAAAGCTTTGTTAAATTAGATAGAATTCCACTTAACCAAAATGGTAAAGTAAATAAAAAAGCATTATTAGAACCGGAAATTGTTGTAGAAGAAGAAAAAGATGTAAGAAAATTAAATGCTTTAGAAGAAAAATTAAAAGAAATAGCTTTAAATGTTTTAAATATTAAAGATGTTTCTATCACAAGAAGCCTTTATGAATTTGGCTTAACTTCTATTTTATCAATTAAATTATTGGTTCAAATTTATAAAGAATTTAATATTGATATTTCACCACAAGATTTAAATAATGATATTTCAATTGAAAATATAGAAAATTATATTATTTCTTATTGGCTAGGAAATAAGAAAACAAAAGAAGAAAAAATTAAGATTTATGATGAGGCACCACTTTCTAATGCTCAAACTGGAGTTTATTTTGAATGTGTAAAAAATCCATTAAGCTTATCATATAATATGCCTTCAGTATTTAAATTTGAAAAGAAAATTGATGCAAATAAAATAGCTTCTGCCTTAAAAGAAATATTTAATGCACATAAACAGCTTAATGTTCATTTTGTAGATAAAGAAGGAGAAATATATCAATTATATAATAGTGATGAAATAGATATTAAAAAATCTACTACAAATAATATTGAAGAATATAAAAATGGCTTTGTTAGACCATTTGATTTATCAAAAGGTCCACTTGCTAGATTTGAAATTGTTGAATCAAATGATTATAATTATTTATTCATTGATTTTCATCATTTAGCTTTTGATGGTGCTTCAATGGCATTGTTTATTCAAAATTTAGAGAAAGCTTTAAATGGCGAAAAATTAGAAATTGAGACATATTCATATTTCAATCATGTTTATGATGAAATAGAAGAATCAAAAACTGAAGCATATGAAAAGAAATTAGCATATTTTAAAGATATGTTTAATGAATTTGAATCTTCTACTGAAATAACAAATGATCTTAATTTGGGTGGAAATGATTTAGGTATTTTTGCTACAAAATTTGATTTTGATAAATTAGATAAATTCTCTAAAGATAACGGATTTACTCCTGCTCAAGTTATGCTTTCTGCAATTTATTATACAGTATGTCGTTATGTAAATGATAAGAATGTATATTTGTCAACTATTAGTAATGGTAGAAGTAATCTAAAATTATCTAATATTTTCGGTATGTTTGTTAATACTATTCCACTTCATGTTAAAATTGATAGCATGAGTGTTTTAGATTTTATTAAATTATCTCAAAAATCATTTAATGACGCGATTGCAAATGAAGCATTCCCATTTGCCAAAATTAATGAATTATATCATTTTTCTCCTTCAATCGTATACGAATATCAATTGGGTGTAATCGATAAATATGACATAGATGGCTTAGTAGAAATAAAGGCTTTAGAACAAGCAAAAGCTAAATTTAAATTAGCTATTCATATTGAAAATTATGAAAATAAACCTGCGATAGTTATGTATTATAATAAAGGTATATATTCAAATGATTTAATTTCTAATTTAGCTTTATCAATCAACATTGTTTTAAATAAATTAATAGATAATCCAGATAAAAATATTTTACATATTGATTTGTTAAATGATGAAAGAAGAAAAGAAATAGATAAATTTGGTGTAGTTGAAGAAGGCCCTACTTCATTTAATTTATATCATGAAGGTCTTGAAATTCAAGCAGTGAAAAATAAAAATAAAAAAGCTCTGATTGCGATAGATAAGACATATACATTTGATGAATTAAATAAAGAAGCTAATAAGCTTGCTCATTCAATTCAAAAAATGGGAATCAGTGATTCTAGGATTATTATTTTGCTTCCAAGAACTTCTAGATTAATTATTTCAATATTTGGAGTTATGAAATCTAAAAATGCTTATATTCCATGTGATCCAAATTATCCAAAAGAAAGAATTAATTTAATAATGGAAGATAGTGATGCAAAACTTATTATAACTACTAAAGAAATGGCAGCTGAATATGATAATGCTATAGATGTAGAAGAATTATTAAATAATAATGAAGTTGATAATCTTAATTTAGATATGTCACCTGAAGATTTATGTTATTTAATTTATACATCTGGTTCAACAGGACGACCTAAAGGTGTTATGCTAAGACACAGAGGCGTATGTAATTATCATAGTGATGCTAAAGCAAATATTTATGTTCAAGGAATTAAAAACTTAAATGCATTCTTAGCTGTAACAACTGTTTCATTTGATATGTCTGTTAAAGAAATAGGTACACCTCTTACAAATGGTGTTACTATTGTTTTAGCAGAAGATAGTGCTACAAATAATCCGAATGCACTTGCTAAATTAATGCTTGAAAATAAAGTAGATGGTATTAATGCAACTCCATCAAGGCTACGTCAATATTTAGATGTTGAAGAATTTGCTAAAGCTGTTAAAAAATGTAAATTTATTGCTAGTGGTGGTGAAAAATACCCATTACAATTATTAAAATATTTACAAGAAAACACTAAAGCAACAATTATTAATACTTATGGACCAACTGAAACAAGTGTTTCATGTAATATGAAAGATTTAACAAAATCTGATATTATTACAGTTGGAAAACCACTTTATAATGTTATAGAATTTGTTGTTGATAGCGATGGAAATGAATTACCAAGAGGAGTTGTTGGCGAATTATATATAGGTGGTAAAGGCGTTGGTAAGGGCTATAATAACCTAGAAGAGAAGACTAAAGCAGCTTTCATCAAATATAAAGGAATTGATGTATATCGCTCAGGCGATTATGCAAGATGGCTTTTAAATGGTGATGTAGAAATATTAGGTAGAACTGATAATCAAATTAAATTGAGAGGCTTAAGAATTGAACTTGGTGAAATTGAATCTGCATTAGCTAAGGCCACTGGTATTTCTAATAGTGTTGTTAAGATTATGACTATTAGTAATGTAGAACATTTATGTGCATATTTTACAGCTGAAACAAAAATAGATGTTCATGCATTAAAAGATGAATTATCTAAAACTTTAACTAAATATATGGTTCCTACTGCATATCTTCAACTTTCAAAAATGCCACTAACACCTAATGGTAAAATTGATGTTAAGAATTTACCAGAACCAGAATTATTAGATGTAAGTAGCCATGAAGCACCTAAAAATAATGCTGAAAAATTATTCTGTGATATATTTAAAGAAATATTAAATATCCCTGATGTTGGTGCAACAGATTCATTCTTTGATATTGGTGGTACATCACTTTCAGCAATTAGAGTTACTGTTGGTGCTGCAAAAGCCGGATATAAATTAACTTACCCAGATGTTTTTGCAAATCCATCACCAAGAGCGCTTGCTAAATTTGTTGGTGGAAATGATATTGAAGATAATAATACATCAATAGATGAAGATATTACTAATTATGATTATTCAAAAATTAATGAATTACTTTCTTTAAATAAGATTGAAAATTATTTAAAAGGCAATAATTTAGAAGTAGGTAATATTTTATTAACAGGACCTACAGGCTATTTAGGAATTCACATTTTATATGAATTTTTAGAAAATTATAAAGGAAAAGTTTATTGCTTGTTGCGTTCTAAAGGAGAAATGAGCGCTCTTGCAAGACTTCAAAGCCAATTATTCTATTATACAGAAAAGGATTATCATGAATTAATTAATAGAAGAATATTTGTTGTTGAAGGCGATATTACAAAAGACTTAAATATAAAAGATGAATATATAAAAGATATTGATACAATTATCAATTGTGCGGCAGTTGTAAAACATTTCTCTTTAGGCAATGAAATTGAAGAAGTAAATGTTGGTGGTGTAAAGAATTTATTAGAATTTGCTGAAAAGAATAACATTAAATTCATTCAAGTATCGACTGCTTCAACTATTAAAGCACCATTAAAAGATGATGCTAAATATGTTGAAAATTCAACTGAATCAATGCTATATATTGATCAAATGTTAAATAATAAATATGTAAGAAGTAAATTCTTAGCTGAAAGAATGGTACTTAAAGCAGTTACGGAAGGTAAAGTAGTTGCTAAAATTATGAGAGTAGGCAACTTAGCACCAAGAGATACAGATGGTGATTTCCAAATTAATTTCAACACTAACTCAGCGATGGGTAGAATTAAATCATTTAGTATGTTAGGTTGTATTAGTTATGCTCAAATGAATCAAACTATTGAATTTTCACCTATTGATAATGTTGCAAAAGCTATACTTAAATTAATTGAAACACCTAAAGAATGTACAGTATTCCATCCACTTAATAATCATAGAGTTTTATATGGTGACTTAGTAGATGCAATGAACAAGATAGGGCTTAAGGTTGAGGCAAAAGAAACTAAAGATTTTGTTAAAGCCTTAGAAGATGCTGAAAATGATCCAAATAAAGCTAAAGTATTAACAAGTATGTTAGCATATAAAGGAAATAATATTAAGCCTCCTCATATGCCTCAAGCTGATACTAATTTTACAATGCAAATATTATATCGAAAAGGTTTTGCTTTTGCAGAAACCTCAAAAGAATATATTATTAAATTCTTAAATGCATTAAATGGCTTAGGATTCTTTGAATTTTAGTAATTATTATTAAAAAGTTCAAAATTAATATTAATGATGAAATAAAACTGATTGTATTTTTACTTTCAGTTTTTTTCTAAAAATATTTATATTTTTAAATAATAAAATTGAAAAGGAATGATTTAAAGTCTATAATATAAAAGTCAAGATAAAAAGGAGGAATAATTTATGCCTTGTACAACTTTATTAGTTGGTAAAAAAGCTACAAATGATGGCTCTACAATGATATCTAGAACTGATGATGGCTTTTTTGATGTAAAAAAAACAATTGTAGTAAATCCTGATAACAAAAATAAAAAATACAAAAGTGTTATTAGTCATGTAGAAATAGATTTGCCTGATAATCCTTTAAGATATACTGCATGCCCAAGTGTTGATGGTAAAAATGGAATTTGGGCAGCAACAGGAATAAATGAAGCAAACGTTGGCATGACTGCAACAGAAACAATCACAACAAATCCAAGAGTTTTGGCAGCTGACCCATATGTTGTTTATAAAAAGGGAGCTAATAAAAAAGAAAAAGATGTTGTTGGTGGAATTGGAGAAGAGGATATTGTTGTATTAGTCTTACCTTATATTAGAAGTGCTAAAGAAGGAGTTTTACGTTTAGGTAAATTACTTGAAAAATATGGCACTTATGAATCTAACGGCATCGCGTTTAATGACGAAAACGATGTTTGGTGGTTAGAATCTATCGGTGGACATCATTGGATTGCAAGAAGAGTAGATGATGAAGAATATGTCATTATGCCAAATCAATTTGGACTTGATAGATTTGATTTAGATGATGCTTTAGGTGAAGGGAAAAATAATTTATGTTCAAAAGATTTAAAAGAATTTATTGAACAAAATAATTTAAATCTAAATAGTGATGGTAAATTTAATCCGAGATTAATTTTTGGTAGTGATAGTGATTCAGATCACGTATATAACAATCCAAGAGCATGGTTTATGGCTAGATATTTTAATGGCCATACTTATAAATTTGATGGTGAAAATGCTGATTTCAAACCAGAATCTAATAATATTCCATGGGCTTTAAAAGCAGAAAGAAAAATAACAATTGAAGACGTTAAATATGTTTTATCTTCATATTATCAAGGAACAAAATATAATCCATATGCTAAAGCAGATTATCCTGAAAAAGGTATTTATCGTCCAATTGGTATAAATAGAACTGGTGTTACATCAATATGTCAAATTAGAAATAATGTGGCTGATGAAATAAAAGGTGTTGAATGGATTAGTTATGGGGGTAATGCATTTAATACTATGCTTCCAATTTATACTAATGTAAAAAAATTGCCTGAATATATAAGTGATACTAAATTAGATGTTGATTCTAATACTTTTTATTGGGGCTCTAGATTAATTGGAGCACTTGCTGATTCAAATTATGGCACATCTATTCAATTCATTGAAAGATATCAATTAAAAACGATGTCAAATGCAAGAAAATTTTTAAAATTGTATGATGAAAAATTCATGCAAAATAAAGATTTAAAATTACTTGATGAAGCAAACCAAGAAATATGCAAAATGGTTAAGAAAGAAACAACAGATACATTAAATAAAGTATTACATGATGCTTCTTTACATATGAAGTGTGGTTATTCAAGAGCTGATAATTAATTTATTAATCTTCATTGGTGAAATATGATTTTAATTATCGCAAATATATTATCCTTTATTGGCAATACATTATTTACGTTATCATCTTTATTTAAATCAAAAAGAAATATATTATTATTACAATCTGCTAACCATATTTTAGCAGTTATATCAGAAATAATGACTGCTGCATATAGTGGTATGGTTCAGGAAGCTGTATCTTTAATAAGAAATATTATTTTCTTATTTGCGAAAGCAAAAAATAAGATGGTTGAATTAATTATCACTTTAACTGGTGTAGTAATTGCTGTTACAGTTGGAATCATAATCAATGTTTTATTAAGTGGTAATGTTTGGTATGGTTATTTACCAATTGGCGGGACAATTGTTTATTCAACATTTGTTATTTTAGCTTTTATGCTAAATGTTAGTGAATTAAAAGGAGAAGCATTAATTAAAATTGGGCTTGCTTTAAATTCAATATTATGGGGAACTTATGGTTTATTTGTTGAATTATATCCAATTTTAATTTTTAATGGAATCACCTTAATATTATGCATTTTATCTTTAATAAGAATAAAAATCATTAAAAATAAAATTAATGAAAATAGTGAGGAATAAGAATATGGAGTCGCTTAGAGAGCTGTTTAGAATAGGAAATGGCCCATCATCTAGTCATACGATGGGACCTAAATTTGCAACCCTTGAATTCTTAAAAAGATGTGAGGGCAAAAATGTTGATTTTATTGAAGTATATTTATATTCTTCACTTGCTTTAACTGGAAAAGGTCACTTAACAGATAAGGTTATTGATGATACTTTAAAAGATGTAAAGCATGAAATTATATTTGATCCATTACATATTGTAAAACACCCTAATACAATGATGTTTAAAGGTTATAAAAATGGCAAATACATTGTTGGTATGAAGGCTTTAAGCGTTGGCGGTGGAAAAATAGTAGTTGATAAGAAAACTGAGAAAAAAGAACCTTATAAACAAAAAAATTTCGATGAAATAAGAAAATTTTGCAACAATAAAAATATGCGACTATCTGAATATGTTGATCATTTTGAACCTGATGTTGAACCATATTTGGCTGAAGTAAAAGATGCAATGCTTGAAGCTGTAAAAAGAGGCTTGAAATCAAGCGGAATTATTCCCGGCGATTTAAAATTAGAAAAAAAAGCATCTCATATGATAAATATAAATGTTGGAAAAGAAGAAGCTAAAAAAGTTATGTCATATGCATATGCAGTTAGTGAAGAAAATGCAAGCGGTGGAATTATAGTTACTGCCCCAACTTGTGGTGCATGTGGAGTATTACCTGCAGTATTACGTTATGCAAAAGATTTGGGCTATAGTGATAAAGATTTAGTAAGAGGTTTAAAAGTTGCTGGCTTGATTGGAAATTTATTAAAAACAAATGCTTCAATTAGTGGCGCTGTTGCAGGATGCCAAGCAGAAGTAGGTAGTGCTTGTTCAATGGCTGCTGCCTTTGTTGCAGAATTAAAAAATGAATCAATAGATGTTATTGAAAAATCAGCAGAAATAGCACTAGAACATCATCTTGGTCTTACATGTGATCCAGTTGGAGGTTATGTTCAAATACCTTGTATTGAAAGAAATGCTGCTGCAGCAATGCGTGCAATTGATGCATATTATTTAGCAAAATTACAAGAAAATACTGATCAAAGAGTATCTTTTGATTTGATATGTATTACAATGCTTACAACAGGAAAAGACCTTTTAAGTAGTTATCGTGAAACATCAAAAGGTGGTCTTGCAAAATATAAAAAAAGATTAAAAAAGAGCAGAGGAAACTCCCTAGAATCTAAATAAAATTAATGGAAAAATTAACATAAAATTAAGAGCAAAATTCTTTAAGAGATAAAAAAGAAAATTGCTCTTTTTTTTATTTTTATTTTTTTAAAAATGTAATATATCTTACACAATTTATATTGGTTTTTAATGATATAAAAAAAATAGTTGCTTAATAGTATTTTCATAATTTTATGTTATCGTTTTTAAAGCATGTAAAATATTAATGGCTTAACAAAGCAATTTATGGACTTAACCTCAATTTTCTTAGAATTATTTATAATTCTATTTGATTATTTATTAAAAATCAAAAGTACAATTTTATTGAGAATTTATTATAATTATTATATAATTATCATAAATAAGCCTAAATATTTTGGTTAATGGAAACAAGGAGGTAATTGATTATGAAAATTAAGTTAAAAGCGGCAATTATGTACTCAATAATGATTGCACTCATAACCATCGTTTCTATGACACATTTTTTAAGGGGAGGAAATAATACGCCACTAGTTATTGAGGGTGTTAGTCTTAGTGATAAAACTTTTACTTATGATGGACTTGAACATTCACTTGAAGTTGAAGGCGAAATTCCTAGTGGTGTTACTATAACCTATCAAAACAATAATCAAACTGAAGCAGGTGAGTACACTGTTTCTGCAAAATTATCTAGCCTAGATAATAAATATGCTGAAAAAACTTTATCAGCAAAATTAAACATCATAATTGGTGATGGAAGTTTTAGTTATGTTTTAACTTCTGATGGTAAGCTTATCGCAACAAAATATCTTGGTTCAAATAAGGATGCAGTATTACCAAAAGAAGTATTCTTTAAAAACGAATTAAGACCAGTCGTTAGTGTAGCTGATGACTTCAATTATAATGATTTAAATTATACAGTATATGAAAAAGCTCAATATTTGGGAACTGAAGATAACCCGTACATGATATTAGTAAGTGTACTAAATGATGAAAAATCATCTTTAATTACTGTTTTAGATGGCTCTTTAGATAATGTTTCACCAGCTCCTAATACATTGATACTTCATAAAGATTGTACATCTATTGCAACTAGAGCATTTGAAAATTGTAATAATTTAACTAGCGTACAATTGAGCAAAAATATTATATCTATCGGTCTTGAAGCTTTTAAAGATTGTACAAGCTTAGTTAATCTTCAAGTTGGTGGAATCGAAGAAAATGAGTTATCAAATCTTTCTTTAATTAGCTCTGATTGCTTTAAAGATTCTCCAATTGAGACTGCAATCATTCCAGCAAACTTGATTTCATATATCAATAAATCACATTTAAATACCATAAACGTTACTTGTGGCGCTATTTTAGATAACGCCTTTTTGCCTTCTTCAGTGGAAAATAGTTCAACATTACAAAATGTAACAATCTCTAATTTTGTTACCTCAATTGGAGATTATGCATTTAATGGCTGTACTGGACTTAATTATTTTTATGATGACGATACTAATCCAACTGCAAAATATTTAGGCAACGATTCAAATGAAAAGTTGGCATTAGTTGAAGTTTTAGGAGATCCTGAAAGCTTTGTTATAAATAATGATACTAAATTTGTCTTAAGTGAAGCATTTAAAGATTTAATTCATCTTTATAGCGTTACTATTGGAAATGGTGTAAAAGAAATTAGAAAAGATGCTTTTGTAGGAAACTATCGTTTAGTTGAATATATGGATGCTTCTGTTGATAAAGTTTCACAAAAAGAACTTACATTAAGAAGCGGCTTAAAAGAATATATAATTATCGAAAATGTAGAAAATGCTGATTCTATTGTAACAAAAACAAATGATTTTGTATTCGTTCATAAAATTGTTCCAAATGTAAATAACGAAGATGAATTATGCTATTATTTAATTGATTATCGTGGAAATATTGGAACAAACGAAAATAAGGCAACAGCCATATTCCCTGATAAAAATGATATTGATCCAAATTTAGTTAATTATTACATTAATGGACATGCTTTTTATAATTATGAGAATATTGATACTTTAACAATTTCTGATGATGTTACAAGAATTTTAGATGATACAGCGTTTGTTGGGTGCGGATTTGTTAATGTAAATATGCCTGCTTTAGGTATCGCATTTGTACCTAAGAATACTATTTCTAGATTAGTTATCACTTCAGGTGTTGAAATACCAAATGACGCATATAGATTATCAAATACATTAACTTATGTTGAAATTGCTGATTCAATCACAAATATTTCAACTGGTTCATTTTATAATTGCCCTAATCTAAAAACACTAAAAATTGGAAATGGTGTAACTCGTATTTCAGAAAACACTTTTGATTATTCCCCAATTGAGACTGCAAGTGTACCTGCTATAATAGTTCCATATTTGGCAAAAGTAAAAAAATCAAAAGAAGCATTAGTTAATTTAACTGTAACAAGTGGTACTGAAATTGAACGTTTAGCTCTTCAAAATTGTATTAATCTTAAAAATATCAATATCAGTAGAACTGTAACAACTATCGGCGAAAGAGCTTTTGAAGGTTGTACAAAGATTTTAGCAAATCAATCTGGTGTAAATAATTTACAAGAAGAAAATGGCTGTTATTATATTACTGATACCGCATCAACTCCACAACCACTAATTTTAGTTGGTGTTAGTAACACAAACATTGAATCAGTTAGTGTTAATGAGAACTGTACAATAATTTATGACAATGCTTTTGATGGCTGTAATCAATTAAATACTGTATCTTTACCTAGCGGTTTAAAGCAAGTTGGAAAGAATGCATTTGCTGATTCACCAATTGAAGTTGCAACAATGCCTTCATTTGCAGCTATTTCAATTCCACATGATAATTTAAAACAAATCACAATTAATGGTGGAGAAAAAATAGATGATTACGCATTTGTTAATTCAAGTAAATTAGAAACTGTTATTTTGCCATCATCAATTCTTACAATTGGAGCTTATGCATTTAGAAATTGTTCAAATTTAGTAAATTTAGTTTTACCTTCATCACTTGAAACTATCGAACAATATGCATTTGCTGATTGTTCAAGCTTAAAAGGTAATGTAGATGGCTTAAATTCAGTTTTAGTAATACCTGATTCTGTGACTGTAATAAAAGATTCTACATTCGAAAATTGTAGTTCGCTTGAAAATGTTACTTTATCTAATTCATTAGAAGAAATACAACCTTATGCTTTTATGGGCTGTAGTAATTTACAAAAAATAATTATTCCAGATTCAGTAATCAGGATGGGTGAAAAAGTTACTTATGTAGATGATGTTATAAATAATCTAGAAGATCCTGAATTAGGAAATGTATTTATTGAAAAAATCGGTAAAGTATTTGCAGGTGATACATCACTTAATGAAGTAGTACTTGGAAATGGCTTAACTGTTTTACAAGAAGATACATTCCAAAATTGTACATCACTTAAAACAGTTACATTTGGAACTTCAATAAATGAAATTGCAAGAGGTGCATTCTATAATTGTGCATCTTTAGATAATGTAGATTTAGTAAATACAAAAATAATAAGAAAAGCTGCATTCCAAAAATGTAGTGGTCTTACTACAATTAATTTAGGCAAAAATGAAATTATTTATGAAGAAGCTTTTGCTGAATGTACAGCCTTATATGAAATTGTAATTCCAAATACTACTGAAATTATTGGCGCTCTTGAGGGAGTAGAACCAACAGAATATAACAATCATATATCTGATCCACAAGTTGCAGTATTTAATGGATGTAACAATTTAGTTAGAGTTACTTTGGGAACACTTGTTGAACGTCAAATAGAAGAATCAACATTTGATTCAGAAAAAACATATTATTTGTTTGAAAAAGTAGAAAACTTAGAATCTTTTGCTGAAAATGTAGATTATTTTACAATTGATTCAAATAAGTATGTAACTAAAGTTGATACAAGTGAAGTTTCAAAACCAAATTCTGAAACTGATTATTATACTGTAGCTGAAGCTAATAATTTAACTGATTTTGCTGATGAAAAAGATTATTATGAATTAAAAGATG
>CAJOOI010000021.1 GCA_905236105.1 uncultured Acholeplasmatales bacterium
TAATAGACCTATAAGAATTTTAATGACTGTAGGTGGAGCTGGTGCTGGTTTTGATATGTATTTAGCGATGGTAAAACATTTAATTCCATATGTAAAAGCTAAAAAAGTAACATTATTTATTAATTTTGGTGACCATTTAACTGTTTATAATAAGCTTATTAAAGCATTAGGAAAAATGGAATCTAACAACTTATTTAATAAATATGAAGACCTAAAAAAGCTTGTAACTGAATTAAAAGAAAATGATTTATATGGTATTTATTCAATATATAACAAAGATATTTTTGAAGCAGTTTATTCAACAAATTTATTAATGCCTGTTTCTGATATTTTAGTTACAAAACCATCTGAATTAGCATATTATCCTATTCCAAAAGTATTTATGAGACATATCGGTGGTCATGAAGTATATGGTGCTATATATGGTAGAGAAAAAGGTGATGCAACATTTGAATGTGAAACAAAAGATGAAATAAATCAAATGTTTGATCGTTTACTTTCTGATAAAGAAATATTAATTCATATGTGTGATACAATTGATGAATTAAATAAAAATGGTGCATATAATGGCGCATATGAATGTGTAAAGATTGCAGCAGGCTTAAAAGATGAATAAATTAGAAACATTATTTAAAGAAACATACAAAGTTAATCCAGAATTTGAATATAGCGCTCCATCAAGAATTAATTTAATTGGTGAACATATAGATTATAACGGCGGCATGGTATTACCTGCCGCTATATCACGCTATATTAAAGCATTAGTATCAAAAAGAAATGATAATAAAATATGCTTTAAATCAACTGCATTCGAAGGTGTTTTAGAAAGAAATTTAGATGATTTAAAATACGATGCTAAATATGATTGGGCAAATTATGGTTTTGGTATATTTCAAACATTACAAGATGATGGATATAAATTTAAATTTGGTTTAAATATTTTAATCACATCTAATATTCCACTTGGTTCAGGGCTATCTTCATCTGCAGCTTTTCTAGATTTAATTTGTTTTATTGCATCAGATATTTACAATTTAAATTTAACTAAAGATGATATAGTAAAAGAATCAGTTAAAACTGAAAATGTATATTGTGGCTTAAAATGTGGAATAATGGATGAGGCAGCTATTGCCTTAGGTGAAGAAAATAAATGTTTATATTTAAATTGTAATAATTTTACATATAAAAAAATCAATTTGGATTTAGGTAATTATAAATTTGTTGTTTTACAAACAAATAAGCCAAGAAAATTAACTGAATCTAAATATAATGAAAGAGTTGATGAATGTAATAAAGCATTAAATATTCTTAAAAATCATTATCCAAGCATCAATAATTTATGTGATTTAAAACCTGAAATGTTAAATGATATAGAAAAATATTTAAATGATCAAATATTATTCAAGAGAGTAAGACACTGTATTACAGAAAATGATCGTGTATATCAATTTGTAGAAGCACTAAAAATAAAAGATTTAAATAAAATATCTTCACTTTTAAAATCTTCACATGATTCATTAAAAAACGATTATGAAGTAACCGGACTACATTTAGATACAATCACAGAAGAAGCAATAAAAGCTGGAGCAATAGCATCACGTATGACTGGAGCCGGCTTTGGTGGATGTGCAATTGCTTTAGTAGATGAAAAAATATTTGATGATTTTGCAAATAAAACTTCAAAAGCATATGAACAAAAAACTGGCATAACTCCAGCAATATATATGGTAGATATAGTATCAGGGCCAAAGTTTGAAAGGAAATTATAATGATTTTTGATTTAATTGAAACATTAATTGATTATGCAATTAAAAATGAATTAATAGTTCAAGAAGATGAAATCTATTTTAGAAATAGATTACTTTCATTTCTAAACATAGACACATTAAAAGAAGGAAACATTTTAAATATTTCATTTGAAGAAATAATTGAAAAAATAGATGATTATGCTGTATCAAAAAATCTAATTAGTAACACAGTAGGTCAAAGAGATTTATTTGACACAGAATTAATGAGCATATTTACTGATAGACCATCAAATATTACAAAGAAATTTTATACCTTATATAAAGAAAACAAATCAAGTGCAACAGACTATTTTTACAATTATTCAATTAAAACTAACTATATAAGAAAATATCGTGTAGATAAAGATTTAAAATGGAATAAAAAAAGTGATAAATATGGGAGAATTGATATAACTATCAATTTATCTAAACCAGAAAAAGATCCAAAAGATATTGAAAGGCAAAAAAACTTACCAAAAAGCAATTATCCAATATGCCTTTTATGTAAAGAAAATGAAGGTTATAAAGGTAGATTAGATCATCCTGCAAGAGGAAATATAAGATTAATTCCTTTAAAATTACAAAATGCTGATTTTTATTTACAATATTCTCCATATTCATATTATAATGAGCATTGTATAATCTTATCTAGTGAACATAAGCCAATGGTCATTAACAAAGATACTATAGCTAAATTATTAGATTTTGTTGAATTTTTGCCTCAATATTTCATTGGTTCTAATGCAGATTTGCCAATTGTTGGTGGTTCTATATTAGCACATGAACATTTTCAAGGTGGTAAATATCGATTCCCAATGCAAGATGCCAAAACTATTTATGAATTTAAAATAAATGGTTTTAATGATGTTACAGGGAAAATATTATCATGGCCTTTATCAGTAATAAGAATTGCATCTAAAAATAAAGAATCATTAATTGAATTATTTGATAAAATTTTTAACAAATGGATTAATTATAATGATGAAAATGCACAAATATATGCTTATACTAATGGTATAAGACATAATACAATCACTCCTATTGCAAGAATTAATGATGATGGATTATTTGAATTAGATTTAGTATTAAGAAATAACCTAACAACAGAAGAACATCCTTTAGGCTTATTCCACCCACATAAAGAATTCCATCATATCAAAAAAGAAAACATTGGATTAATAGAAGTAATGGGACTTGCTATATTACCTTCAAGATTGAAAGAAGAATTACATCAAATTGAAGAAATATTATTAAATAATTTAGATATTAAAAATTATCCAAATTTAGAAAAACATAATGATTGGATAAATTCTTTAAAATCTAAATATAAATTTACAAAAGATAATATAACACAAATCTTAAAAGATGAAGTAAGTGATATATTTTTAAGACTATTAGAAGATTCTGGTGTATTTAAACAAACAGAAAAAGGAATCAAAGAATTTAAAAATTTTATATCAAAACTTAACGATTAAGTACAACTTAATCATCAAAAAAAGGGCTTAATAAAGCCCATTTTTTTATTTTGTAGAAGCCTTATATGCAAGGCTAATGAAAAATATTAAAAATAATAAAATAAAGATAATAATTATTAAATACCATAATTTTTTTATTCTAGAATTCTTCTTATTAGGCATTTACATCACTCCTTGTTATATCCATAAAAATAGAAATAATCATCGGATCTCTTTGTGTTTTTTCTTTAATATATCTTCCAAGTTCTAAATTTAAATTATTTCTTAAAGTAATTAGATTTATTATTTTCATTTTCTTAATTTCATTTTGAACAAATATTTTACTATAGTTTAAGAATTCTTTAGTTAATTCTTCATTACCTTTCATATAAATAAAGCCACGAGAAACAACTTGTGGATCATTGATGATAATTTTATTTGCAGAATCAATAGTAAATATTACTGCAAACATACCAGTATCAGATAAAATACGTCTTTCTTTTAATACTGCTCCACTTACATCACCAATTCCAGCGCCATCAATATATGTTTGACCTGCCTGAACATGTCCTGTTATTTCAGCACCATATGAATTTATTTTTAAAACATCGCCATTTTCTAAAATAAATGTATTTTTTCTTTCAACTCCAGTTTCACAAGCCAAATCAGTAGCTACTTTTTGCATACGATATTCACCATGAACTGGGATGAAATATTTAGGTTTAACTAAAGAAAATAACATTTTTAATTCACCACTAGATGCATGACCAGTAGTATGTGTATCATTTATAATTGAATGAGTTATTACATTTGCACCATTTTTAAATAATAAATTTATAGTTTTATTAATACCTTCTTGATTTCCTGGAATTGGAGAAGAAGAAAAGATAATTGTATCAGATTTTTGTAAACTTATAATTTTATGTGAACCATTAGCAATTCTTGATAAGGCAGCTAAAGGTTCTCCTTGAGAGCCAGTACATAATAAACATAATTCACTAGATTTATATTTAGATAAATCATCAGCACTTATAATTACACCTTTTTTTGCTTTTATATAACCAACTTGTTGACCAATTTCTATAGTTTTTTCCATAGAACGACCAAAAAAAGCAATATGTCTATTTGATACTTCACATGCTTCAATTATTTGTTGAATTCTAAAAATATTTGAAGCAAAAGTAGAACAAATAATTCTTCCTTTTATTTTAGAAAATAAATCTTTTATTGATTCGCCAATTTTCTTTTCTGAATCAGTAAATCCTTCTCTTAATGCATTAGTAGAATCAGAAAGTAGTGCTAAAAGCCCATTTTTACCTAATGCAGTAAGCTTATCATATTCAGTTTGAGGACCAACTGGTGTAAAATCTATTTTAAAATCTCCTGTATGAAGAATAGAACCTAATGGAGTTTTAAATACAATCGCAAAAGAATCAGGTATTGAGTGATTCATTCTGATAAATGAAATTGACACATTTTTGAAATTATATACAAAATTTCCTTTAAATTCAGTAATTTTTACAGTTGAAAGTAAAGAAGGATATTCTTCTAATTTATTTTCAATCATATCTACAGTAATACCTGCTGCATAAATCATAGGTATTTTTATTTTTTTAAGTAAATATGGAATACCACCAATATGATCTTCATGTCCGTGGGTGATAAAAAGTCCCATTATTTTTTCTTGATTTTGTTCTAGATAGGTAAAATCAGGTATTACATAATCAACACCTAATGTATGTTCTTCAGGGAATAGAATACCACAGTCTATAATAAAAATTTGGTCTTCATATTCAATACAATACATATTTTTTCCGACTTCACCTAATCCACCTAAGGCAAAAATACTTATTTCGCCCTTAGAAGTCGCTTTTTTCATTGTTCCTCCTTAAAATTATTAATAATTGATTTTGGTAATTTGTTGTTATGATTATACAATAATTTTTAAAAAATAGCAAAACAATATCATTATTTTTAAAATAATAAAACATTTTCATTATTTTTTTTGCCTTAAACTTGAAATTAAACATAAAAATGCTAAAATAGGTTAGGTAATTTTAATAATCAATTATTAAATAGAATGGAGTAACTTATATGAAAGCAAATAGAATGCTTATATCTACTTTAAAAGAAAATCCTCAAGATGCTAAAATTGCATCTCATATCTTATTATTAAGAGCAGGTATGATAAAACCAGAAGTAGCTGGTATTTATAATTTTTTACCACTTGGACTTAGAGTATTAAATAAAATAGAAAAAATTGTAAAAGAAGAAATGGATAAAGCTGGTTGTATTGAAATATTATGTAGCGCATTACAACCAAAAGAATTATGGGTAGAATCTGGAAGATGGGAAAAATATGGTCCAGAATTAATGAGACTAAAAGATCGTCATGATAGAGAATTTTGTTTAGGACCAACTCATGAAGAAGTATTCACATCTATGGCAAAAGATTTAATTAAATCAGCCAAAGCTCTACCAATAAATATTTATCAAATTCAAACTAAATATCGTGATGAATTTAGGCCTAGATTTGGTTTGATGCGTTCTCGTGAATTCATTATGAAAGATGCATATAGCTTTGATAAAGATACACAAGGTCTTGAAGCATCATATCAAAATATGTATGATACATATTCAAAAATATTTACAAGATTAAACCTACATTTCCAACCAGTTTTAGCTGATACAGGAAACATTGGTGGAAATGGTTCACACCAATTTATGGCTTTATCTGATGTTGGTGAATCAGAAATAGTATATTGTGATGAATGTGGTTATGCAGCTGATGTTGAAAAAGCTACAACAAAACTTGATAATTATAAAGGTATGGAAGAAAAACCATATTCAAAAATTCATACACCTAATGCTGGAACAATTGAAGAATTACAAGAATTTTTAAAGATGGATCCAAAAAATATGACTAAGACATTAGTATATCATGATTATATGAATGAAAAATTCGTTATTGCGATGGTAAGAGGTGATAGAGAATTAAATGTCATTAAGCTTGTAAATGCCTTAAATTCAAATGAAAATTATTTAAGACTTGCAACTGATGAAGAATTATTAAATTTAGGATTTGTTAAAGGATTTACAAGCCCAATTGGTCATGATAAAGATTTTGAAGTTTATGTCGATTATGAAGTAGAACTAATGGATGGCTTTTTAACTGGTGCAAATGAAAAAGATTACCATTTCCTAAATGTTAAATATGGTCGTGATTTTAAAGGTATCGTATGTGATTTAAAAACTGCTACCGAAGGTGATTTCTGCCCTGTTTGTGGAAAACCAATGAAGCAAGAAAGAGGAATTGAAGTTGGTCAAATCTTTAAATTAGGCACAAAATATAGTGAACCTATGAATTGTACTTATGTAGATTTAGATGGTAAAAACAAACCAATGGTTATGGGTTGTTATGGAATTGGTATCACACGTGTTATGCAATCAATTGTTGAACAATATCATGATGAATTTGGTATTAAATGGCCTATTAATGTAGCTCCATATGAAGTAGTAATTGTTCCAATTAACATTAAAGATGAAGCACAAATGAATCTTGCAGAAGAAATATATAATCGTCTACTTGAAGAAGGAATTGAAGTAGTATTTGATGATAGAGATGCAAGATGTGGCTTCAAATTTAAAGATTGGGAATTAATTGGAATTCCTTATACAATTGTATCAGGTAAAAATGCAGCTCAAGGCATTTTAGAATTAAAAGATAGAAATACTTTGGAAAAAATAGAAATTGGTAAAGAAGAATTAATAAATAAATTAATTAAGGACATAATGAATGCAAGATAATTATAAACGCTTAAAGGATGCCATAAATAAATCTAATAATATAGTTATTTTTAGTGGAGCTGGATTATCTACCAATTCAGGTATTCCAGATTTCAGATCCGCAAATGGCATCTATAATCAAAAATTAAAAACTAATTTAACCCCAGAAGAAATAGTATCACATACATTTTTTATGCATTTTACAAAAGATTTTTATGATTTTTATTTTGATAAAATGGTTTATTTAGATGCTAAGCCTAATATCGCACATAAATATTTTGCAAAGCTTGAAAAGCAAGGCAAAGTTAAAGCAGTAATAACTCAAAATATCGATAATTTACATCAAGCTGGAGGTTCAAAAAACGTCATTGAACTTCATGGTAGTATAATGAGAAATTATTGTATGGATTGCCATACATATTATGATTTAAAAGACATATATAATAATAAAGGTAATATACCAACATGTAAAAAATGTGGAGGTATTATAAAACCTGATGTTGTTTTATATGAAGAAGGATTAAATTCAGATGATATATCTAAAGCAATTAATTATATCAAAAATGCAGATATGTTAATTGTTGTAGGTACTTCATTGGTAGTTTATCCTGCAGCCGGATTTGTCAATTATTTTAGAGGTAAAAATTTAGTTTTAATCAATAAAAGTAAAACTCAATTTGATTCTAATGCTGATATCCTAATAAATGATGATATCAAAAATGTAATTGAATATTTAGAAAAAGAATAAAAGCCTTATAACAGCACACAATAATTTGTCACAAGGCTTCTATTCATACATCAATTAGCCATCAAGCTCTTCATCCATTGCTTGATGGTTTTTTGCATCAGTAGGGTCTGCTAAAACAGTTAATCTATCAGCATATAGTTCATTACAATCAACTTCTACATTGTCAGAATTTGTAATTTTTGATGGCTTAACACGTCCGATTGCTATTATTTTTGACCCTTTTTTAACCGTATCAGACGCTATTTCAGCAATCAATTCCCAAGCAGTTATCTTCACAGTATCCCAATTATAAAGACCAGTAGTAGCATCCTTAAAGTCCCTTCTTACTCTAAGAAATATAGTTATTACTTTTGCACCACTACTAGTTACTCTTAATTCTGAAATACCTGAGACATACCCTATCAGCAAGAAATAATTATACATAGAAAAATTCTTTTACCTCCTTTCAATTAAATTATAACAATTATTTTATTTTTTACAATTAATTTTTCAATTATTTTGGCTTAATAAAGCCAATTTTATCAAAAA
>CAJOOI010000022.1 GCA_905236105.1 uncultured Acholeplasmatales bacterium
TAAATGTTAATGTTGCTGCAGGTACATTCTATGGCCTACCTGAGGCACCAATCGCATCAATTGATATTGAAAATGTATCATTCAAATATGCAAAAAATCCTGTTGAAGGAAGACCTGCAATGATGGAATTTATGGAGCCAATGAAAGGTAAAGGTTTAATATTTTCTAATGTTTCAAAAGTTAATTTAAAAAATGTAACTTTTGAAGGTTTAAAAGATGAAAAATATGTTTTAGATAATGTATTAGAATTTAAAGATTAATTTATGATAGGTTGCATGTTTGTGCAACCTTTTATAATGCATTAAATTAATCATATATTTTTCTTTTAATTTGTGAATAATAAGATTTATATTATCTTTTTATAATAGAATATGTATTGAAAAAATGATAATATATTATTGTAATAAAAAATAATAATTTGGGAGGTTATTATGATATTTCATCCATCAAGTTATAATCTAGAACAAATAAAAAATCATAGTGAAGGCGAATATAAAGTCTTTAAAGAATTCATTAGAATCGATGATAAAAGGACCCAAAATTGGCATGTTTATTATAGTTATTATTATCGAAAAAGAGAAAAAGTAGATGGTATAAAAATATTTGATAATAATGAAATAGATTTTTTGATTTTGGCGCCTAATGTAGGTATTTTTGTTCTAGAGGTAAAAGGTGGATATATAAAAAATAATCATGGTAGATTATTTAGTATTGATAGATTTGGTAAAAGCCATTTTATAGATCCATTTAATCAAGCTAAAAATAATTATTATGGAATAACTAATATAATATTGGATTTATCAAATAAAAAAATAGATTTAAGAAAATTTGTATCAGGTCCTTTAGTAGCTTTAGCTGATACATCTAAATTCATTGAAGTAGCACAAAGTAATGGATATGATACATATCTTAAAAATATGGATATGTTTCAATTTATTAAAGAAGCATCTAAAAATTCTTTGAAAGGAAATAATGCTTTAACATTACCAACACAAGAAGATATTGAGAAAATAAGAGAAGTATTAGATGGACCTGAATTTGAATTCAAATTATCTAAAAAAGATTATATTAATTCTATAAATATCGCAATTAATGATTTAACAGAAGAACAATTTGCGATATTTAGAGGATTATTAAAAAATAAAAGATGTCTTATTAATGGTAAGGCAGGTACAGGTAAAACAGTAATATCTGAATTCTTATTTAAAGAATTTATGATTAATCAAAAACAAAAAGTATTATATTTATCATATAATTCTTTAATATCTTTAAGAGTAAAAGCTGATTTAAGAGATAAAGAAATTATTAATGCATATCCAATTAATACATTTTTAGAGAATTGTTTTAATAAAATAAATCCTTTAATAGATTTAAATGATTTATCTTTTGATGATAGATTTAAATCATTAGTAAAAAATGTAACTGATATTTTTAATCAGGGTAAATTAAAAAAATTTGATTGCCTTATTGTTGATGAGGCTCAAGATATTGATTTGAATGATGATATCATCAAATTATTTGATTCATTAATTAATGGTGGTATAAAAGATGGTAGAGTATATCTATTTTATGATGAGAACCAAATAATTTTCAAAGATAATAAAAAAATATACCAATCAGATTTGTTTTTTGATGATTGGTATAGATATTCTATATTTGATTTAATTAGGAACTGTCGTAATGGTGTTGGTATTAAAAATGCAATTGATGAAATTTTTATAACAAAGAAAATTGATAAAGATATTGAAAATGAAGATGTAAAATATTATCAAATAAATAATGAAGAAAATGATGCAACTAAAGTAATAAATGAAATAGAAAAATTAGTAAAAGATGGTATTTCATATAGTCAAATGACAATTTTAGTTGATCAAAAGAAAAATAATGTTATTTTAGATAAATTAAAAGATTATTACAAAAATAATATTTCAGAATTTAAAACAACAGGAAATAAGAAATTAACATATGAAACTGCATATGCTTTTAAAGGACTTGAAAATGATGTAATTTTTTATATTTCTGTTAATAAAAGAACTAAATTTGATGTTCATTATGTTGCAATATCTAGAGCAAAAGCTTTAGTTTATATTTATAAAAGATAATTAATTTATTTTTTCATAAATATAAGTTTTTTCAATATTTGAAATAGAAGAAATTATATTATTAGATAATAATATTTTTTCTATTTCTTCTTTAGAAGATATATTCGTAATACATTTTATTTTTACATCTAAATCATAAATTACATTTATTATTTGAATATTATTTATTTTTTTTAAAGTATCAAATTCTTTATAATTTAGCACTAGATCAAAAGCTAGTGCTTTATTTTTTTTATATAAGGTTGCATTATCAAGTGCTTTTACTGCTGATTCAGTATAAGCTCTAACTAAACCACCTGCACCTAATAATATGCCACCAAAATATCTAATAACAAATATTATGATGTTTGACATGTTTTTTTTCTTTATGACTTCTAGTATTGGAGCACCTGCTGTTTTTGATGGTTCACCATCATCATATGCTTTTTCTTTCCCAATATCTAAAACATATGCATAACAAACATGAGTAGAATCATAATATTGTTTTTTATATTTTTTTAGTAAATCATTAACCTCATCAATTGTTTCAACTTTGTGAGCATAAGATATGAATTTGCTTTTATTAATAACGATATTCGAATTATATACATCGTTAATATAATATTTATCTACCATTTTCTTTCACCATTTTGAATGATAACATAATTGAGAAAAAAAATCTATAAATATAATATTCAATAAATTCAATAAATTAATATAAAATTTTGTATTCATGTTCAAATTTTACAAGAAAAGTATTAAATTCTACAAAATAACAAAAAATCGAAATATTAATCTAAAAATTATAGAAAAAATGCAATAAATGTCTAAATTTACGCTATTTAAATTATTTGACTTTTATGTTTGCTTAATATACAATGAATTTGTGGGAGTTTATTATACTCAAAACAAAATTAAAGGGGGAATAACCTATGCGTAAATTCAAATTATTTTTGATTTTATCACTTATGTTTGTGGTAGGAGTATCTCTTACTGCATGTGGTAGTAGTGATCCGGTTGAGACAAATACACAAAATCCAGAGCCAACAACTACTGCTGAAAAAGACCCGAATAGTATTCCTAGATTTAGTGGACTTGCGATTTCAGAAAAATCACCACTAAAAGATCCAGCAACACTAAGAGCTTTATGGAATAAATCTCAGTTGCTAGATGAGAAAGAAGAAAATGATGGAGAAAAAGAAGAAAAACCAGTAGAAGAAAATAATGATAATACTGGTGATAATAGCGAAGGTGAAGAACCTAAAGAAAATCCTTCTATAGGCGAAGAAAATGAAAACGTTCCAACTAATCAAGAGAATGAAGATTCTCAAGATGAACCTAAAGAAGATGATAAACAAGCTATCGAACTTCCAAAAGACGATATGCCTGAAACTCCTGAAAATGCAGAAATAGAAGATAATCTATTACCTGAAATTAGTGTAAAACAAGGTGGCAATGTCACTCCTTTTTATGCTGAAATAAATCAGGATGTATATGTTAGTGTTAGTATTTCTAACCCTAACTCTTTTGCAATATTAAGATTTAAATTAAATGGAACATTCTATCAATCTTTCCAATTTGAAGAAGGTTCTACATCAGAACTTATAGTTGTAAAAGTTCAAAGTGGAGATGTTCCAGGAATTAAAGAATATACAATAGATGAAATTAAATATGTTTCTGATGTTGATAATCAAATTAGAGATGCGATTATTGATGGCGAACAAACTGTAAAATTATCAGTTGCATATGATAAAAATGTTTCTGCATCAGTAGCAAATGAAGCATTAGATTTAAATAGTTATGAAGCAACAATTTTTGTGAGTGATCCTAATAATTTAGTAAATTACGAAAAACAAGATGCAACATTATATTTTACTGATGGTGAAAAAATATTATTAGAACAAGCACTACAAAAAGGAACAAATACATTTAGAGTTAATAACCTTGAAATGGGTAAAAATTATCAATATATGGTAGTTGCAAACTACGATAGATTAGATAAAGATGGTTATTCAACTCATTTACTTCTTAAAAAAGATGTAAATACTAGCTTATTTGTTAAATTTTCATCAATTAATGCGAATTATGATTCAATTGATTTTGATTATAAGATAATTAATAAAGATGTAATTGTAGGTGATATTTATTTATTATTAGATGGTGAAGCAATTGCTAAAACTGATAAAGATCATTTAAAATTTGATAATTTATTATCTAATACTGAATATGAATTAAGAATTTATTATAATATTACAATTTTAGGTGAAGAATTAACTTATAGAGATACACTTAAGGTTAAAACTTTAGCTCATAAAGTTCCTACAGTTAATGCAACTATTAAAGTATATGAATCTTCAGTAGAATTTAATGTATTTAAAGATGATGAAGAAAATTTATTAGATTTACAAACAATTAAATTATACGACAATAAAGGTGAATTTGTTGCCGTTGTTTCATATGAAGAAAAACTAATTGAAAACTTAAATAGAAATGCAAATTATACTTTAAGATTTATTTATAGTTATGACTTAAATGATGGTAATGGTACACAAGAAGGAGAAAAAGTTGTTCCTTTCTCAACATCTAAAGCTGCACCAAAAGTGGAAATTAAACCATTTTCTATAACAGAAAATTCGATTCAATTTGATTTGATTATTACAGACCCTAACGTAGTAGGAAGATTAAATAGTTTAAGACTATTCAAGGTGGAAGGTAAAACATTTGTAACTCAATTAAATGATTCAGTTGGTCGTATATTTACTGGTTTAAATCCAAATACTAAATATGCCATAGAAATAGGTTATGAATATGACTTAGATGATGGTAATGGTAGCCAACTTGCTACATTTGAACTTGAGGTTTCAACTTCAAAACAAACACCAACTTTTACTGCAAATGTCACTGCAACTGAAGATGGTTATGAAATAGTACCAATAGCAAAAGATCCTGATCAAGCAGGAAAAGTTAAAAAAGCAGAAGTATTGCTTGATGGTGAGATCGTAAAAGAAGTAAATGGTGGAGAATTGATGACTATTGATGGTCTTCTTTCAAATAAAGAATACCTAGTAAAAGTTGTATATGAGTATGACTTATCGGATTTAAATGGAGTACAAGAAATAATTGTTGATAAACCTATTAAGACTTTAGAAAAAAATAAACCTGTTGTTAGGGTTGTAGGACTAGATGTTACATATTCTTCATTTGCTGTGGGCCTAACAAAAGTAGATCCAAGTAATATTTTAACAATTGATAAGCTTGAAGTTAAACTTGGAACAACATTAGTTAAGACTATTGAAGATTTAGAAAATGATTTAATAGTAGATGGTCTATATTCAAACAATAAATATGAAATTGTAGTTTATCATAAATATGACATGAATGATGGAGAAGGCGTAAAAGAATATGTGGTATCACAATTTGTTTCAACTTTAAAGAGAGATGATATATTATATTCTTATTCTACAAATAAGATGCTTGCTGGAACAGATTTCATAGAATTTGATATTTCTGTTGTTGATAAAGAAAATTTATCAAGTATTACTGCAATTGAATTATTTGATGCAAATGGAGAACTTGTTCAATCACTTGAAGATTTAACTGTAAGAAGATTTGAAAACCTTGAACTTGAATCATTCTATTCAATTGTAACTACATATAAATATGATATGAATGATGGTAAGGGCGAACAAGAAGATAAAGTTGTTATAAAATATGGCACTAGTGGTTCAAAATTATTTGTTACTGGCCTTCAAGTATTAAATAATGAAAATCCAAGTGTTGGTGAAGAAGTTCAAGTTAGAATTTCTTTAGATAATCCGAATAATTTAAAAGTTACAGGTATTTTTATTTCAAATCAATTTTGCCCAGTTTTAAATAACATTGCTCAAAAAGAAAATGTAATTATTAAATTCATTCCTGAAACTGAAGGTGGTTATTATACCGTAGAAGTTACTGGCTATGAATATGAATCAGCAGGTGTAAAATTACAAGATTCCTTAACTACAGAATATTACGAAGACATTATTGTAATGGGTGAACTTGAAATAGTTGATTATTTTGCTATTAGTGATACAAACTATGAAACATACTCATCTTCCCCTATGAGAATATTAGAAATCAATAATCCTACTGGTTATGAGATTAAATCAATAACTTATAGATCAGATTTTTATGAGCAAGCAACAAATCCTACTACCACTATTACAAACTTTGAATTGATTGATAATAATCATATCCTAATCAAGGAACGTGGTGTAGAAAATAACAATTATCAATATGATAGAGATTTTTATGATTTAGTATTAGTTTCACTTACATATGGTATTGGTGATGTTGAACGAACGCTTAATTTACCTTCAAAGCATTCTAGATTATCTTTATATGATAGTACAGTTCACATAAAAACTGTTGATGAATTACTTGAAATAAGCAGTGGTACGAACGTATCTTCAGAATGGAGTAATAATTCACCATCATATTATAAATATTATATATTAGATAATGATTTGGATTTAAAAAATGAAAGATGGAGTGGCATCATTGCTGGTGGTGTATTTGATGGTAATGGACACACTATTAAAAATTTAACCACAGTTATTAATGATGAATCAACGGATAGCCAATATTATGGATTATTTAAAGAATTTAGAGGTATTATATTTAATTTAAATTTAGAAAACATCTATATTTCTATAAAGACAAAAGGAACTGTAAGTGTTGCTGGTATTAGTGCATCAAAAGGTAGAGTTTATGACTCTACAGTCTCAGGCCTTATAGAAGTTTCAGCACCAAAAGGTGTTGTAACAGGTGTATCTAATATTTTAGGAAATTTAAACAGTTGGAATTCTATTGGATTTGCAATTTCTACAAATAATTTTGTTAATAATTTAGTTATCTCGTTAACACAAGTAGAAGGAACAACTGATAATACAGGTGGTATTTCTAATCTTAACGGTGCATTGGTAACTGATCAAAATTCTTTCTATTTTAGACCTGATGGAGTATTATCACAAGCAAATACAATCACTTATGGAGTTGCAGAATTAGCTTCATTAGCATTTGGTAATTCTTATTTATCAATAAACGGAAATATTAGTTATCCAATTTATATTGGCGATACTTCTAATGCGGGAGCACTATATATAACAGATGAACTAGTTGATCATGAATATCATATACATACTAATTGCGAGATTTCTGATATAATTGAAAGTGGTATTGCAGTAACAAAATTAGATGTTAAACGTGAAGGATATATTGTATCTTGGTATGATAATGAAGAATTTTCAGGCGATGCAATAACATTCCCATATAAGTCTGATGATAAATTTGATTTATATGCTAAATGGGAAAGATATACAATTGCAAATACTAATTACACATATGAATATAGAGTTATATCTTATTCATCTAATGAAATAATTAAAGGATATATAGTTACATCATTTAATGTACCATTTGGAACTGATGTTGAATTGGTTATTGGCGGTTATTATAATGGATTACCTGTTTTTGGAGTTGAATATGAAGCTATAAGAAATCTTATAACTAATGCTGATGGAAATTTAGATTATGATGAGTGTAGAAAACATATAACTGTTTATTATACTAATACAGTTAACTTTAAGGCATATGGTAATTCAATTCCTTCAAAAGCTACATATTTCCAAGGGAAATTAGTTAATCCTATTCAAGATGTATTATGGGGCGATAGTGGACCTAATATATATGTACCAAAGGAATATGAAGAATATTATAATAATATATGGTTTAAATATGATTCATTTAATAGAGTTAAAACATTCACTGCTGAAAATAATCCTTTTGATGTTGTGTGTACATATGCTCAAACAAATGATGATAATGCGTTAATTAAAGCTAAATTTTCAAAAGTAGAAAATCTAATGGAATCAATTAAATTCGATGCTGAAGATTTACCATATCAAATTGAAATGGATTTTGAGAATAATGTTAAATATATAGCTTATGGTGATTCAAGATTTGCTATTATTAATAAGAATGTATATGCTGGTATTGAGAATATTGCATCAGATGAATTATTTAAATATTTGATTTATAATGATGGCACTGTTACAATTGTTGAATTGTTAAATCCTAATTTAATTAGTATAGATTTAACCAATCTTAATTATAAGGTAACAGAAATTGCAAATTCTGTATTTTCAAGAAGCCAAATTAAGACAATTGTATTGAATAATGAATTGAAAAAAATTGGTAGTTATGCATTCTACAATACTCAATTAACAGATATTACTTTCCCTATTAGTTTAGAATATGTTGGAGAATATGCATTTGCTAACAATTACCAATTAAAATCAGTAGTGATGAATGACAAATTAGATGTTATTAGAAACAATACTTTCTATAATTGCGAAAACTTAACAGATTTAGTGTTATCAAGTAATTTGAAAGAAATAGGAAATGAAGCATTCTACAATGCAAATAGATTATTTAATGTTAATTTACCAAATAGATTAATAAAGATTGGTAATCTTGCTTTTTATCGTCAAACACATTATGGTAATGTTGTTACATACTTCATTCCATCTTCTGTTAAAACAATCAATAGATCATTTAATGATGATAATGATGTTGTGATTTATACTAATTTATCTTCTAAACCTATCGGCTGGCAATTAACATTTAATGATGATGCATCTATAAACGTTTATTTTAATGTTAAAGAACTAAAAACTAATGATAAATTTAATTATATTATCACCAATGATGACGAAGTAATCATATTAAAAGGTTTATCTAATGAGTTATCATCATTTGAATTTGAAGAAGGACCTTTAGTAGAAATATCAAAATTTGCATTTCAAAATTATTCAATTCCTTATGTCGTTTTACCGGATAGTGTTAGAATAATTGGGAAATATGCATTTAGTGATTTTACAACGATTTATTCAAAATCTAATATTTCTAAACAAGGATATGATTCTAGTGTTTCATCAAGAATGATTTTTGGTATTGTTGGTATAGTTGATGGAGAAGACTTTAAATATGTTCTTGATATCAATAACCAAGCATCAATTATTGGATTAACTAAAGATTATGAAAAATCTGTAGTTGACTTTAATATTGAAGGTGTAGTTGTAACATCAGTTGGAAATAATATATTTAGAAATAACAGGTACATTAATAAAGTAATCATTCCTGAGGGGGTTACTACTATTGGTGATTATGCATTCTATCAATGCTATAACATACATGAATTATCGCTTCCATCTACACTTAAGATAATAGGAACATATGCATTTGCTAATGCATTAGGGTCATTAAGTAGTAGAAGTTTAGAAATGCCTGCAAGTGTTGAAAAAATAGGTAATTATGCTTTTGCAGATAATTATGGCTTAAACAACATAAAACTAAATGAAGGCTTGAAGTATGTTGGTGCTGGTGCTTTTTCAAGCATTAATGTTAAATTATTAGTTATTCCAAGATCAGTTGAAACAGCAGAAGAATCAGCATTTAGAACAAGCATTGATGGCAAACTATTGGTTCAAGCCGAAAGGAAACCTCAAGGTTGGAATGAGTATTTCTATTGTTATAGCTGGGATACATCTAATTCTCCAAAAGTAATTTATGAAGATGGGAAGAATTATGTATTATTAAATATTGATGAGAATTATGATTCGATTACAAAAACTTTATATGAGAATGAAATAACAACTTATCCAGTTATTAATGTTTATAATAATTCAGTAATTGAAGGTTGGTATTTAGATAAAGATTTCTCACAAGAAGTTGAATTTCCATTTGTAGCTACATCTCATATAACAAATATTTATGCTAAACTAAAAAAATATGTAAATGTTTGGTATTATAATGATAATTCTCAATGGGGTTTAAGAAGTGGTTATGCTCCACTGACTATTAATGAAGCACCAGATATGACGATGAATGATGCTTATGCCCAATGGTATTTAGACAGTGATTGGAATACACCTGTTGATTTCCCGTTTACAACAAATAACGATGTATCATTCTATGTTAAATGGGTTAGAATGGAAAGCTATACACTTAATGGCTTAGATTATTACATAAATCAAAAAGGTGAAAAGATAGTAACTGGCTATTCTGGAACTAATGAAATAGTTGATTTAAGTGTAATTGACGGCTTAAATAAGATTGGTAATAATGCTTTCTATGGGAATTCTGTTATAAAAGAAGTAATAATACCAATTACAGTTAATGAAATAGGAGCTAATGCTTTTGAATCTTCTTCAATTGAAAGAATTGAAATACCATCATCTGTAGTTAAGATTGGATACGCTGCTTTTAGAAATTCACAATTAAAACAAGTAGTTTTAAATGATGGGTTAAAAGATGTTGATAGTGATGCTTTCGCTAATATTAAAGCTAGATTATTAGAAATTCCAGCAAGTGTTGAGACGGTTGGATCGTGGGCTTTCAATCTTAATCGCTATGGATATGTTGTGGTAAATAGAGAAGAAAATTTTGACAAATGGGTTGATAATTTTACTGATTATAATAATGTAATTTATAATTATAATGATCTTAAAGCAATATTGTTAATTGTTGAAGCAGAATATTCCAACAATGGATTAACATTATATTTAGATTCAATTAATAGTGCCCCATTATTTAATCTTTATAATAATTCAACTATAAGTGGTTGGTATTTAGATGAAGGTTATAATAATGAAGTTACATTCCCATTTGCTGCTTCACAAAATATTACTTTACTATATGCAAAAGTAGAAAAGACAGCTATAGTATGGTATAAAAATGGAAATTCTGAGACTGAGTTAGTAAGAGGAACTGTTCCATTTAATATTGACGAACCAGTTTTAAGTTTTGAAGGTAATTATGTAGAAGGATGGTATAAATCATTAAACTATAAAGATAAGATATCATTCCCTTATGTTATAAATGATAATATAACTATTTATCCAAAACTTGTAAAAGTTGTTGAAGAAGAAGATGAGATAAATAATTTCTATTATTACACTGTTAATGATAATATAGTTATTACAAGTTATTATGGCTTTGAAGAAGATTTAGACTGGTCTTCAATGACAAATTTAGTCGGAATTGGTCCACAAGCATTTTCAGGAAATACAACAATTAAAACAATTAAGTTACCTAACACTGTTACATCAATTGGTGCTCAAGCATTTAGTAATTGTAATAATTTAACTGGTATTGAATTAAATGATAATCTTAAATCAATTGGAGATAGAGCATTCTATAGATGTTATAATTTAACTAATGTGGAATTACCTAATTCGTTAACTCATATTGGTAATAATGCATTCTATGAATGTAGAAACATTCGTTCAATTGAAATTCCTTCAGGAGTAACAAGAATAGAATACAACACATTCCAATATTGTTATGGCTTAAAAGAAGTTGTCCTTTCTAATAATCTTACATATATAGGCTCATTTGCATTCTATAATTCTGGAATAAAAACTATAAAACTACCTGAAGGATTAACATATATTGCTGATTGGGCGTTCGGATATTGTAATAGTTTGAATGTTTTAGAAATTCCATCTACGGTAAATTATATTGGCTATGGTGGTGTTAAAATTTGGCAATATGGTGTGGTTATCTCTAATAATACTGATAATAATCCAAGTAATTGGGGCGAAAATTATTATGGGCAAAATGATTCAGACCACCCAACATTAATCTATAATAATATTTATAAATGGATTGTATTAATGTATGATAATTCAAATTCTACTATTGCTTATAGAAATAATATAACTAAATCTCAATTAGAAAACGTAAGAGCCAACAATGACTATGGTCAACCATTTGAATGGTACTTAGACCCTGATTTTACGATGGAAGTTGAGTTTAACGAAAAAGATATCTTTAGTGCAACAGAGCATATTGTATATTTATATGGTAAACCAATTGCTGCTATAAATGTTTATTTGAAAGATTTTAATTCTGATAATTCTTGGCAACTTGTATTTAACCAATTTGGAAAAGTAAGTATTAGTTATGAACAATTGTTAAACTATGGTTATGATTATAAATTTTATTTAGATAGTGAATGTACAGAAGAAATAACAGAAACAGATTTTCCAATTGAATTTGAAGGAACAAGTGAAGATACAGAATTCAACATTTATAGAAAATCAATTCTATAAAGAAACTATAAAATTTTAGATATTTCAAATGAAGGAAATTATATAGGTTTCTTTAAGGAAGCTCTAATTTAGGGCTTCCTTTTCTTGTGGACTTAAATAGATAAATTTGGTATAATTTTAAAGGTGCTTATAAATGACGATTTTAGAAAAAGGAATTAAATTAATAAATTTAATAACTGAATATGGATATGAAGCATATATAGTAGGTGGAGCTATTAGAGATCATTTACTTGGACTTGATGTAAATGATGTTGATATTACATCAACTATGCCGATGGATGAAGTAAAAAAGCATTTTGATGTTGTTGATAATGGTTCTAAATATTTGAGTTTAACTATAAATTTTTTAGATTCATCATTTGAAATAACAAATTTTAGAAAAGAATTATTATATATCAATCATCGTCATCCTAAAGTAGAATACACTTTAAATTTAGATGATGATTTAAATAGAAGAGATTTTACAATTAATGCTTTATTATTAGATAAAAATAATAATATTATTGATAAATTTGATGGACTTAAAGATTTAAAAGAAAAAAGGATTAAAACAATTGGAAATCCAAATAAAAGATTTAATGATGATGCACTTAGGATTTTAAGAGGTTTATATTTATATGCTAAATTAGATTTTGAATTTGATAATGAAACTAATAAGGCTATTATTTCATCAAAAGAATTATTAAAAGAATTATCTAATGAAAGATTATATGAATATTTTTTAAAATTAGTACGTGTAAAAAATGATAAATTACTAAATTATATTAATAATAATGATTTATTTTGTTTTATTAAGCCATATGAAAAATGGCTTAATGTTTCAAAAAACGATTATTCAGAATATGAATTAGTTTTAGCCTATTTTCAAAAATATAAAGAATATCCACCACAAATAAATAAAGATGAAAAGAAAAGAATAGTAGCTTATCAAGATATAATAGATAATAATTTTGATAAAATGGTTTTATATAAATATTATAAGAATAAAGATGAATTATTATTTATATTTAAATTTATGGGTTATGATGAATTAAAAATTAATAATTTATTTGATTCATTAATAATAAAAAATGATAAAGAGCTTGCTTTAACAAAAAAAGAAATATCAGATTTAATTTCTCCTGAAAATAGAAGTATTGTTATTAATAATGTAATAAAAGAAATATTAAATAACAATTTAAATAATAATAAAGAAGAAATTAAAGAATATGTATTAAGGATGAAAATATGAAAGAAAAGATACTTGCTTATATTGATTCATTTAATGAAATAACAATATTAATTAATAAAAAGATATATGATGAAGATAAACAATTCTTTATTGATATTAATGGTAATAAAATGGAATTTGATATCATTAATGTCCATGAAGATTATGATTTTTATAAATATATAGTTAGATTTATTCCACTTATTTCTTTAAATAAGGATTATTTTGTTTATGATGAATTAAATAATAGAACACCACTTAGAAGTGGTGCTATTATTCGTAGTTATGAATTTGAAAATAGATTTAGATATAAAGGCCCTTTAGGAATTGAATATCATTATGAATATACTACTTTTAGAATTTGGTCTCCTGTTGCTAAAGAGATAAAGCTTGAAGTTGTTAAAGATAAAGATATTATTATTTATGATTTAAATCCTAAAGATAAAGGCTTATGGGAAATAGATGTAGAAGGCGATTTAGAATATGCTAAATATATTTATTTTGTACGTGTATTTGATGAATTTGTAAGAATTAATGATCCATATGGTTTATCTACTACCGCAGATCAAAGATATAATTATGTCATTGATTTACAAAATTTACATAAACCTAAATATAAAAAGCCTAAATTTTCAGGCAATTATACAGATGCTGTAATTTATGAAGCATCAATTAGAGATTTTACTTATTCAGCCAAAGATGACAAAAAAGGCACATATTTGGGAATGGTAGATGATAGAATTGATGAAAATGGGGAAAAACGTGGACTTGATTATATTGCATCATTAGGTGTAACTCATCTACAACTTATGCCAACATATGAATTTGGTGGAGTTGATAATAAAAAGAAAAATAAATTTTATAATTGGGGCTATAATCCAGAACAATTCTTTATTCCAAGTGGATGGTATTCTAAAAATCCAGATGATCCATATTCAAGATTAAATGAATTAATTGATTTAATTGATGAAGCTCATAAGCGTGGGCTTAGAGTAGTTATGGATGTAGTATTTAATCATGTATATCATGTTAATACTTTCCCGTTTGAAAATTTAGTTCCAGGCTATTATTTTAGAATGGAAGAAGATGGGTCTTATTGTAATGCATCAGGCTGTGGTAATGTCATTGCATCTGAACGCTATATGGCATCTAGATTTATTGCTGATGTACTTCATTATTATGCAGTTTATTTTGGGGTTTCTGGTTATCGCTTTGATTTGATGGGGCTTTTAGATATTGGTACTATGAATAATTCTTTAAATTTGCTTAAAGAAGTAGATGATACAATTATTGTTTATGGTGAAGGCTGGAATATGGCAAACCCACTACCAGATGAATTAAGACCACATTCATATAATTATAAAATGATACCTGGCTATGGATTTTTCAATGATAAATTTAGAGACTATATCAAAGGAAATAACTGGAGTAAGACACCAGGGTTTGCATATGGCGGAGATAAAAACAGTTATGATATTTTAAATTTAATGATGGGTTCTTGTATCGATTATTATAAATTTGATGAGCCATTCCAATCAATAAATTATGTTGAATGTCATGATAATTATACTTTTTATGATTATGGTAAATATAAATTAGGATTGAAGGCTGAACAAATTATACCTGCAGCAATTTTTTCACTTGAGGTAGTATTATTATCTGAAGGTGTGCCATTTATTCATGCAGGAGAAGAATTTTTAAGGACTAAAGAAGGTGTTGAAAATTCTTATAATGCTAAAGATATAATCAATAAGATTGATTATACAAGAAGAAATAAATATATTGATATTGTTAATACAGTAAGAGATTTAATTTCTATTAGAAAAGAATATAAATCATTAAGATTTAATTCTTATAAACAAATAAATCAATATGTTCATCCTCTTGATGGTTTAAAAAGAGAAAATTTACCTTTATTATTGTTAGAAGATGAAAAATATAATTTATTATTAGTTATTAAAAATAATGATGCAGAACAAAATGTTAAGTTTGAAGGCTACGAAATGATTTTTGATGCAAGATGTAAATGTATGATAAAAAAAGATAAATATATACTTGATAAAGTTGGTATATATATTTTAAGAAAGGAAAAGAAAATATGGAACTTATAGCTTGTGTATTATCTAAAATGTCATCTGATGGTTTATGTAATATTGTTTGCCAAACTAAAGATAAAACACAATATAATTTAAAAATTAGTAAAGAAGAAGAAAATAATATTTTAATTAATCATATTTATAAATTCAAATTAATAAAAAAAGAAGGCCAAAGAATAAGCTTCCATATTGAATCATATTCAGA
>CAJOOI010000023.1 GCA_905236105.1 uncultured Acholeplasmatales bacterium
CTTTGTGACTTCAATTTTAGACAATTCTTTAAATACTGTTATTAAAGTATCACTTGAATTTTCTTTTAAATATTTTTTAAGTTTAGTATTAATACTAGCTTTTATTATTTGTCTCCAAAAGATTCAAAATATCTTTTTCCTTCAATATTAGAAGCTTCATTTCTAATATTATTAATATGTTCATAATTATTAACTAATAATTCTACTATTCCTTTATCTAATTCATTTTTATTTACTGCTTCTTTTAAAATAGCAATAACTTTTTCTTTTTCCATTTCTTTTCGATATGGTCTTTTTTCAGTTAAAGCAGAGAAAATATCTGCAACTGCCATAATTCTTGCACCAACATCTAAAACTGATTCACCAAAATGAAATGGGTAACCACTACCATTCAATTTTTCATGGTGGAAGCCTGCCCAATTTGAAATATCATCAAATCCTTCGATATCCATTAAAATTAATCTAGTATAATACGGGTGTTGTTTTACAATATTAAATTCTTCTTCAGTCAATTTACCTGGTTTTTCTAAAATAGCTTTTGGCACACTTAACTTACCAATATCATGTAAATAGCCTGCGATTAGCATTTCTTTTGTTTTTTCTTCACTCATCCCATATAATTCTGAAAGTGATTTTGCAGATACTGCAACACCAGCAGAATGCATTGCCGTAAATGGACTTCTATAGTCAATGATTCGAGCCATAAATCTTGTTAAATCTATTATTTCATCTATCGATAATTCCCCTAAATCATCAATGAAAAATGATAAGAATTCTGGATTGTGTCTAATATCTAGCCAAATATATTCACGATTTGAAATAATATTTAATGCCACAAGTGCTTTATCACAAAATTCATCTTTTAAATTTTCTACTTCTGAAATTATATTTTTTATTTGATTTAATATTGGCTTTTCATAAATAATTAATGATGATGCATAATCAGCAAGATGAATTATCGCAGAAGAAATTTTATGTTCACACACTTGATTTTTCAATTCAGACCATGGGGTTTGAGAATAATATACTATTTTTGAAATAGTTTCTGCTCCTTTAAAGCCATAAATTAATTCAGCACCTACTTTAGCATTTTCTTTAGCATTTTTTTCAATAGCTGCAATATCTTCTGGTTCTTCTTTTATAATTGAACCAATATCATGTAATAATGATGCAAAAATAATCATTTTTATTTCATCAGGATTAATTTTTAATTCTACAGCCAACATATAAGCTAAATATGCAGTTTGTTGATGATGTTTTTCTAAAACAGGATTGATTAAATTAAGGGTCCTAGTTAAAGAATTTAATAATGATTTTATTGTTGTAATTGTCTTCATATAAAAATCCCTCTAAACAATGTAAAGAGGCTGTTATTATCACAGCCTCTTTACAATTAATATCTAAATTATAGACTTAGTTCTTCAATGAAACTTATATATGGTAAAGTCTTTAATGCTTCTATAATTTCTTCATGTGTTTTATATTGTTTTAATTCTTTTTTATAAATTGAAAGTGAAATTGTATAAACACTTAAACCAGAATTAGCATAAGCAGGATTAGATTCAATATCATCGATATTTAATCCTAAATTTCTAATAACTGTAACGAATTCTGGTAAATCTGTCTTATTTTTTAATTCAAGATGAATTTCAAAATGCGTTGATCTATTTTTTAAATAGATTTCAGCTTTAGGTAAAACACTTAAACAGATAATTAAAATAATAGAAGCTATAACTCCTATAGTATATAAGCCAAAGCCAAATGCAAAGCCAACAAAAGCTTGAGCCCAAAGTGTAACTGCAGTTGTTAAACCCTTTAGTTGGTTTTTACTAGAATAAATAATTGTATAGCTTGAAATAATAGCGATACCTATACCAAGAGCCACTGAAACAGCAGGGAAAACAACATTAAAATTACAAATTAAATAATAATCAATTAAAGCACTAACTGTACCAGCAAGTGAAACAACAATAAATGTTCTAAGACCTGCTGCATGACGTTTATTAGCTCTTTCAACACCTAGAATAATAGAAATTACGACTGAAACAAATAATCTAATTATTATTTGAACAACAAATGGCACATCAGTAATTTTAAATAATTCTAAAATTGGATCTACAAATAACATTTTTATCTTCTCCTTCTATTAACAAATCTACCATAATTTTTGTCAACTTCAAAATCTAAGGCTTCATAATAATCATCAATTGCCTCATTGAATGCTTCTTCTTCAGGACTTAATACCTCATCTTTATATTCTTGACGTATTTTTTCAATTTGCCTTGTTAAAAGCTCAACAGGTGAAAGTTGTTCTTGATTTACAGAAACATTACCTTCAGGTACAACTTCATTAATATCAGTTGTATATGATTTAGATAAATATAAGCCTAATTTTGATAATCCTGGACCAACTAATTCATATAATACACTTGAAGCTAAAATAATTGTAACTAAATTATTACCTAAATCAGCATGCCCTTGTCCAATAAATATTCGGGCTCCCATGGTCGCAAGTCCTATTGCAACGCCAGCCTGTGGCACCAGACCTAAGCCCAAATAATTTTTGATTCTTTTTTCTTTTTTTGTAACTGCACAACCAGCATATGCTCCACCATATTTTCCTGCAATTCTTACAACAAAATATACTAATGCTACAACAAATAGCGGAACATAGCCAAGCATTGACATATTTGTAAATGATTGTAAATTAAAATTCATACCACTTCTTACGAAGAAACAAAGCATAATTGGTGGTGAAAAATATGCAAGCTGCTTAAACAATTTATCATCATCTGTTAAATTGATATATACCATTCCCATTGCCATACATCCTAACAATGGAGATTGATCTAATAATGAACAAATACCACAAAATAAGAATATGATCGCAATTACAATAATAAGTCTATTATCAGTTGAACGTTTACTAGGAATTAAAAGCTTTAATAAGAAGCCCATTCCAAATCCTACCGCAAGACAAGCAAAGTTTTTAATTATTGGAAGTCCAACACTTTCAAAAGAAATACCACTACCACTTCCATCACTTGTCATTGCCATACATACACTTATTGCTACTGTATATAAAACTAAAGATACAACATCATCTAAAGCTACAACTTGAAGCAATGTATCTACATATTCTCCTTTAGCTTTAGTTTGTCTAATTGTCATAATAGTAGATGCAGGTGCTGTTGCTGAAGCAAGCGCTGCTAATACTAGTGCGAAAGCTGTATCAATTCCTAACGCAAATTTACAAACTAAAAATACTAAAATAGATGCTCCAACCGCTTCAAATATTGTTATAATAATAACACTTATACCAGCTTTTTTTAAAGTCTTAATCCTAAAAAATTCACTTGCACTAAAAGCTATAAATGCTAATGCAATTTCAGTTAAGAATTCCATACCATTAATAACACTTTTAGGAATAATACCACTTATTTCAGTTTTTGCACCTGGAATAATTGTCCAAATAGGTACTAATAATATACCAATAATAATGTAGGCTGTAACATTAGGTAATTTCAATTTTTTTGTAATTCTTGTTCCTAAAAATCCACCAAACAATATTACTGCAATTGAAATGATAACCATCGCTACATTAAATGCAGAATCAGACATATTTAATTTTTTTAACATTAATTCGATTAATGAAGGTAAATTATTATCTGACATTTTATGAAAGCCCTTTCTTGAATTTATAAGTATTTATAAATTATACCACATTTTATTAATAAATAAAGTTTTTTTTGCAAAATCTAACCACAAAAATAAAATAGATCAAATAAAGATATAAAGCTTTATAAGACCTATTTATTTTTAATATCTTTTTATTATAATATCTCCTTCAAAATTTCTAGCCTCGCCATCTATTTGAAGTAAATTATAATCATTAGTTTTTATTATTATATTTTTTCCAAAATGACTTGAAACATTCTTTTTTATCCAAACATGTTTACCAATAAAGATTAAGGGAAAAGCTAAAATTATTTTTTTGAATTTTGGTGCATGAATAATATAAATATCTAAAATATCGTCTTCTCTTTTAGCTTTAGGAGCTATTTTCATACCTCCACCAAAATATTTACCATTTTGAACAGCACAAAACCAAACATCATCATAATGATAATTATTTCCATCCACTTCTAAATCAATAGAAAATTTTTTAAAAACCTTAAATGCTAATTTAGCAATTTTAAAATATGATTTATTTTTCATTGCTTCATCATTTTGAGTTTTACAAACTAGTGAATCAATACCTGTTCCCATGCCATTAATGAAATATTCTTTTTTATAATTTATATTGCTATCTAAATTATTATAATAAATAACATATGGTAGATTTTTAATTTCATCAGTTATTTCAAAAAATCTTTTTTTGTGACCTCTTGCAAAATCATTACCAGTTCCTGCTTTATATAAAAAGATTTTAAATTTAAAATCAACATTTTGTAAAGCATTAGCTAAATAATGAATAGCTCCATCTCCGCCAACTAGAATTAAAGAATCATCTTCTCTCAATTTAAAAA
>CAJOOI010000024.1 GCA_905236105.1 uncultured Acholeplasmatales bacterium
CATTACTTCAGTTGCAACTCCACCAGAAGCTGTATCTGTTGTATCATCTGTTGAATCAGTATTGTTATTATCTTCTTGAACATTTTGATTCTTAATTTCAGCTTTAACATTTTCAGAAGGAGAAAAATTATTTTCAGCTGCTTGAGCTTGAGGCTTTGCTTCTGCCATTTGAGTAGCAATAGTATTATTTAAGGCATTAGAATTATCAGGAGCATTAGTATTTAATTTTAATTCTGTAATTCCACCTTTATTTTTCTTTTCTTCAATCATTTGTTCAATCATACGATTACGTATGCTAATATCATAAAATGCTTCTTTTTCATCAAATAAACGATTATTTAATTCAGATGTATCCATCTTACCAAATTTATAAAGTGGCACTTTAAAAGATGGAGTAAAATAAGTCATTAATGGATAATTACCAAATGTAACTACAATTGAATGTCCAATATCACCAGGTTTATTTAATCTTTGTAATTCTGATGGATAAATAAGTGGACGGACTTGCATTTGAGTTGAAATATTATAATCTTTAGAATTTGTTGCACTACCAGATGTTGAATTTGTCGCAACAGTGATATTACCACAAAGTTCACTATATTCTTTACAAGTTCCCATATCATTAGAACCGATAAACATCTTAATACCACAGTTACCTTTAACGATATCAGCAACTTTATCGCCATAAACGTTATTTAATTGGGCATATGATTGGATAATCATATTAAACCAAATCTTACGGCTACGACCTACGGTAATCATCTTATCGAATTTATCAATCTTAGGCATATTGGCAAATTCATCCATGATGTAGTATACATTTCTTGGTAAAGATAAATCTTCATAAGTTGATGCAATCTTAATTAATGCTTTATAAATAGATAGCATAAATATGGCTGCAAGATTATATCTTGTATCTTTTTCATCAGGAATTTTTAAGAATAATGCTGTTGGACGATCAGCTAAATTTTCTGGTATGAAATCAGAAGCTGAAGTTAATGCACAAATACCAGAATCGTTAAACATTGTTAATTTTTCATATACGATTGACATATATGAAGCTCTTGTTGATTCAGCTGCATCACAGACTTGTTTTGAAAGTGATAAAGCTTTTGATAAAGGACTTCTACCTTTAAAATAGCCTCTTAATTCTTTATAATCTTGATTTGAATTTTGTAAAATCTTAGCTAAGTTAAAGAAATTAAATTTTTCTTTTACCATCCCTAATTTCTTATTTTCAGAATCTTCTAGCATCGCAAGTAGGGTTGCAAGTGTTATAGCTCTTGCACCTTTTTCCCACATTGGATCTTTTTCATTTTCAACTGGTACTAAAGCTGATACTAAGTCATTTAAATCTTCATAAACTTCATCAAATGTTCTTTTCTTATAAACTTTAATAGAATTTTTTAAGCTTGCCATATTAGAATATGCTTTTCCATCAAAAACATACCATTCTTTTCCTTCTTCAAAAGATTCTTTAGGGTCAGCTAAAGGAAAATTATTATCATTAATGCTATCACGATGTAAAAATACATTGTGTTGTGCATTCGCATATTCTTGATAATGATCCCAAATTGAATCAAGTGGATTCCAACGATAAGATGAATAAGTATCTCTTAAATCAATAACTTTAACATCATAGCCACGGCTATGTAAAAAGCCACTATGTAATGAGAATAGCTCACCCTTAGGGTCAGTCATTATCATTGATGAACCAGCTTTTGAAGCACCTAATAATTGAATCATTGGGTTAACGAAGGTAGTTGTTTTACCTGAACCAGTTGAACCAATGATAATAGAGTGACAAGGAGAATTAAATAAAATTTCTAATTCTTTATCATGCCCTGTTAATGTTGCCATAACAGGGACTCCATCTTTAGCCGTTTCTCCAAGCTCACTATATTTAACAGGTCTAAAAATAGACTTCTTTTCTTTTTCATTCATCCAACGTGAATTTTCCAAATTGGCATCTACTTCTTTTAATTTACCTCTACCAAATAAAATTCCACCACGGAACATTCTTATGATATCACGGTTGATAAATGTTAAATAAATAAACATAAATATTACAAATACCACAAACCAAATGCCCACGAATAGCCAATCCCATTTAACAACAGATTCAAGTGGCCCTAACCAATCAAAATTAGAGAAATTAAATCTACTTTTATATGATGCAAAGGCTAAAAATCCCATGAAGAAAGAAATCATTGCACCACAACATAAAGTAAATAATATTTCTTGAACAGCACCCGTTGAAATCTTATGTGAAAATAAAATAATACCTAAATTATATGAAATAAAGCTAGCTAAAAGTAAATATCCAAAAGCCTGTTGGATAGTTGGCTTAAATGCAAGAAATATTGGTAAACTAATTAAACAAGAAAGCAAAAAAGAACCTAATAATATTATTAATAACCATTTTCCTTTTCCTTCGGAATTTTTATGTGCTTTTTTTACCATATTTACACCTCATAATTAAAATCCATAACTATAATAGTTGAATACCAAGCACCATCCATTTTGAATCCTTCGCTATCAACTATATCAACATAAACTAAGAATTCACCAGATGAATTTGATACATTTTTAAGTCCCTGAACCGCAATAATTGGTTTTATCTCATCAGCATACCTTACTTTAAAATCAAGCCAGTTACCATTTTCATCTTCAACAATATCATATACATCTATTACACCATGATATAAATCAATATAAGCTTTGAAAATTCCATCAAATGGTGCAATTTCATTACCATCAACTTTAACACCTTTAATAAAATCTTCATAACTCCAAATATTTTCGTTATCTATTTTTTCGCCTTCTGATAATTCAGTTAATAATTTGAAGCACAACTTACCATTTGATGTTTGAGCATATTCAGCATCATCAATATCAACGCCTAAAATATCTTCACCATGCTTAAGTATTTGTTCTTTTCCATCTAAAACTATAACAGCAACATCATGATATGAAATACAATAAGCGCCTTTTTCTTGTGTTTCAAACAACGCACAACGTGTATATGTAGTTAATATATTTATTTCAGTATCTGGTTTTTCACTTAAGCGTGTAATCTCTAAAGCTTTATTTAAATCATTAATCCAAAATGATACTTTACCATCATCACTAATAATCAAACAAGTAACTAATACTGAATCATATTCTTTAACAGCACCATCTTTATGTCTTAAAGCATAAACATAAGGTAATATAAAGCAATTACCATTTGTATAAACTGCACCATCACAAGCTAAACGATTTTCTATATCCTTTTTATCTAAATATGCTGCTGCAAGCTTTTCGACGTTTTCTTTTAATTTTTGAACAGAAACATCTGTATTATCTTCATATATTTCATATCCAAATAATCGTGCTATCATTAATAAATAATCATTATATGTAGCTTCTTGATAATAAATTTTTGTTGTATCTATTTCAGAATCATTAGTTGCTACATATTCACCATTTATATATTCTTTATACTGATTAAGCTTTTCTTTTACTGGTTCTTTTACATAAGCATAACCTTTATTGATTAACATATCAAATTGATGATTAATTCCAATAAGAGCATTTTGCTTCATATCTTTAGTCATACTATTAACTAAATCATCTGTAGCATTCATGAATAAATCTTCAGTTAATGTATATAAATTTTTGAAGAATTCATTATTTTCTGTGATTAAATTTTCTTTATTATAATAAGAATTATCAATTGTTGAATAAGCTGTACCTAATCTATTAAATTTTGTAATTAAATTTCCACTAATTTCTTCGTCATTATGCTTATAAAAACCATCAGCTTCTCCGCCATTATTTAGCATTTCAGTTAATACACTACAATCATCATATTCTAATTTAATTAAAGAATTATTTAGCATAATTTTGCTTAAATTAGAATTCCAGCCCCAATCTGCATCATAATAACCAGATAGAGCTATATCTCTTAAAACTGAAGTAGCTCTAATTTGTGTTTTAA
>CAJOOI010000025.1 GCA_905236105.1 uncultured Acholeplasmatales bacterium
CTTATACCAAGCAGGAATTCTATGTCCCCACCAAAGCTGACGAGAAATACACCAATCTTGAATATCAGTAAGCCATCTAACTAATGTATCTTTAAATCTATCAGGTATGAAACGGTATTCTTTATTATCTAATACTTGTTTTGCTAAAACCTTCATATCAACAAACCATTGTTTAGATAATCTAGGTTCAACCATAACATGAGTTCTTTCACTAAAACCAACTGAGTGAATGATTTCTTCTTTCTTAATAAATAAGCCTTCACTTGTTAAATCATTAATTAAAGCCTCACGACATGAAAATCTATCCATTCCTTCATATTTATGAGCCATATGATTCATAGTGCCATCTTCATTCATACATAATGGCATAGCTAAATTATGGCGTTTTCCTACTTCAAAGTCATTTGGATCATGGGCTGGTGTAACTTTTACAACACCTGTACCAAATTCGATATCAACATATTCATCGGCAATAACTGGTATTTTTATATCTGTACCAGGAATATAAACAAATTTACCGATTACCTCTTTATATCTATCATCTTTTGGATTTACCATTAAAGCTTGGTCAGCAAACATAGTTTCAGGTCTTGTTGTTGCGATAATCAAACCACCATCTTCATTAACAAATGGATATTTAAAATAATAAAAATAACCTTTTGTATCAATATGTTCAACTTCAATATTAGATAAGGCTGTTTTTGCTTCACAATCCCAGTTAATAATTCTTTCACCACGATAAATATATCCTTTTTTGTATAAAGAAATAAAAACATAATTTACTGCTTCATTTAATCCTTTATCTAAAGTGAATCTTTCTCTTGAATAATCAAGTGATAAGCCTAAAGCTTTCCATTGAGAATGAATTATATTTGCATATTCTTCTTTCCATGAATATGCAACTTTCATAAATTCTTCACGTCCTATATCATAACGTGAAACACCTTGGGATTTTAATCTTTCATCAATTTTTGCTTGAGTTGCAATACCTGCATGGTCACAGCCTGGTAAATATAATGCATCATAGCCTTGCATACGTTTACGCCTAATAATAATATCTTGTAAACTATTGTCAAAGGCATGACCAATGTGCAATTTACCTGTTACATTAGGTGGAGGTATTACAATTGTAAATGGTTCTTTTGTTTTATCACCAGCTTCAAAGAAACCACCTTCAAGCCAAAAATCATACATTCCATCTTCAGTTTTCTTAAAATCATATTTTTGATCTAACATATTATTTGTTTCCTTTCATATAATCTTCTTTTGTAAGTGAATAAAAATCTGCATCTATTATAGTACCATCATATAGCACTTTAAATTTATCAAGTCTACCATTATAATAAAAACCACATTTTTCTATAACTCTTTTACTTTTATAATTTCCTACATGATGCCCTATTTCAATTATTTCATAATCTAAATATTTAAATATATAATCTATTAGATTTTTTAATGCTTCTGTTGCATATCCCATATTTTGATAATCTTCACTGACCGAAAAACCAATTGAACATGCTTTTTTATATTTTCTAATCGTATCATTATAAATCGAAATAGTTCCAATTAATTTATCATTTTGTCTTAGAATAATACCATATGTTTCTTTTCTAAAAACTAAACCAGCAACAACTTTTTCGGCTATTTTTCTGTTTTCAATTGGTTTCCAACCTGCATTAGGCCCTATATTAGGATTTTTGGCATATTCAAAATAGTCATCAGTATCTTTTAATGTTAAAAATCTTATAATGAGTCTATCTGTAACAATTCTCATAAAAAAAGTCCTTAAAAAAATAATTTTTAAGGACGAATTTCTCCGCGGTACCACCTTAAGTTCCAAATAATTTTGGCTCTTCATTAATCTTTTAACGCAAGATATACGTAAATAGCTACTATTATTTCACCATTTAAGCTCCTAAGCTACCTTCATTTATTAATCTTAATACTTTCACCAACCGTATTATCTCTAAAACAATTAATAAATTACTCCTCTTATTCAAAGCTTTTAAAAAACTATAAATATTTTAATATTTATAATATGAAAAGTCAAATAATTTTTAATGAATATTAGGTACAAATATTAATATTATATAACCTAAAACAAACGATGTTAGATTGGAAGTTAATGCATATGCAATAATTTTTGATTTATTTATATTATATAAATTATATTTTTCTTCTATTTTTGGAATAAACATTATATATAAGAATAATTCTATTAAGGTTACTGCAATTTCAAAAATTAAATAAAGTGGAATAATAATAAAAATACTTAAACCATTAAAATAGATAAATATAGATAATCCTAAATTAAGTAATATTTGGGTTATTACATTAGCTATAGTTATTATAATTAATCTTTGTTTATTAATTTTAAATATTAAAGCTATAATAATTTCAATAATTAAACATATAATAAGTCTAAGAAAAAAATTCAATAATTGAAATCCTATTTGGATATTTTTATTCAATATTAAGCCATTAATATCTAATATATAATTGCTTTCAAATGCATAAGCTTCATAAATATTATCATTATTAATAAATTTATCATTTATTGAATCATAAATTAATATTTTAAAAGTATATGGGGGATAATATCCCCATGTAAAATATTTATCTTCAATCTTATCATAATAATATAAATAATAATAATTATCTTTATCATGATAAGATGAAAATTTTAAATCAATTTCATCATTAGGACTTCTATTTGTACTCCAAGGACCTAAATTATCATTTTTGGATAATAATGTCATATAATAACCATCAGTATCTCCATTTATATTAATACTTATACTTCTTTTAGGCCCAGTATCAGCAAATACAGTATTAATATTTGTTATTGCAAAACTAAAAACAAATATTAAAACTATAATTACTAATTTAAAGATTTTTTTCATGACTTATTCTCCAAATAATATTAATACCAATCTTTTATTATCAATTTTGAAGGTGTAGGAATATAAATTACTCCCTTATATAAGAATAATTTTGAATTTATTTCAGTATAGAATACTTCTTTTACAGCTATAACAGCTTCATTTTTTGGATTTATTTCAAATAAATAATAATTTTCATAAGACAATTGAACTCCAAAATATAGGCTATTTTCATCATTGTAGAAAAAGAATTTTTTACCATAGCTAAAACAATCCCATATAAAATTAACATATAAATCAGATTCTTCATATAAAGAATCACTATATGAAGAATGACTAATAATAAAATTATCTATGATTATATTTTTACCATTATTTACTTCAAATAAGCTTATTTTTTTATTTTGTGCATCATTTCCAACACCTAATACATAATCTTTATCATTTAATTTAAATGAATATAAATATTCAGAATATCCTGGCATTTCAAGTTCTGATAATATTTTGGGATTAGTTGGATCAGATAAATCAATTTCATATAAAGGGTCAGTTGTTCTAAATGTAACAACATAGCATAAATCATCATTAAATGTAACTGATTTTACAGTTTCTAAGCCTTTACCTAAACCTTCATCAATTGAAGATATTTTTTCTTTTGTTTCTATATTATATATACTTAATGAATTAATTTTATTTTCAATACGAGAATTATTAGTTGTTACTACTCTTAAATAATTATCTTTTATATCAATTGAATATTGATTTAAGATATGACCAGGTAATTTAAAATTACCAATTGGATTTAAATCCAAATCAAATAGCGCTAAAGAATAGATATTTTCATAACTAATTGTATCATCTTCGGCTTTAAAATCAAAATATGTATTATTATATAAAGCAATATAATTCTTATCCATATATAATATTCCATTTGTATAATTAGAAATATTATCTGCTACTTTGATATCATAATTATCTAAATTAATTTTCATTATTTTATAAAGATAAGGGCTTATATATCTACCACTTGAAATATAATATACTTCATTTGAAAAATATTTATCTATATTTGTAAAATTATAAGCACCTACAATATACAGCACATTATCAATTAAGCGTGTTTCAAGTAGATGTGAAAATTCATTTGAATATATTTTTTTAAGCTTATTATCATTAAATTTTAAAATAAGAACCATATAGCTATTCATAATAATGATATTATCATTATATAATTGTAATTCATAATTTGAATATCTATATAAATTTGATTTTAAATATATTGAATATGTATTATCATTTATTAATGCTTCATAATCAAATAATTCAATTAATTTCTTATCTATTATTTTATTACCATTTAAATCATATATAATAAGAGAACTATTATTTCCTTGTTTTGATAAATAATATACATATTTGCCATCAAATTTAGCTATATCAGATTCTATAACTCCATCTTTTTGGTTATTAGTTTCATATGAATTCGCACTATCTTTTGAACCTGATTCTTTTGGTGTTAATGCGGCTGTTTCTTCATCACCTTCTATAATTAAATCACTTGTAGCATTAGCCGAATATGAAATTTTATAATATATTTCTGGTTCAAGAAAAATATGATTTAAAAATTCAGCTTTATCTATGTCATTCATATTATCTAATTTATCTAAAGATACAAAATCTTTAGTATTTAAATATTCATAATTTTCCATATTTTTATTATTGATATTATTATTATGAACACTTACAACTGTATTATTGATTGTTATAACTGTAAAAAAGACAAATATAGCTGCTACAAATATGAATGCTGGCATCAAGAAGCCATAATTTCTTTTAGGCCTTAATTTTAATTCTTGAATTACATCTTCTTTCTTAAAAGCATCATTAAATTCATTTTTTAATTCATGTTTAAATTTTGAATATTTCATAGATCTTTAAGCTCCTTTTTCAATTTAGTTTTTGCTTCTTTATATAATTTATTAACATCATAAGTCGATAAATTAAAAATTTCAGCAAGATGCTTTGTTGAGGTATTAAGTAAAACTTTCATTAAGAAAATATCTTTTGAAATAGGATCTAATTTAGATAAAGCAATCCTAAGCATTGGATTTTTAACTTCATCTGATATAGTATCTATTTCATCAATTCTTTCAGTTTTTTTCTTTTTTAAATGGTCTAAAGTAGCATTTTTGGCAATAGTATATAACCAGTTTTCAAAAGAGCCACTAGTATATGATTTAATATTTGATGAAACTTTCAAATAAACAATTTGAATTAAGTCTTTTGCATCTTCCATATCATTAAGGTATGAAAAGATAGCAGCTTTAACTATAGGAAGTGTTTTTTGATATAATTCATCAAATACTTGATTATTACCTTTTTTAAATTCAAATGCTAATTTATTGATATCCATTTTTCCCTCTACACTATAATAAACGATTGAAAAAAGAAATTTTGATAAAAAAAAGAAAAATTTTTAAAAAATTCTTCTATTTTATCTTTAAATCTATATTTAAATTATATAGATAATATTCATTTATTTCTTTAAATAATTTATTAAAATCAGTATTTTTATATGATTTCATATCTTTTTTTTCAAAATAATATTCATACCATATTTCATAATTGTTGAAATTTCCACAATTAGAACATAATGCCCCACCATATTTTGAAATTTCAATTAGATTTTCTTTTTTATGGCAATTAATGCATTCCGTAAAATTAGGATTTATGCCAAATAAATATAATATTTTTATCAAGAATATAGCTAAAATTTTATCAGGATTAATAATTAAATTAGTTAAAGTTGATTCTAAAAAATTATAAAATCTTTGATGATTAACTTCATCTGGCATAAGATTTATTAATTCGATAATAATCCTTATAGAATCAATTATTTTTATGTTATCTAATTTATTCATAAAAGAATATATAACTGAAGAATCAATTAATGAAGGAAATTGGCCATTAGTTATAGAAAATTCAATAATATTTGATGTAATTAATGTAGATGTTAATTTATTATTTTTTTTATTAATTCCTAAAGCTTTAAATGATTTTTTTCCTTCATTTGTATATACATATATGATTTTAGATGATTCTTTATAATCTATAATTTTATAAATAAATCCTCGATTTTGCATTAGATTTCATCCTTTTTATATCCTAAATAATTTAATTCTGATGGCTTATTTTTCCAATCTTTTTTAATTTTTACCCACAAATTAAGATGTATTTTTCTATCTAATAATTTTTTTATGTCTCTAATAGATGATTCTTTAATCTTTTTTATCATTTCACCATTAGAGCCAATTATAATCTTTTTTTGGCTAGCTTTTTCAACAATTATATTAGCAAAAATATCTAAATAATCATTTTCGCCTTCTTTTGCCATATCAACTACTACCGCAATTGAATGAGGTACCTCTTCTTTTGTCAATAATAATATTTTTTCTCTTATTAATTCTGAAACTAAAAATGATTCAGAATGATCTGATAACATATCATCAGGATAATATTTAGGTCCATAAGGAATATATTTTAATATGTTTTGTAATAAAACATCAGTATTTTTTTCTTCTTTAATAGATATTGGGTAAATTCCTTCAAAAGGATATAAATTCATATATTTAGCAATTGTTAAATCAATATCATTAAATTTTTTTAATTGATCTGTTTTATTAATTACTAAAAATACAGGTATTTTTTTGTTTTTTAGATTTCCTAATATTATTTCATCACCTTTAAGTACTTCTTTCAAAGGTGTAGTCATAAATAAAATTAAATCAACATCTTTAGTCGCACTAAAAGAAGCATCAACCATTCTTTGACCTAATTCTGTTTTAGCTTTATGAATACCTGGCGTATCTGTAAAGGCAATTTGATAATCATCTTTTGACATAATACCTAATATTTTATTTCTTGTTGTTTGAGGTTTATCGCTCATTATCGCAATTTTTTTACCAATATAATAATTCAATAAACTAGATTTACCTACATTTGGTCTGCCAATAATTGCGACAAAGCCTGATTTAAAATTAGTATTTTGCATTAAAGATCACTATCATCAAAAGCATATGGCATTAATTCTGATACGATAAAAGTTTTAGTATCACCATTTAGATTAGCTAAAACAATTGGTGTATCAGCTTTTAATAATTCACTCATAACTTGACGACATGCTCCACAAGGGCTAATTGGGTCTTTTGTATCGCCAACTACAGCCATAGCTAAAACATCATTTTTGTCATAGCCTTCTGAAACCATTTTAAATAAAGCAGTTCTTTCAGCACAATTGCATAAACCATATGATGCGTTTTCAATATTGCATCCTAAAATGTATTCACCATTTTTTAATAAAATAGCTGCACCTACTTTGAATTTTGAATAAGGCGTATACGCATTTTTTCTACCTTCAATTGCTTTATTTACTAATTCTTTTTCATTAATCATCTTAAAACACCAGCCTTTTGTAATATTTCATCTTGTTTTGCAAACATTATTTTCTCATCTTCTTTTGTCATATGATCAAAGCCACATAAATGTAAATAGCCATGAACTGCAAGAAATAAAAATTCTCTTTCAGAAGAATGATTATATTCTTTAGCTTGCATAAAAGCTTTATCAACACAAATAAAAATAGAACCTAATGATTTATTATCATAATTATCTTCGTCATCAATATTTGCAAAAGATATAACATCAGTAACACTATCTTTATTTCTAAAATCTCTATTTATATTTTTAATTTCTTCTTGTGTAACAAAAATTAAATCTAATGATTTATTTATATTAAATTGCTTAAATACTCTTTTAATTAATCTTTGATATTTAAAAACATTTGTATCTGTATTATTTAAAAAATTAATCTTCATTAGTACCCTCTAAAGTCATTTTCTTAAAAGCTGCAATTTGTTTTTCTTCTCTATCCTTTAAGTTTGCATAAGAAACCATATTATCAATCATCATTTTTATGATTTTTTCTAGAGTTGAATTAGGTGAATAATCAGCAACAGTTACATAATTAATTCTTTTATCTTCAACTAATTGTTTAGCACGTTTTTTATTACCTGATGGATATAAAGCAATAGATTTCCCACCTTTTTCTCTTAATAATTTCATGCATGGAATATCTGTAAGTCCATCTCCTAAATAAATCATATTTTCATATGGTATTCTTCTTGATTCAGAATGTTTATTTAAATTATCATCGTCAAATTCATCTAATACACCCTTACCAATTCTAAAAATATATTGAGTTTTAAGTGTATAATTAATTGCCATAGAAGGCCAAATTGCTTCTCCATTATCATCATATAAGAATTTACATCCATATATCTTCTTAAAATATTTAGCAATTTCAGAGCCCATAACAATTTCTGATGTACCACTTGAAATTATATAATGTTCTACTTGGGCACCTATTGAATTAGCATATTCATTAATACGATCAAACCATGTAGTAACGCCTTTGAAAAATACAATATTCTTACCACAATCATTTAAATATTTTTCTGTAAGACGAATTCCTTTTTCACGACATTTTTTTACCATTACATACATATAAGCTAAAATACGTTCAACACCATATTTTTTTGTATATAATGCTGCTTCTTGCCAAAACTCTTTTGGCGTCATTTCAAGATTTTTAATAAAATCATATTCTTGCATATCTGTAGTAGATAATGTTGAATCAAAATCATACATCAAAGCTATTATTGGTTTTGCCATATTTACACCTCGTTATTTTGTTTGGTAGTTAATTATAACATTTTTTACTACCCTTTACAATTTTAATTTATAAATAAATTAATATTTTTATAAAATATGCTAAATTTTCCGATTATTCATAGAATTCAAATTCAAATTCAAAAATTCTTACTGTATCTCCATTTTTAACACCTAATTTTAATAAAGCATCATCAACTTTATGTCTACGTAATTCACGTGCAAAACGGAATCTTGAAGTGTCTGAATCAAAATCAGTCATTTCAAATAAACGCTTGATTCCTTCACCTTCAATTTCAAATACACCATCATCTGCGCGTTTAATTGTGAAATAAGGAGCATCTTCTTTAATAGTATATTCTTTTACATACTCTTCTTCTTCAAATAAAGAGAATTCTTTTGTATTTTTAAGTAAATCATTAATCATATATAATAATTTATCTAAATTTTGGTTATTTAAAGCTGAAATTTCAATTATTTCTTTATCTACTTTTTCTTTAAATTTCTTTAAATTTTCTTTAGATTGTGGCATATCCATTTTATTTGCGACTAAAATAGTTGGACGTTCAAGAAGATTTAATTTATATTGTTTTAATTCTTCATTTATCGCAAGATAATCTTCATAAGGATCTCTACCATCTATCGCAGACATATCAATTATATGAACAAGTACTCTACATCTTTCAATATGTCTTAAAAAATCTAGACCTAAACCCACACCTTCATGGGCACCATTTATGATACCTGGTAGGTCTGCCATAACAAAATCAGATCCATCAGCTAATCTCACCATACCTAAATTCGGTACTAAAGTTGTAAAATGATATGCAGCTATTTTAGGTCTTGCGTTTGAAACTCTTGAAATTAAAGTAGATTTACCAACGCTTGGAAAGCCAACAAGTCCACAATCAGCTAAAACTCTTAATTCACAGCGAATAAAAAAATGTTCTCCTTCGAACCCTTTTTCAGCAAAATCTGGGCATTTTAAGGTATTTGATTGAAATGCAAGATTACCTCTTCCACCTCTTCCGCCTTTTGCTACTAAAACTTCTTGATCATGTTTTGTTATATCACCTATAACTTGATTAGTTTCATCATCAAAAATTGTAGTTCCAACTGGTACTTTAATATATGTATTTGAGGCATTTTTTCCATACATTCCTTTATGCTTACCATTTTCACCAGACTCACCTTTTATTATTTTTTTATATCTTAAATCAAGTAGTGTAGATAATCCTTCATCACCGACAAAAATTACATCAGCACCTTTGCCTCCATTACCTCCAAAAGGACCACCACGTTCAATCTTTAATTCTCTTCGATAAGCAACAATACCATCACCACCACGGCCGGCAAATACTTCCATTTTCGCTTGATCTACAAACATTTAAATCACTCCTTTTTTTATTGGAAAAAAAATTGCCCACAAGGGGCAAAATTTAAGCAATTATTGAGCAGGATAAACTGAAATTTGTTTTTGAGTTTTTCCTCTACGTTCAAATCTAACAACGCCTGCAGTTTTTGCAAATAATGTATCATCGCCTCCGCGACCTACATTTTCACCTGGGAAGAACTTAGTTCCTCTTTGGCGGAATAAAATAGAACCAGCAGTAACAACTTGTCCATCAGCAACTTTAGCGCCTAAACGTTTAGCTTCTGAATCACGACCGTTTTTAGTTGAACCAACACCTTTTTTAGATGCAAATAATTGTAAATTAAACTTATAAGTCATGTTTTTTACCTCCTAAATCATTTTCTTTTAATATAACTTGGGTATTCTTCCCAAAGCGAATCTAAGGTTTCACATAAATTATCTACGATAGCATTTAAAACCTTATCTGTATTTAAGACTTGTAATCTAAAATATCCATCTTCTACTATTATTTCAAGTACTTCATATTTATATTTTAAGCTAGATATTAGATTTGCAGTCATTAGTGTTGCTGTAGATATTCCGGCACATACTATATCATAACCTTTATCATCATAATCAGCATGACCTTTAACTTCAACAACTGTGTCTTTTTTGCTTCTTTTTACTGAATAAAAAGTCATTATGCTTTGATATCTAAGATTTCTAAAGCTGTATAAGCTTGTCTATGACCTTTTTTAGAAGCTGAATGTTTTTTAGGACGATATTTGAAAACAACTAATTTTTTTCCTCTACCATGTTTTAAAACTTTTGCTGTAACTTTAGCACCTTTAACAAAAGGTGTACCTACTTTAATTTTTTCATCTTCTACTAATAATACTTTGTCAAAAGTATATTCAGAATTTGCTTCAACATCAAGTTTTTCAACAAAAATTTTATCACCAACTGAAACTTTTACTTGTTTTCCGCCAGTACTTACGATTGCATACATGTCATATTACCTCCTCATATAAATTTAAGACACACTATTATGGTGGAATTATCGATTCACTTAAACCATTTCTATGTGGTGCATAATGCAACGAAATTATTTTATTACATTTACTTGTAAATGTCAAGATAAATTTTATCTATTATATTTTCCGCTATCATTCATATCTACAGTATATACCATAGATGTAAGTCTAGATACAATTCTTTCAGCTTTTAACATATCATCTTTTGCTTTAGTAATAGCAATATGATCTTTTAATTCACTAGGATTAATGTTAGAAGATAAATATGTTATTTTTTCTTCCATAAGGCGATAATTTATAATTGGACCTAACACTTCATCTCTAAGCCATGGAGTCATATTTTCGCTACCAATATCATCAATTAATAATACATCAATACTTTTTAACATATTTATTAAATTTTCATATTCACTAGTTCCTAAATTATTTTTTAATTCTGAAACTAAATCAGGAAAATAAATAAGAAGTGATGAATATGATAATTTTGAATATTCATTTGCGATTATTGCTAGTGTATAAGTTTTTCCAATTGAAAAACCACCATATAAATATAAACCTTTTTTAATTTTTCCACCACTTGAAATAGTAGATGAAATTAAAGTAATTTGAGAAAATACTTTTCTTCTACTTTCGCTATTTACTTCAAAATCTTCAATTTTTGCATTAGCTAATTTTTCAGGCAAATATAATATTTTAATTAAATCAGATTTAGCTTGTTCTTTTAATCTAAGTTCTTCATATTTACATGCTTCTAAACTAAAATTTGCTTCATTTTTTTTATATAAATAACCTTTATTTTGATTTAAACAATATTTTAAGCCTTTACATTTTAAACAATTTTTAGTTTCATTATAGAATCTATCATAATCATTAGCATTAAAAACATTTATATCTTCATTTGGAAATATCTTTTTTAAATTATTTATAAAGTCATTTACAGCATTTTCATTATATTTCATATTTGATTTTATCATAATTCTGTAAATCCTCCATTTCCAGATGGTGGATCGCTTGGCTTTTTAGGCTTAGTTGCATCAGGAATATTTGCTGTAACAGAATATTTTATTGCATCTTCTGTTGAGAAAATATTATCTGAAATCCAAGTTTCACTCATCTTTTTAAAATATTTTAAATTAGGTAATTCTCCACCTTTTTCTGTTAGTACTTTTAAAATCATTACATTTAAAACTCCTCTTGGAAGTTCAATATTTGAATAAATATCATTAATTGTATCTAAATATGCAGGTGAAAAATTTTCATTTTGTGATTCTAAAATATCTTTAGCTGGAGCATTTTCAAGCCAATTGATTAATGAAGATGCATCCAAATCATTTTTATCTTTTTGTTTTAAGATCGGTGCGTTCATATTACGCTTAAATTTGAATAAATTATTTGCTTTTTTCTTTAATAATCTATAATCATAATATCCAGTTTTATTTATTGAATCATTAAATAAGCCAACCATTTCATCTTCATTAAAGCCATAAACATAAGACAAATTTATAATTTGTTCTTTAAATTTAGATGTAACGCCAGTTTCAAGCAAACCTGTATCGATATTTTTTATAAAATATTCCATATCAAATTTAGTATGTTCTATTTTTATATTTTGGTTTAATTTTCTGCCTAAAATATAAGAAAATTTATCATATGTTTTATCACTTACTAAAATAGATTCAAAAACATCATCAAATGATTTTGTGATATTTTGAAAATTGTTTTTATCTATTTTTTCAATTTTAAAATGATTATAAATTTGATTAAAAACTTCTTCGCCTAGCTTTGAATATAAATATAAACCTAATGTAGCATCTTTTAAGAAATTCCTTGCTGTAAGAGGTGGATTTACTATATATAAATAATCACCATTATTATCCATATATGTAACTAATAGTCCTATACCTTCTAATTTTTCTTTAGCAGAATTAAATGCCTTAGTTTTAAATGAAAACATCTTAAAAAAGTTTTCGTGCGTATATTCTTCACTCTTCAAATTATTTCTTTCAAGAAGGGTAGTAAATGCCATATATAAAAGATAGGCATCACTTCCTATTAAAGGTGAATATAATAAAGATAAAACACCATTATCATCACTTGAAAGCGTAAAATTGGCATAGATATGAAATTTTGATTTTTCATTAAATGTAGCCATATATTATATCCTCTTATTTATCTATATGTAGTGATAATCCTTTTAATTCATATTTTTTTTCAATATATGTATAAATTGCTGATAATAAATTATAAGCTTTCTTTTTTGAACCAAATAAAAATTCAGCATTTATATGCAAATCAATTGATGTTTCTTTTGGATTTTGCATTATGATTTTAGAAACAACTTCCATATGAGCTTTTTCAGCATATATTTCAAAATAGTCATCATTATCTGATACTATAGTAAAATTATTTTGTTTTAAAAATTCTAGATAAAGATTTTTTATTTGCTCATAACTAGCTTTATAATAATGTGTTTTAAGATTATCTTCTTGACTTCTTTCATCAGTAAATATAGTCATTTTATATCTCCTTTAATTTATCTAATAATTCTATTACTTGTTTTTCTGTATTTTTAAATGTTGAACTTGTGTCAATTATAAAATCTGCAAGTTCTTTTTTTTCATCTAATTGCATTTGTGAATTTATTTTTTTTATTGCATATTCTTTATCAATATTATCTCGATACATAAGACGCTTAATTTGTATATCTTTAGGTAGATAAGAAACAATAATAAAATCACATATATCTTCAAATTTTGCTTCAAATAAAAGCGGTATTTCAACAAAAATTAATGAATCGTTTGATTTTTTTATTTCTTTTTTTATTACATCTTTTATTATTGGGTGCGTAATATTATTTAATTTTATTCTTTGATTATTATCATTATAAATAAGTTTTCCTAATTTTATTCGATCAATATTTCCATCATCATCTAAATAATCAGGACCAAAATTATTTAAAATATTCTGGTAGATTATACCACCTTTTTGGACTAAATCATTATAAATTTGATCAGAATTTATAATTTTATATCCTTTTTCTTTAATTATTCTAATTATATTTGATTTCCCGCTAGCAATTCCACCAGTAATTCCTATAATTTTTGACATAATTTACAATAATATGTTGACCTTCCATCAATTTTATCAACTATTAATTTATTATTACAGTTTGGGCAATTAGTTTTGGTATGAACTAATAAATAATTTTGATAATTACCAATAACACCCAAGCTTGATGTATAAGATCTAATAGTTGTACCTTTATTTATAATAGCATTATTAAGAATATCTTTTGTATTCAATATTAATAAATTTACTTCTTCTTTTGTTATTTTATTTGATTCTTTATGTGGATTTATTTTTGATTTAAATAATACTTCATCAACATAAATATTACCAAGACCTGCAATAATTGATTGATCAAGTAAAGTAGTTTTTATTTCCCTTTTTTTATTATGTATTTCATTATATATTTTATCTAAATCATAACCATTTTCTAAAATTGGGTCATAACCAATTTTTGAAAGTGGTTCTGTTTTATATAATTCATCTTTAGTTTTATATTCCATCCTACCAAATTTTCTTACATCCTGATAATAAAGTTTATAACCATTAGATAGATAAAATATTACATGGATATGTTTATTATCAATATCATTATTTAAATAAAAATATTTGCCTTCCATTCTTAAATGAGATATAAAAAAACCATCATTAAGAACAAAAATCAAAAATTTTGCATAACGATTTATATCAATAATTGTTTTTCCTTTAACATTATCAATAAAATAATTTAAATCATTATTTATTATATTTTTATATTTTATTTTAATATCTACTATTTTTAGATTAATTAAATCTTTTCTTAAAACTCTTCTTACAGTTTCAACTTCTGGTAGTTCTGGCATAATATACTCCTAATATTAGTATTTATTATGGTGTAGGTCTCCTAATTTAAATTTATCTTTTTCATAAAAAACATCATCATCTTCTGGATAACCAATAGCTATCAAAGAAAAGACAAATACACCATTATTTAAGCCTAATATTTGATTGCATTTTATCATTCTCATATCCATAGGATAAATTCCAACCCAACATGAGCCTAATTTTAGGGAAGTTGCGGCTAAAAGTAGGTTTTCAGTTGCCGCAGCAAGATCTGATGGTACCATTTCTGGTACAGATGCTTCCATAATTGATTTTCCTAAAATTGCAATAACTGTATTACAATTTTTAAGAATTTGGCTACCTTTGCTGACTTCTGATAATTCATTTATTATTTTTTCATCATCAATTATCATATATTCTCTATCTTCTTGGTTACGAGCAGTTGGAGCATATGATGCATATTTGCATAATTCAACTAATGTATCATATGATACTTTTTTAGATAGATCAAATTTTCTTACACTACGTCTATTTTTTATTACATCAAGCATCTTATTTCACCTCATACCAGTTTTTGCCAAATGAATCATCAGCTCTTAATGGAACTTTAAGTTCATAAGCACTTTCCATTTCATTTTTAACTAATTCTTTAACAATTTCTTCTTCACCATGATATACATCAATTACTAATTCATCATGAACTTGAACTAATATTTTAGATTTTAAATTAGATCTCTCAAGTGCATTATCAACTCTTATCATAGCAATTTTCATAATATCTGCTGCAGAACCTTGAATTGGAGCATTCATTGCCATTCTTTTGGCAAATTCTCTTTGCATATATATTTTAGAATTAATATCTGGAATATATCTAAATCTATTTTCTATTGTTTTTACATAACCATTATTTTTACAAAAATCAATTGTTTTAGCCATAAAATCATTGATTTCTGGATATGCTTCATAATATTTTTGAATAAATTCTTGAGCTAAAATGTTATTTATTCCTAAATCTTGGGCAAGGCCATATGCAGATATACCATATACTATACCAAAATTTACTGCCTTTGCTCTTCTTCTATCAATTGGATCAATAATATCTTTTTTAAAGATTTCTTTTGCTGTTTTTTCATGAATATCTTCATCATTTTTAAAAGCTTCAATTAGTTTTTTTACACCAGCCATATGTGCTAGTACTCTTAATTCTATTTGTGAATAATCAATTGAATATAGCATATTACCATCATCAGGTATAAACATTTTTCTAATTAAATGACCTTCTGGTGTTCTTATTGGAATATTTTGTAAATTTGGATCAATTGATGATAATCTTCCAGTTGATGTAAGTGCTTGTTGGAAGATTGTATGAACTTTATTATCTGGGAAAATAACTTGTTTTATTCCCATAATATATGTTGAATATAATTTAGTTTTATTTCTATAACGCATTATATAATCAACAATTGGATTTAAATTTTTAATTGTTTCTAATATTTCAACATCAGTTGAATATGATCCAGTTTTTCTTTTTGGATAAGGTATGTTTAATTCATCAAATAAAACTGTACCTAATTGTTTTGGAGATGAAACATTAAATTCATGCCCTGCAAGTTCATAAATTTTATTTTCAAGCTCTTTAATTTCTTTTTCTAATTCTATTTGTTGTCTAGATAATTCATCTAAATCAACTTTAAAGCCATTATATTCCATTTTGGCAAGAACAATTGATAATGGTATTTCTATATCATTAAGAAGATGAAGTTGATTATTTTCTTTTAATTTATTGATACAATCATCTTTTATTTCTAAAATACATTTAGCTTTTTTAGCTACATGCTGATATATAAAATTCATATCAGGTATAGCTTTTTTCACACCTTTTCCATATATTTCTTCATCATATGAAACATCAATATAATCATAAAAATTAGCTACATCTTTAAATTCATTTAAATTAGATGAAGTTAAAATATATGTACCTAATAATAAATCAAATGAAGTATTTTTTAAAATGATATTTAATCTTTTTAAAAGAACATAATCTTTTTTAATATCATATGTATATTTTATTCTTTGATCTTCAAAAAATGTTTTTAATTCATTAAATTTTAAAACATCTTTTCCATCAAGAACAAATACACCGTTTTTATTTGCAAAAGCGATACATAAAATAGGACATCTATGATAATTATATTCAAATGTTTCAATATAAAATGCAGTATTATCATCTAAAGCAAGATTTAAATCATTTGAATCATTTATTATTTTATATTTAAAGCCTTCATCTATTGTTAATTTAGAATCTTCTATTTCTCTTAATAAGCTTTTAAATTCTAAAGTTCTATAAAATTCTTTTAAACCTTCTTTATTAGGTTCTTGATATCTAGTATCATCAAGAGTAATTTTGATATCAAAATCTCTAATGATAGTAGCCATTTTTTTACATAAAATTGCTGATTCATAATTATTTCTTATTTTTTCTCCGTCAGCACCTTTTATTTCATCTTTATGTTCAATCATATTTTCAATTGAGCCATAAGTATTTAATAATTTAACTGCCTTAACTTCACCAATTCCAGGAATACCAGGTAAATTATCACTTTTATCACCCATTAAGCCCTTTAAATCAATAAATTGTTTATAATCGATATTATATCTTTCTTTAAAAGATTCAGGTGTATAATCATCCATTTCAGTCATACCTTTTTTATTCATATGAACTGTAACATTAGGACTTACTAGCTGTAATAAATCTTTATCAGATGAATATATATCAACATGATATCCTAAATCTTCTGCTTTTTTTGCCATAGTACCGATAATATCATCTGCTTCATATAATTCTTGTTCATATTGTTTTACTCTAACAATATTTAAAAATTCTTTTATATAAGCTATTTGAACTCTAAAATCATCTGGCATAGGAGGACGACCAGCCTTATAATCTTTCATTAGATCATGTCTTAATGTCTTTTTTCCGGCATCAAATGCAACTAAAATATTGTCATATTTTTGATTAAGTAGATAATTCATCATTCTAATAAAGCCTAATATAGCATTAGTTGGAAGACCTTTTGATGTTAAAGGTGTCTTCATACCATAATAAGCTCTGTACATTAATGAATTACCATCAACTAATATCATTCTTTTCATATATATCACCAAATTTATAATAAATTATTAATTTATTATAGCAAAACTAATATTAAAATGATAGATTAATTTAAATTTAGATATGAAAAAAAGTGAGATTTCTCACTTTTTAGATTTGTTTGTTGTTGTAGGTAAAATGATTGGATCTTTAATTTTGTTAGAGTGCCTATAAAATACCATGGTATTTCCTTTTTTCTCTACAAATTCAAAGCCATATTTACTTAATTCTTCTTTTATTTCATCAAAGTCTGTATCAGAATTTCTTAAAACATTTAATTTTAATAATTCATATTTATTAATATAATTTATTAAATCATTAATTAAATTTTCACTTAAGCCTTCTTTTCCGATTTGGAAATTAGATTTTTCTTTAATAGCTAGACTTTTTAAATAAGCTTTTTGTTTAGGTGTTAACATCGTTTTCTCCTTTATTTAGTCCATTTTATTGGAGTTATATTATTTTTTTCTAAAAATTCATTACATTTTGAAAATGGATGACTTCCAAAAAAACCACGATATGCTGAAAGTGGGGAAGGATGAGCAGATTTTATTATTAAGTGCTTGGGATTATTTAATAATGAAATTTTCTTTTGAGCAGGTGCGCCCCATAAAATAAAGACAATTGGTTTATTTTCTTCATTTAATTTTTTGATGACATTATCAGTAAAAATATCCCATCCAAAATCTTTATGAGAAAAAGCTAGTCCATCTCTTACAGTTAAAGTAGTATTTAATAATAAAACGCCTTGTAAAGCCAAATAATCAAGATTACCATCTTGATTAATTTTTATTTTTAAATCATCTTCCATCTCTTTATATATATTTATTAATGAAGGTGGTAATTTTGGGCACAAAACACTAAAAGCAAGTCCATGAGCTTGATTTACTTCATGATATGGATCTTGGCCTAATATTACAACTTTCACATCATCAAATTTAGTTAAACTAAAGGCATGAAATATATATTTATAATCTGGATGACATAAATAATGCTCATATTCATAATCTACTTTTTCTTTTAAGATATGATAATATTCTTTTTTCTTTTCTTCGTTAATAAAATCTATCCATTGCATAATTTATTCCTATTATATATTATTTTAAGAGGTAGGCTAAAAGTAATTTATAAGTTTCTTTTATTCCATCAATATGAGTTCTTTCATAGGCATGTGTGTTTGATGTACCAAAACCAAATGCAGCATGTCTTATGTCATATCCTGCTGAAATACTTGGATCACAATCTGTTCCATAATGAGGAGTAAAAATATCCATAACAAAATTGATATTATTATCTATTGCAACATTTCTTAATTCTGTTGTAAGACCATAATGATAAGGGAAACGTGAATCTTTAGCAAAAATTGATACTTTTTTCTCATCTGATGTTTGATTAAAACCTGTAGGTGCAATATCTAAAGCTATCATATCTTTTATATCTTTAGGCATATATGTAGTTCCATGTCCAATTTCTTCATACATCGCAAAATAAAAATAGATTTTTCTTCTTATATTTATATTATTTTCTTTTAAATATTTTAATGCTGTAAATAAAATTGCAGCACTTGCTTTATCATCTAAAAATCTAGATTTTAAATAACCATTTACATATTTAAATTTTGTATCAAGTGCAATAATATCTCCTACATCTATTCCTAATTTTCTTACATCATCTTTATTTTTAACATCATTATCTAAAACTATTACAACATTTTTACCATAATCAGGTACTGTTTTTCTTATTTCATCTTCTGTTACATGAATTGATGAAGGGTTATGGCAAATTGTACCAGAATATATTTTATTATTTCTAGTATAAATTCTTACATTTTCTTCCATACAATTTGCAGGATATAATCCACCTATCATGCATACTTTTAATGTTCCATTATCATTAATATGTCTTACCATTAAGCCTATATCATCTACATGGGCTGTAAAGCATAATGGATTAGCTTTACCACCAAAAGATGCGATAACACCACCTTTATTTGTTATTTCATATTCTACATTTAAAGAATCTAATTTTGTTGTAATATATTTTTGAATTTCTTCATATAATGAAGTTGTACTATCTATATTTAGTAATTCTTCTAAAGTTTGCAAAAAATATTTTTCATCAAATTTTATCATAATAGCCTCACAAATTTATAAAATAAAGCCCGAAAAAATCGGGCTTTATAAGAATTTTTTTCAAATAATTACTTTAATTCAGCAAAGTATTTGATTGTTCTAACCATTTGGCTAGTATATGAATTTTCATTATCATACCAAGAAACAACTTGAACTTGGTAGCAACCTTCACCAACTTTAGAAACCATTGTTTGAGTTGCATCAAATAATGAACCAAATCTCATACCGATAACATCAGATGAAACGATTGGATCTTCATTATAACCGAATGATTCAGAAGCTTGAGCTTTCATAGCTGCATTAACTTGTTCAACTGTTAAATCATTAGCTTTAACAACTGCAACAAGGATTGTAGTTGAACCAGTAAATACTGGAACTCTTTGAGCTGAACCAATTAATTTACCTGCTAATTCAGGAATAACTAAACCGATTGCTTTTGCAGCACCAGTTGAGTTAGGTACGATATTAGCTGCACCAGCTCTTGCTCTTCTTAAATC